>NZ_JBAWFH010000039.1:0-10542 GCF_049591685.1 Rhodococcus sp. (in: high G+C Gram-positive bacteria) | reverse complement strand
CGGTGGGAGCGGGCGCGGCCGAGGGAGATCAGTTCGGCTACGTCCAGTTCGGCGGCTCGGACATCATCGTCCTGCTGCAGAAGGGCGTGGAGGCCGACGTCGACACCAGCGAAACGTTCCGTTTGTTCGGCACGCCGATAGCGCGCTGCCGCACCTGACCGTGTGTCAAAAGTGCTGTCGAGGCAGCACTTTTCACACACCGGCGGCGGAGCCGCACTCCACGCGCAGGACCGGGAGGCCGTCGATCTCGGGTGGGACGACGGCACCCGTCGTCGCCACGAGGGCGAAGCGGGACGGCTCCGGGATCGACTGGCCGCGTCGGAACCAGCGGATTCGCGCAGGGTCGGTGGCTTCGAGGGTCATCGATTCGCGGTCGACCTCGCTGGGCTTGCGTGCTATCGACGCGGACACCGTCCCGCCGCGTTCCTCCGACGGGGCGGGCAGCGGGTCGTCGGTCGGCGGATCCTGATCGAGAAGCACGGCCGTCAGCCCCGCACGGACACGGCTCGCGGCGAGTATCAGCGTCGACGGCTCGGGGAACTGAAGGTCGACGGACTCTCCGCGCTTCAGCAGCCGCAGCGCGTCCCATGCGTCGGTACCGGGGTCGAGGAATGCCGCGCCGGGGGCCTTCGCGTCGTTCAGTCTGCTGACCGTCCGCGTCGGGGTCTCCGAGGTCAGAGTGTCCTTGCCGATACGAAAGGGCAACGGCCATACAGGGTATGGCGGGGTCGGCCACACGTAGCCCGGATCGCCCGACCAGTCCTTCGGGTACAGATCGGGTGACTTGTTCGCGAGGGCCCTGCGGTGACTTTCGTGCACGGTATCGTCGCCCAGCCACGGTGGAAGCTTCCCCTCCGCGCTGAGCTCGTCGAACGAGTACCGCGTGCCCGCGCTGTATTCGAGGAGTTGTTCTTCGAGCGCGTCGGCGTGCCCCCTCGCCGCCCATTCCCGGCACGTCGCGATGCCGTACGCGACGACGGCCGGGGTGAACCCCCGCCACATCGTGACCGCAGGGTGACGCTTCCACCCGTACGTCGGCCACACCAGTGCGCGGAGGATCTGAAACGTCTCCACCCGCTGCTTACCGAGTCGCCGGTCGTCGAGCGCGTGCGCCGAACGGACGAACCCTGCGTGCGGAAGAAACGTCTGCATCCTCGTTGCTTCCCCGCGCAGATGGGTGGGCAAACGTAAAACCGGTGGTTGGGTGTCGACGGAGCCGCCGGCGTGTGGCCGGTGCGCATTCTCGTGAGAGGCAGCGCAGGCCATCTGGGTGAGGCGCTGGTTCGAAAGCTCGGCGATCAGGGGCACCACGTCGCCGGACTCGACATCGAGCCATCACCTTGGACAACCCACGTCGCATCCGTCACGGACCGCACACTGTTGCAACAGGCTCTGGTGGGAATCGACGCGGTCGTACATACCGCCGCGCTGCACAAGAGTGTAAAACGTCAATGTGTCCGGATCGCTTGCGGTGTAGAAGAATCGGCCGCGGCGGGTGTCGGCCGCGTCGTTTTCTCGAGTTCGACGACGACATTCGATGGGGCCATGACGCCGCCCGCCGGTGGTCCCGCGTCGTGGATCACCGAAAGCGTTGTGCCGGAAACGCGGATATTTTCGGCGTGATCAAAACGCCGGCAGAGGGCATGTGCCGAGTGTTCAATCGAGAGAATGGTCTTGCGGTGATCGTCTTGCGAACCGCGACGCTCTTCCCCGATGTCGACGACCGCCCCCCCAGTCCGCGCCGCGTACCCCGATGCGAACCCGAAGATCAACGAATTGCTGTACAGCAGGGTGGACATCGCCGACGTGGTGGACGCGCACGAACGCGCTCTGGACGCGGCTGACGATATCGGGTTCGGACGCTACATCATCAGTGCAACAACACCATTCGACGAGTTAGATCGGGCCGAGCTGGGCGTCGACGCCCCTGCTGTGGTGCGGCGGCACTTCCGCGGTACGCCGAGGTCTACGAGAAATCGGGCTGGACGATGTTCCCCGTCGTGGACCGTGTCTACGTCGACACCGCGGCGCGCAGGTATCTCGGTTGAGAGCCGCGGTTCGGGTTCGGGTCGGCCCTCGCCGCCCTCGATCGGGGCGACTCGCCCTTCAGTACGCTTTCATCCCTTGTCGGCGCGAAGGGCTACCACGACAGACCCACCGGTCCGTACACAATTTGACCCCCGACGTGTTACCCCTAGGGGGTATGCAGTGTTATCGTCGACGGCATGGCGAATCAGCGCGGCAACGGGAGCTCCGGGCCCTCGCGTGTGCTGCTGATTGCGCTCACCGTCCTCGGCGTTCTGTTCATGCACTCGTGGACGCCGGCATCACCGGCGCCGAGGGTGCACGAGGGGATGTCGATGGTCTCGGACCGCGCGGATCTCCAGGGTGCAATCGCTGAGCACGACTGCCCGTCCGGTCATCATGCGATGCACGCATGTATGGGGACCGTGACGAAATTGGCCCCCATCGGCCTGCATGACATCGATGTCTCGGTAGCCGCTTCATCGAACGACGGCGGGCGGTCGACGGTCGGCATCGAATCGAGGTTCGGCCGCGCCCCACCCTGGGCGCTGTGGGAGTTGGACCGATCGGTGATGTTGCGGGTGTGACAGGGGTCGAACCCCGCTACCCCCGAACCATCCACCCGAGGAAAAACGATGTCCAACAGAATTATTGCTTCCATCGCCGCCGCCGCCATCGGTGCAGCAGTCGTCACCGGCTGCAGCGACGATACGTCGACGCCGCACACAACCCACTCTTCCAGCGCTACCACCGGCGCGGCGTCAACCCAATCCGACGACGCGCAGTTCAACAAAGCGGACGTGATGTTCGCGCAGATGATGTACCCGCATCACGCGCAGGCCGTCGACATGGCGGCGATGGTCGACGGTCGCACCGACAACGCCGAGGTTGTCGCGCTGGCGTCGGCCATCTCCGCCGCTCAGGAGCCCGAGATGACGCAGATGGCCGCGTGGCTCGAAAGTTGGGATCAGCCCGCGCCGTCGGAAGGCATGGACGGTCACACGATGGATGGTGGTGGGATGATGTCGCAGGAGCAGATGGATTCCCTGCTGACCCTGTCCGGGCCGGAGTTCGACCGCCAGTGGCTGACGATGATGATCGAACATCATTCGGGCGCGGTCGAGATGGCCGGGACCGAGATCGCCGACGGCTCCAACGCCGACGCGCAGGAGCTCGCACGGGAAATCGTCTCGTCACAGCAGCGTGAAATCGACGCGATGCAGAAGTTGCTGGGCTAGCAGCACGAGCCTGGGCCCCGCTCGACGCGCCCCGCACCGCTTGAATGGTCCTTGCGAGCTAGCTGATCGTATGGATGGACCATTCAAGCGGTGTGGGGGCGGGCGCAACCACCCGACCCACGCCACCGAGTCTGCCATTGACAACTGGCACGCTCAGCGGTGATGCTGTTATGCATGACGACGAGTTGCACATACCGGTGCCTTCGAGGGTCCGAGATGAGCGCGTGAGCAGAACCATGACCGTGACCGATGCAGACGAAGCCTTAGCGCAGACTGCGCCGGAGAGCACCGACGGGCGCAAACGGAGGTGGCGGGACCACAAGATCGCGCGTCGTGCCGAACTGCTCGACGGCACTCTCGCGGCGATCCGGTTGCACGGTAGCGAGATCGGGATGAACGACATCGCGTCCGAAATCGGTATCTCGAAAACCGTTCTGTACAAAAACTTCACGAACAAGAGCGGTCTGACGAACGCCACGATGGCGCACTATCTGGAGACGACGCTTGCGCCTCGGATCGCGTCGGCGATATCCGAGGAGCTCGGCGAGTACGACCTGACCCGTGCGGTCATCACCGCGTACGTCGAGACGATCGCGCACGATCCGAACGTGTACCTCTACGTCATGGCGAACACCAGCAACCGCGAGGCCATCACCGAGTCGGAGCGGAAGATCGCCGAGTTGCTCGCCACCGTGCTGGGCAAGCATCTGCGCACGTACGAGATGGACTCGGGTGGTTCGGTGCCGTTCGCTTTCGCGATCGTCGGCGCGGTTCGGCTGGCGACGCACTGGTGGATCGAGCACAAGACGATGTCGATCGACGACCTGATCGACTACCTCACGATGTCGACGTGGGGCGGCATTCACGGCATCGCGGAGGCCGGGGGTTCACCGACGAGGTTCAACTCGCAGCCGCATCCGCTCGTCACCGAGGGCTGAGTTCTACAGCATTGCCTGATCGTGGGGGATGGGCCCGACACCCGATTGCCGGCCGGGGGCCTCTGCGCGTGCAGCTGTCCCGGACCAGGTCCTCGTCGGGCGGCGAGCGCATCGGTGATCGCCCCGGTGGTGAACGCGTAGACGGCTTTGTGCAGAACGTCGACGGCAAGTTCCTTCCGCGGCCATGTCTGCGGAGGAGCGCCGACGCCCGTCGCGTTCTCCAGAATTTGGTCGTTCGTCAACCGGACGACGGTGAATTTCGCCGACGCCAGTGGTCCGCGGAGACCGACCTCGGACATCACCGATCGCAGAACTCCGAGCACCGCGGCCTGGCCGTAGTGCATCGCCCAGTTGGCGGCCGTGTTCGGTTGTCCCGCCCCGGTGATTCGGTGCAGAACGTGTGCCGGGACATACGAATTCGGGCGTCCGGTGATGCGTTGCTCGAGCCTCTCGCTCAGTGTCATCACCCCGGCTCCGACCGCCCCGGCGACCAGACCTTCCCATACGGTGTTTTTCCACATCGCTCGCGGGTACCCGCCGACAATGCGGCCAAACGAAGTGTCGAGCCCGATTCGTCGACGGGGCTCGGTGGCGTCCGGAGCGATGTTGGGGGTCGCCTCGATGGCCGCCGTCGACGAGATTGTCTTCCATCAGTTACTGGGGTGGCATCATTTTTTCGACCGGTCGACGCCTGCCATCGGGTTGCTGTCCGACGGACTGTTGCACACGGCTGAACTACTGCTTCTCGTAGCCGGTTTCGTCTTGCTGTCCGACCTGCGTCGGCAGCGGGCACTCGCGGTCGGACACTTCTGGGCGGCGGTAATTCTCGGCGCCGGCGGCTTCCAACTGTTCGACGGGCTGATCGATCACAAGGTCCTCCGCGTCCATCAGGTGCGGTACGACGTCGATCTGCTGCCGTACGACCTCGCGTGGAACGGGTTCGGGGTGGTTTTGCTACTCGTGGGTGCGGCACTGATGGTGCGTGCCCGCCGACGACTCGCGCGGGCCAGCGATGCATGAGTCTGGGTGGGTGGCCGTCGCGGCGGCACTCCTGTTCGTCGGGCTGTACGTCGCGGCGGCGGCCAGGCTCCGGCGACGTGGGGACCGATGGTCGGGATGGGCGCAGGCGTCGTTTCTCGCGGGCGGGGCTGCCGTAATTCTGGTTGCGGTCGTCCCGCTCCCGGGAGGAATGTTCACCGAGCACATGGCCGTCCACCTCGTCACGGGGATGGCCGCGCCGCTGCTGCTGGTCCTCGGCCGGCCCGTGACGCTCGCACTACGCGCCTTGCCTCCCGGCCCACCGAGGAACTCCCTCGTCGCGCTCGCGCACTCCCGGGCGGTCGGTGTGCTCGTCTTCCCGCCGGTGGCTGCCGTCGTCGATGTCGGCGGTTTGTGGCTGCTATACCGGACGCCGGTGTTCGCTTCGATGCACCACGACGTGGTCCTGTCCGTCGCCGTGCACCTGCACGTGTTCGCGGCCGGGGTGCTGTTCAGCTTCGCAATATGCCAGGTAGACCCGGTTCGACGCCGCTACGGGATCGGCCTGCACGCGGTGACGCTGCTGTTGGCGGGCGCGGCGCACGCGATCCTCGCCAAGAGCCTGTACGGCACCGAGCCGCCCGATACGTCGTTCACCCTCGACGATCTCCACGCCGGCGCCCAGCTGATGTATTACGGCGGCGACCTCGTCGAGGTGGCGCTCGCCGTTGTCCTTGCCGTTCAGTGGTACACCGCGATCGAGCGCAGGCGTCGAGTCGCGGCTAGATCATCGCAGCGTAGGTCGCCCGAAGGTAGTGCTCCGCTCTCGCCGAACCGATGATGCCGGGTCCCACCTTGTTCATGACGTGGGAGAACGTCATTCGGGTTTCCGGGTGCATCACCGTCAGCGACCCGCCCCAGCCGCCCCAGAAGCAGATGCGCTCGTCGGGGATGTACGGGATGGTATCGAGCTGGGGCAGCCCGAAGCCCATTCCAAATCTCAGCGGTACGCCGAGAGCCAGATCGACGCCGTTGCATTGTTCGTCGAAAGCCAGGTCGATGGCGTCCCGACCGAGAAGCCCCTCGCCGCCACGGGAGATCACCGACTTGATGTGCGCGACCGACCGCGCGTTGCCGTGCCCGTTCAGCGCACCCATGTCTGCCCGACGCCATTCCGGTGTGTTCGCCGACCGTGCGTCCACCAACGGACCCAGAAACGTACGACGCCTGATCCACATCGGGTCGGGGTAGGCGTCGGTCATCGGCGGCGGCGGCGGGACGATGTCGGCGATGCGTCCCCAGTGGCGTTCGTCGGCACCGATCGAGAAGTCCGCGTCGAGTGGACCCGCAATCTCCTCGGCTACGAACTGCCGCAGCGAGCGACCGGTCGCCCGTCGGATCAGCTCGCCGATCAGGTGACCCTGGTTCGCCGCGTGATAGCCGGATGTGGTGCGCGAATCCCACCATGGTTGCTGCGCAGCCAGTTTCGCGGTCGATTTCTCCCAGTCGTACATGTCTTCGGTGGTGAACGGACGGTCCCAGCCGGACACCCCCGAGGTGTGAGACATGAGATGCCGCACCTCGATCTGGTCCTTGCCGCCCGCCGCGAACTCCGGCCAGCACCGCGCGACGGGCGCATACGGGTCGAGGAGTCCTCGATCGACAACGTTGGTGATCGTGTTCTCGCCCCACGGCGTCGTCCGGTCGAGATCCCTCTGGCCACCCCAGATGTCGACGACTCCGCGGCCGTCGATGTCGACGACGATGGACGCGCCGAGTTCGTCGCCGGACTCCAGGTTGGCGATCAATCTGTCACGCACAGCGCTGAAAGCGTTGTCGCACATTCCCGTAACCGTCACGGGCGAGAACCCAGGAGTCGATGCACCGCGAGGTCGACGTAGTCTTCGGCGACCTCGCCGATCGTCATCTCGCCGTCGTCGTGGAACCAGGAGCTGATGCCGTTCAGCATGTCCGTCAGCGCAAAAGAGGCAAGCCCGAGGTGGAGCAGGAGTACGTTCGCCGGCACGACGAGGCGCACCGCGCATGATCTGGACCCACGACGGTATGGACAGTTGGTACCGCAACGACGCCGGGCGCGTGGTCTCGACACTGCCGTGGCGGATCGTCGATTACTGGGAGATGACCAGGCACGCCGCCCTGAACCACTCGTGGTGGAGAAGAGACGATCGGTAACGCCGCACGGGCGGTGAGCGACGACACGGGTGCCGGGCCACATCTGCGAAGGGTGCACACAATGAACCGATCGTCTCGACGTGTAGCAGTCCTCACCACCATGATGGCGCTCCCCATCGCCGCGGGCGCCACCGTCGGTGTCGGGACCGCGAGCGCGGATCCGTGGCATTACGGGCCCGTGTACCGGTCGGAGTTTTCCGGCGAGGGCGGGCAGTACTTCTGCAACAAGGCACAGAACCTGGAGCAGGCCCAGCAGTCGGTCATCATCGTTCCGTGCACGAACGTTCCCGACACCGGCGTCTGGTATCGGGTGGTGTTCAACCCGTTCAACTGGGGATGGAGTGCCTGACGTCGCCGGATTCCTCGCCACCCTCGACGACCCCCGGCGTGACGCGTTGGCCGAACTGTGCCGAGTCGTCGAAGGCGCCGACCCACGGATCGAGGGGGCGATCAAGTGGAATGCCCCGAGTTACTTCATCGGCGAGCACTTCGCGACCACCGGTCTCGAACGCCGCGGCGGGCTTCGGCTGGTGTTGCACACGGGTGCGAAAAAAATCGTTGACGGCGGGCCCGTCACCGTCTACGATCCGTCGGATTCGCTCGCGTGGAAAGCGCCGGATCGAGCGATCCTGACATTCACCGATCTGGCCGACGTGCAGGCGCGACGATCCGACGTGCAGTCGATCCTGCGTCAGTGGATCGCTGCGACGCGGTGATACGTAAGGTTCCTCTCACCACGCACCGCCGCTGACAGAGGGAGTCATTCATGACCGTGCTCGACCGTTTCGCGATCACCGACAAAGTGGTCGTCGTGACAGGCGCTTCGTCCGGCCTCGGCGTCGCATTCGCGAAGGGCTTCGCCGAGGCGGGCGCACGCGTCGTCCTTGCGGCACGGCGCGCGGACAAGCTGGAGCAGACCGCGAAACTCGTCGAATCGGTCGGTGGGACGGCTCTTCCGGTGGTCACCGACATCGCCGATCCGGCTCAGGCAAGTGCGCTGATCGACGCCGCGATGGCCGAGTTCGGTCAGGTGGACGTGCTCGTCAACAACGCCGGTGTCGGCACCGCATTCCCCGCGACCCGGGAGACACCCGAACAGTTTCGGTCGGTCGTCGACATCAACCTCAACGGCTCGTACTGGGCCGCGCAGGCATGCGGGCGGGTAATGACGCCGGGGAGCTCGATCATCAATATCTCCAGCATCCTGGGGATTACCACCGCGGGGCTCCCGCAAGCCGCGTACTCGGCAAGCAAGGCGGCCATCGCCGGGCTCACCCGCGACCTCGCCCAACAGTGGGGAACGCGTAAAGGCATCCGCGTCAACGCAATCGCGCCCGGGTTCTTCGAGACGGAGATGACCGACTCGTACCCGGACGGCTACCTCCAGGCCATGGCCCCGCGCCTCGTCCTCGGCCGCACCGGTGACCCAGAAGAGCTGGCAGCAACCGCGATCTGGCTCGCCTCACCGGCGGCCGGGTACGTGACGGGTCAAACCATCGTCGTCGACGGCGGCGTCAGCATCACCTAGCCGTTCGCCGTCAGTCGAAATCCCCTCCACTGCAACAGTAGTCCGGCGAACGCACCGATCCCGGCGCCGACGAACGGCATCGTGTACCAAAGCCACTCGAGATTCTCAGGCCTTGCCGCGAACGAAATGTCGGTGGAGGTTGCAGGTGATCGGCTCATCGACACTCACCGCAGGGGTTCGTACACGCCGATCAGACCGACCGTCATCAACAGCAGAACGTGTGAGCGCACGGGATCAGCGTAGGCGGGGCTCCATCGGCTCGTGCTCGGTGCCGTCGACGACGACGGTGTTGCCGCCCTGACGTTTTGCCGCGTACATCGCGATATCGGCGCGCTCGAGGAGCTCGGTGAACTCCGAGTCGATGCTTGTGTGGTGGTTGCAGCCGGGGTCGCAGGTATGGGCGGCGACGCCGACGCTCAACGACACCCCCGTCGCGTCGAGGACGCCGCGGCAGCACCGGTGCGCGACGTCCGCGGCGAGCGGCACCGGCGCACGCATGAGGATCGTGAATTCTTCGCCGCCGCTACGACAGGCGACCGATGAGCCCCCGAAGATGTCGTCCAACTGCGCTGCCGTGGTGGTGAGTACCTCGTCGCCGCGGGAGTGACCGAAGCGGTCGTTGACGGATTTGAAGTCGTCCAGGTCGACTACCAGGACCACGAAGGGTTCGTGAGCGTGGAAGGTCGTCCCGGTGAAGTGCTGCTCGAGCGCTGTGCCGAGGCCCCGACGATTTCGCAGCCCGGTAAGTGGGTCGAAGAGAGCGCCCGTTGCCTCCTGCCGCAGCAAGAGGAGTAGACCCTGTGTCAGCACGGGCACCGAGAATTGCAGCAGGGAGACGATCGTCAGGAACATCAGCGCGAGAGGGACGTCGGTGCCCGGCGTCGTGACCAGTCGCATGAACAGTGCAGCGGTGACGACGAGACTGAACACCTGATGGCCGACGAACACCTTCGCGTCGTGGAACGTCGCGATATAGCTGCCGATCACCGCGAGTAGTGCGATTCCGGTGAACGTCACCAGCGGCTCGTGCATCGAGGCGAAGACGGCGGTGACACCGACGTCTGCGTAGACGACGAACCAGATCGACAGGCGTCGGCCGGGCCATGACCCGAAAATCCACGCGAACCCGACGACGATCGCGCTGACAATCAGGGTTATGACTACGGCACGGGGTGCGCCCTCGGCCGGTCCCGCGTCGGCGAACAGTGCGAACACCGCGACCGCGGTGAACATCCAGCACCAGAAGCCGATGGCTCGGCGGGTGAATCGCAGAGCGGCATGCGAGAGGTGGTAGTCGACCGCCCAGCCGTAGTCGACCGGGTTCGTCCACCACTGACGCAGGAGGTGCATCACGCGCGTCGGTGCCCTTTCGATATGTAAGCCTCGAGACGTGTTCCGTACTGGACACGCCGACCCCCGTACGTCGCTGTGTTGACAATTCACCAGTACCGCCAATATTTCGACAGGGTCTCTGGAATACGGTCGTTTGCGACGCCGACTTCGTGGCTACCCTCGAATCATGGCCGCAAATCCTGACTCGACGGTGGGCGCGAACACAGCTGTGACGGGCCTCGAAAGTACCTTTGCCGACGAGGTCACCGCCCTCACCGTTTCGTGGCAGGGTGCCCCTGCGCCCGCCCCC
>NZ_JBAWFH010000038.1:0-2985 GCF_049591685.1 Rhodococcus sp. (in: high G+C Gram-positive bacteria) | reverse complement strand
TGATGTAGATCCCTCACCGGTGATGCTTGGTTGCAACCTTCAGCCCTCTTCCGACAAAATTCGCTAGCCCAGTGCACAGTCTCTGGGCACGTCTCAATCCAACATTCAGTACTCGCCGCCGCTTGCGACCACCGCGCGCGAGCTCGTTGCTCGCGCGCAGAACAGTTTGTGACCAGAAATACCCGCTCTAGGGGAGGGATTAGCCCCACTCTGTGTTGAAGGTTGCCCAGGTCGGGGATCTCTGTCCCCACCAAGCGCGGGAATGTCACCGACTAGAAGCACCGCCGGTACGAAAAGTCTGCTTTCGCCAGTCCCGCACCTAGCGCAGCTTGTTCCCGTTAACGCATAATGCACAGCCCTAATACGCTCCGGAACTTCCTGTCACCGCTTTAACTGTCTTCGCAATGATCAGCAAATCACTGACCATTGACCAGTTCTCGACGTATGACAGATCCAGGCGGACAGTCTCGTCCCACGATAGATCAGAACGCCCGCTAACCTGCCAGAGACCTGTGATGCCGGGTTTGACGAGGAGGCGCCGGCGCACTTCACCATCGTAGGTTTCGACTTCACGCCGCAGCGGCGGCCGTGGCCCGACAACGCTCATTTCCCGCTTCAGAACGTTGAAGAACTGAGGCAGCTCGTCGATGCTGAACCGTCGCATGAACTTGCCGACCTTTGTGACCCTCGGGTCGTCGCGCATCTTGAACAGCACGCCGCCTTCGCTCTCGTTCTGAGCAAGCAGGTCGGCCACCTGGTTGTCGGCGTTCTGCACCATGCTGCGGAACTTGATCATCGAAAACGGCTTGCCGTCGATCCCCATGCGTTCGGACTTGTAGAACACAGGTCCGCGACTCGAGACCTTGACCGCGAACGCCGCGGCCAACAGGATCGGCGCGATCACAATCAGCACTGCGGCGGCGAAGAGGAAGTCGAACGCAGTCTTGCTGAAGCGTGTTGCTCCGTTGTACTGCGGCTTCTCCACGTGAATCAGGGGGAAACCCGCTACGGGTCGCATCACGAGACGCGGGCCGGCCACGTCGACGACGCCAGGGGCGACGACGAGGTCAACGTTTTTCTTTTCCAGGTCCCACACCATTTTGCGAATGCCTTTGGTCCCGAGATGCTCAGTGGCTGTGACGGCGACAGTGTCGGCGCCAGACGCTTCGATGGCCTCGACCACGCTGTATTCGTCTCCGAGCACGGGGATCTCGTACCCCTCGACGGTGATCGGATCGCGTTCCGGCTCGAAGCCAGGCAAGCACATACCCACAACGCTGTAGCCCGCCGATGGTGAGCGCTCGAACTGCTTGGCCATGGATACCGCAGCCTTGCGACTACCGACGATGAGAACCGCGGTTTGGTACTTACCCTTGCTGCGGTTGGTAGCCACCTTCTTGCGCCATAGCCAACGACTGATGAGCAAGCCGATCAGCCCGATCGGCAGTGCGATCGCCAGGTACAGGCGCGCGATGTCCACCTTGAACAATAAGGAGAGGATGGCGATGACGCCGAACAGGCGGAAGGTGGCGGACACGATGCGCCGATACTCTTCCGCTCCATTACCGATCACGCGAGGGGAACGGGTCCGGAAGATTGCGAGGAACGCCACCCACAGGGCGACCAGCCCGACGGACACACCTGTGTAGCTGATGAAAGCTCCGGTGCCCTCGGTCTGGAGTTCGCCGAAACGGATGAACTGCGCAGTCAGCACGGCTGCGATGACGACGAGCACGTCGGTTACACGCAGCCTGTCGACGTACTGATGTTCCCAAATCCGACGTGAGGTCAACCGTCGCGCACGCCAGGTGGGCCTGTCTCTGGCTCCGCGTGTTTGTTGCACTGATCCGAGTGTCGCCACCGACTCCCCCTTCTCGCTCGCCCCGCAGCGTCGATCAACGTGCATTGTGTTGTTCTGTTTGCGCGTCTACTTTGACGCAGATGCTTAGCCCATTGCTCGAGCCTTAAAATTTTCGCACGCAATCGGACCCGAGTCTGCCCGAGTGGGTCACATCACAAGTTGATTACGTCTCTGTATTGGTTTATCACATTTGCAACCGATGCCGCACTGCGCGACAAATCCAACCATGGGGTTAGTCGACCTGCCGTCCAGTTTCGTTACAGCAGCATGCAAGGCATGCAGTTTCCCCGAATTGAACGGCAGCGCGCCAGGTTTCGAAGCTCCACCCGGTTAACGCCCTGGCTAGGGTCCCCGTAACCCGCGAGCAACATTCTCTGTAAACGCCATTCGTCTCAACCCGTGAAAGCGATCCAGAACCGGGTTGCTCCGGCAGTTCTTGCTTCTCGATCGGCCACTCTGCCCGCTTCGAATACGTTCTGCAAACGCGGCGACCGCTATTGTCGTTCAAGTGAATGACTCGAATTTCTGGGAATTCGATCGTGGTCGACAGGTTTCGTCCCAGCCCGGTAGCCGGAGAGCGGTCAGGGACGTCCCAAACCGCGGTAGGTCCAGCCTGCTGCCCGCCATTCGAGGGGATCGAGACAATTTCGGCCGTCGATCAAGGTTCTGGTCCGAACTGCGCCGTCCAGGTCCGCGGGCTTCAATGCCTTGAACTCCGCCCACTCGGTGAGCACGAGCACCACGTCGGCGCCCTCACAGGCTTCAAGAGTGGATGCGCTGTAACCCAAGGTTGGGAACAGCGCTCGCGAGTTGTCCATCGCTTTGGGGTCGTACACGTTGACCGCAGCGCCCTGGAGTTGGATCTGCCCGGCCACGTTCAGAGCCGGGGAATCACGGACGTCATCGGAGTCGGGCTTGAACGCCGCTCCCAGGACGCCGACGCGGGCGCCCAGCAGCGATCCACAGGCTTCGCGAGCGAGTTCGACCATTCGGGTGCGTCGGCGCATGTTGATGTTGTCGACCTCGCGCAGGAAGGTGAGCGCCTGGTCAGCGCCCAACTCACCCGCGCGAGCCATGAACGCACGAATATCCTTGGGCAAGCATCCGCCGCCGAAACCAATACC
>NZ_JBAWFH010000037.1:0-7394 GCF_049591685.1 Rhodococcus sp. (in: high G+C Gram-positive bacteria) | reverse complement strand
AGATGTAGGTGTACACAGCGAACATGCCACCGAAGCCCACCATGCCGACCAGCAGCGTCATCCACACCTGACTGCGGCGCAGTGCACCGAGCTCGGTGATGGGGTTGGTGGTGGGCATGCCGTCCAGACGCGGCATCCACACGATCAGCGCAGCGACGGTCAGTGCACCGATGACGCCGACGACGGCGAATGCGCTGCGCCAGCCCAAGCCCTGTCCGAGCCACGTTGCGGCGGGCACGCCGACGACATTCGCCACCGACAGGCCCATCATGACCATGGCAACGGCTTTGGCTCGCTTGCCGGGCTCCGCCAAGTGCGCTGCGACGAGGGCTGCGATTCCGAAGTACGCGCCGTGTGGCAATCCCGCCACGAAGCGCGACGCGAGCAACTCGTTGAAACTGGGCGCGAACACCGTGCCGATGTTGCCCAGTGTGAAGGCGGCCATCAATGCGATGAGCAGCATGCGGCGGGGTACCCGTGCAGCAAGGGTGGCGATGACCGGAGCGCCGACGACGACGCCGATCGCGTACGCCGAGATGAGGTGCCCTGCGGTCGGCTCCGAGACGTTCATCGTGGTTGCCATCTCGGGCAGCAGTCCCATCGAGGCGAACTCAGTGGTGCCGATACCGAAACCGCCGATGGCCAGGGCCAGCATCGCCAGCCGCCGCCTGGTCGAATGCGGTCTGCTGCCCGCGCTCGGCCCATGGGACACCCTCGAGCGCACAGCCCCGACGTTTCGGGCGAGAGCGGAGTCGGTAACAGACACAGCGAAGATGACCTTGTCTCGAGAGGAAGTAGAAAAGGGACGCGCCCACCGGGGGCGTCCCTCGCAGGCAATTGTCGTCTCAGGTTCCTTCTTAATCGAATCAGTTAGCGGTGATTGTGCTCACCGCGATGCGCATCACTCTTGCGTGCGGTGTCCGTGCTCCCCTCCTCGCCCAACAGGCGGGTGCGATTGCCACATGTCGCTGTTTGCTGTCGCCGACGCTGCCGCTAGGATTCTCGCCAGGTCATGAGTGCCAGCGTTCAAGCCCCGGCTTGCTGGCCGGCAACCCTCCAACCGCGGTGGGGTGCCCCGGGTGAAAGACCGGGTTAGTCGGCTGTTCACGCGTTCGAACAGCCGGAGAACAAGCGCGGGTCCGTTCCACGGGTGGCATCACCTCGGCGGGCCCACTGACCGGGCACCACAGATCCAGGAGCCCCCGAGGAGGTTTTCGCATGTGTTGTTGTCTCGATAGGCCCCGCCCGGCCCCTCGCTGCCACCGTGGTCGCGAGGAGCCAATTCGAACTCGAGTACACCCTTCGAAGACGGAGTTGTCATCACATGACCGAGAACACCCCTGACGTAGTCGATGCCGCCGGCGCCCCCATCGCGGACCCCGCCGCCTCGTGGAGCTTCGAAACCAAGCAGATTCACGTCGGCCAGAACGCCGACGGCGTCACCCACGCACGCGCGCTTCCGATCTACCAGACCACGTCGTTCACCTTCGACAGCACCGACCACGCCGCAGCTCTGTTCGGGCTGGCCGAGCCGGGCAACATCTACACCCGCATCATGAACCCGACACAGGATGCCGTCGAGCAGCGCATAGCGGCACTCGAGGGCGGCGTCGCCGCGCTGCTGCTCGCGTCCGGCCAAGCTGCCGAAACGGTGGCAATTCTCAATCTGGCCGAGGCCGGCGACCACATCGTGTCGAGTCCTCGCCTGTACGGCGGCACCTACAACCTGTTCCACTACACCCTTCCCAAGCTCGGTATCACGGTCGACTTCGTCGAAGACCCCGATGACCTCGAGCAGTGGCGCGCCGCCATCACCCCCGAGACCAGAGCGTTCTACGGCGAGACCATCTCGAACCCGAAGAACGACGTCCTCGACATCCCCGGAATCTCTGCGGTCGCGCACGAGAACGGTCTACCTCTCATCGTGGACAACACCGTTGCCACTCCGTACCTGATCCAGCCCCTGCAGCACGGAGCCGACATCGTCGTGCACTCGGCCACCAAGTACCTCGGCGGCCATGGCACTGCAATCGCCGGAGTGATCGTTGACGGCGGAACGTTCGACTGGGCGGGAGGTCGGCACGCCGGCTTCACCACGCCCGACCCCAGCTATCACGGAGTTGTCTTCGCCGACCTCGGCGCTCCGGCGTTCGCACTCAAGGCCCGCGTGCAGTTGCTCCGCGACATAGGCGCTGCAGTGTCTCCGTTCAATGCCTTCCTCATCAGCCAGGGACTCGAAACTTTGAGTTTGCGGATGGAACGCCACGTGCAGAACGCGGTCAAGGTTGCGACCTACCTCGAAGGCCGAGACGACGTGGAGAGCGTCGGCTACGCCGGTCTCGAATCGTCGCCTTGGTACCAGCGCGGCCAGGAACTCGCGCCGAAGGGACAGGGCGCGATCGTCACCTTCGAACTGAAGGGCGGGGTGGATGCGGGCAAGAAATTTGTCGACGGACTCTCTCTGCACAGCCATGTCGCTAACATCGGTGATGTGCGTTCACTCGTCATTCACCCCGCGTCGACAACACACTCGCAACTGACGCCCGAAGAGCAACTCTCGTCGGGAGTCACCCCCGGACTCGTCCGGCTCGCTGTGGGAATCGAGGGGATTGACGACATCCTCGCCGATCTCGAGCGCGGATTCGCTGCGGCGGCATCTTGACCATCGGCTCCGTGCACGACGCCCGTCCGGCCTCGGGACTCCCCGAGCCGGACGGGCGGCTGGGCTACATAGACATCGGAAGCCTCGACCTCGAGAGCGGGGCATCGCTTCCGCAGGTGACCGTCGCCGTACAACGCTGGGGCGAAATCTCACCCACGCGAGACAACGTGGTTCTCGTCGAGCACGCGTTGACGGGTGACTCCCACGTCAGCGGGGACGCAGACGCCGATCATGCTCTCCCCGGCTGGTGGAACGGCATGGTCGGTCCGGGTGCGCCCATCGACACCGATGAGTGGTGCGTGCTCGCCTCGAACGTTCTCGGGGGCTGTGGCGGCACCACCGGCCCCAGTTCGCTGCGTCCGAACGGCACCCCGTGGGGTAGCGATTTTCCGCACATCTCCATTCGAGACCAGGTCTCGGCGGAGGTAGCTCTCGCGGACACCCTGGGCATCGACCGGTTCGCGGCCGTCGTCGGTGGATCCATGGGCGGGATGCGGACGCTCGAGTGGATCGTGAGCCAGCCGGATCGAGTGGGTGCTGCCCTGGTTCTCGCAGTCGGTGCTCGCGCAACCGCCGACCAGATCGGCACCCAGACGACGCAGATCGAGGCAATCGCATCCGATCCCGATTGGCAGGGGGGCAACTACCACGGCACGGGACGGGCGCCGCGCGCCGGACTTTCGATCGCACGTCGTATCGCGCATCTGACCTATCGCACCGAAAGCGAGCTCGATCTGCGTTTCGCCAATTCCCCTCAGGGCGAGGAGAACCCGTGGAACGGCGGCCGCTACGCGGTGCAGAGCTACCTTCAACACCAAGCGAAGAAGCTCGTCGATCGGTTCGATGCCGGAACATACGTGTTGCTGAGCGAGGCAATGAACCGACACGACATCGGACGTGGACGCGGAGGGATCGACGCTGCGCTCGCACGCGCCACCGTTCCCACCATCGTCGGCGGCGTCGATTCGGACCGGCTGTATCCCCTCCGCCAGCAGAAGGAAATTGCGCGTGGACTACCCGAGTGCAGGGGGCTCGAAGTCATTCAATCCCGGGACGGCCACGACGGATTCCTCACCGAAGCAGGCGCGGTCGCGAAACTGCTGAGCGAGACACTGGGACACGCGCGGTCGGCTCGCCAGAACAGATCACGCCGGTAACATCGAGGGTTCTCGGCCTGTCGGCCTCTAGTCGGTACCCAGTGGGTCGATGGAGGCCGACAGGAACACGATTGCGCCGCCCACCAGGGCAAGCGCTGACACGTCGAACGCTCGGCTACGAACCGCGAGAAGACCGATGCGACTCTCCGGTAGACACAGTCTGAAGCCCGCTGCCAGCATCGTCGCGACGCCGAGGACGAAAGAGCCGCGACGCCAACGGTCCGCGAGAACGAGCACGAGCGCCACGGCGATGACGACGAGGACCGCCAGCAACGGCAGGTTCTTGCGGAGCTGAGCGCCCATGACCGCTACTTCACACCGGTTCGTGACCGCAGCGTCTGCTCCGAACGCTCGACCACGTTGGACAGCAGGAATGCACGGGTGAGCGGTCCGACGCCTCCCGGGTTGGGCGAGATGAACCCGGCCACGTCCGCGACGTCTGCCGCGACATCACCACGCAGCCCATCGTCGGTTCTGGTGACGCCGACGTCGAGAACCGCCGCGCCGGGCTTGACCATGTCGGCCGTGACGATGCCAGGAACGCCTGCCGCGGCAATGACGATGTCGGCGCGTGACACCTCCGCGGCCAGATCCCTCGTACCGGTGTGGCACAGCGTGACCGTCGCGTTTTCGGACTTGCGAGTAAGCAGCAGCCCGATCGGCCGACCCACCGTCACACCGCGGCCGATGACGACGGCATGCGCACCGTCGATCTCGACGTCGTACCTGCGGAGGAGGTGGACAATTCCTCGCGGAGTGCACGGCAGCGCCGCTTCCTTACCGAGTACCAGCCGACCGAGGTTGACCGGGTGCAGCCCGTCTGCGTCCTTGTCGGGGTCGACGCGCTCGAGGGCCGCGTTCTCGTCGAGGTGCTTCGGCAGTGGAAGCTGGACGATGTAGCCGGTGCAGGCCGGGTCGGCATTGAGTTCGTCGATGACCGCTTCGAGGTCTGCCTGGCTGACGTCCGCCGGCAGATCGCGACGGATCGAGGTGATTCCGACCTTCGCGCAGTCGTTGTGCTTGCCGCGCACATACGCCGCCGAACCGGGATCGTCGCCGACGAGGACGGTCCCGAGACCGGGAACGACGCCGTGCTCGCGCAGGGCCTCCACCCTCTTGGTGAGGTCGATGAAGATGTCGTCGCGGGTCGCCTTGCCGTCCAGAATCGTTGCAGTCACGGCGACCATTGTTCCAGGTCGCGCTTCGCGAGGTTGCGCCGGAGGCCGCTCGCCCCCGCCGTGTCAGCCCCCGCCGTGTCAGCCCTCGACGGACAGTCCGCGGGCGTGCGCGTACGCGACCGCCTGCATCATCTCGATCCGGGCACCGACGAGCGAAGCCGCAACCCATAGGTTCGCATCCACCCTGGCGCCCCGCAGGTCCGCGCCGTCGAGCTTCGCGCCGGTGGCACGCGCACCGGTGAGGTCCGCCGACGAGAGCGACGCCTTGCGCAGGTCGGTGTTCACCAGGTTGGCCTCGACCAGGCGGCAGCTGCTCAAATCCAGTCCCCGCATGTCGGCTCCACCGAGTCCTGCGAGCGTGAAGTCGACCTCGTCGTAGGTGGCCGGCCGCATGGAGGCGTCGACAAACGTCGAGCCGATCAGCGTCGAATGCCGAAAAATGCTGTGCTGCAGGTTTGTTCGCGTGAACGTGCACGAGCGGAAGGCCGCGGCGACGTGCACCGACTCGGTGAGGTCCGTGCCGGTGAAATCGCACTCGGTGAACATCACCGACGTCGTCTGCACGCCCGACATGTCGGCGTCACGAAAATTGCAGGACACGTAACTACGGCCCGTCCACTGCTGCGCGGCCAGCCTCGCATCGGAAAAGTCCTCGCCGACGACCTCGTTCTCATCCACCTGCGCCATCCTTCCCGGACGGATGGTGGCAGAGTGAACCGGGTGTTTCGACTCATGTTCTTCTCACCGCGCATACCGCAGAACACCGGCAACGCCATCCGCCTCGTCGCCGGAACGGGATGCGAACTACATCTGGTCGGGCCGCTCGGCTTCGACATGTCCGAGCCGAAACTCAAGCGCGCCGGTCTCGATTACCACGATCTCGCATCCGTGACCGTGCACGACAACCTCGCCGATGCCTGGGACGCGCTGCAACCCGAGCGCGTCTTCGCTTACACCGCACACTCGTCCCGTTTCCACACCGCTGTCGAGTACGTCCCGGGAGACGTGTTGCTCTTCGGACCCGAACCCACCGGGCTCCCCGACGAGGTCCTGGGCGACCCGCGCGTCACCGACAAGCTACGGATTCCCATGATCGCGGGACGACGATCGCTCAACCTCGCCAACGCGGCCGCCGTCGTGATGTACGAGGCGTGGCGACAGCACGGGTTCGACGGGGCTGTCTGACCACCGGGCCGTCTCACAACCGGGCCGACTGACCCCGGTCGGCGTCGGGGTTGTCGTTCTCCGGTTCTGCCTCCGCCGGCGCCGTTGCCTGCGCGGGGGTGGGCGCCGGTTTCGGATGCGACGCCGTACGGCTGCGAACGAGCCGAATCACCGGGTACACGACCGCAGCGCCGATTGCGAGAGCGCCCACCCACGGGATCGCCCGACCGAGACCGACGATCCCGTCCTGCACGGCTCGGAGCAACGAGTGCCAGCCCGCGACGAGACCCTCGGTGAACGAGTCGGGCCCGGGCGACGGCGTCACGTCGTCGGTATCGAATTGCACTGTGATAGTGGACAACTGCACCTGATCTGCCAGGTAGTTTCGTTGTGACATCAAACTATCCAGCTCGCCCTGCCTGCTGGACAGAGCCGATTCCGCCTCGATCAGATCCGCGGTGTTGCTCGCCTGGGCGATGAGCGCGCGCAGGCGGTCGACGGAAGATTGCAAGGCGGCAATCCGCGCGTCGAGGTCCTGATATTGCATGGTCACGTCGTCACGACCGATGCTCACACCCGTCACCTTGCCCAGCGCAGAGATGCGATCCACCGTCGCGGTCAGATCGTCGACCGGTATTCGAGCGATGAGCGAACTACTCGCCGCGGCGTTGTCCGTCGACGGATTCTCGGTGCGATTGTCGACGCGACCGCCGGCGTCCTCGACCAGTGCGACGGCATCTCTCGCAGCAGCGATCGGATCGTCCGCGGTAACGAAGATCTGGCCTGTGACAACCTCTTTGCGCTCCACTGCTCCAGGCGCCTGTTCCGGGGCGAGCCTGCCTGCGTCTGGCGCCGACGCGACCGCGGGTCCTGCGAACGAGGAGTCCGACGCAGGTGCATCCTCGACTCCCCCCGACCCACTGCATCCGGCGACGAGAACGGCACACCCGGCGAGAGCCGCGAACAGACTGCGCTTCATCCTTCGAGATGCTAAAGCACCCGCCTGCAGAATGTCCGACCCCGACGTGGGAATGCCGAATTGTTACACCCTTAGGGAACATTCACTGATGACCTCACGCGCGAACCGGGGTACGGTGTGCCGCACCGACCCATTTATGTTCCCGTGAAGGAGCCCCCTGTTGTTGTCTGTTTCGTCTTCGTGCTCTGCGCTCCACCGCTCACCCCAGGATGGCTCCTCCCAGCATTTCGGTAGTCGAATCGCCCGTACCGCAG
>NZ_JBAWFH010000036.1:0-4422 GCF_049591685.1 Rhodococcus sp. (in: high G+C Gram-positive bacteria) | reverse complement strand
GCGCTCCGGCGCGTGCCGGGTGCCCCCCGTATGCGGGGCGCCCTTAAACTCGACCTGCACCACACGCACTTCTTCAGCTCCACCGCGTCACAATCAGCCAGTACCGACCTCGACCTACATAGGGAGTTTTTCACGTGAGCCAGCCAGGCCGTCCTGTTGTTCTGATCGCCGACAAACTTGCGCAGTCCACAGTCGAGGCGCTCGGCGACGGCGTCGAGGTTCGTTGGGTCGACGGCCCGGATCGCCCGGCACTGCTCGCCGCGGTGCCGGAAGCCGACGCCATCCTCGTCCGCTCCGCCACGACGGTCGACGCCGAGGTACTCGCTGCCGGAACCAATCTGAAGATCGTTGCCCGCGCAGGCGTAGGTCTCGACAACGTCGACGTGCCTGCCGCCACCGAGCGCGGCGTACTGGTAGTCAACGCGCCCACATCCAATATTCACACCGCCGCCGAGCACGCGGTGACGCTACTGCTGGCCGCGGCGCGCCAAATCCCCGCAGCCGACGCCACTTTGCGTCAGCACGAGTGGAAGCGCAGCAAGTTCAACGGTGTCGAGATCTTCGGCAAGACCGTCGGCGTCGTCGGCCTGGGCCGCATCGGCCAGCTCTTCGCGCAGCGTCTCGCGGCCTTCGAAACCCACATCATTGCGTACGACCCCTACGTCTCCGCGGCTCGCGCAGCGCAGTTGGGCATCGAACTCGTCAGCCTCGACGAGCTACTCACGCGTGCGGACATGTTCTCGGTGCACTTGCCCAAGACCCCGGAGACCAAGGGCATCATCGGCAAGGAAGCACTCGCCAAGACCAAGCCCGGCGTCATCGTGGTCAACGCCGCCCGCGGCGGACTCGTCGACGAGCAGGCACTGGCGGACGCGATCACCAGCGGGCACGTCTTCGCAGCGGGCATCGACGTCTACGCGTCCGAGCCTTGCACCGACAGCCCGCTGTTCGAGCTGCCGCAGGTAGTGGTCACCCCACACCTCGGCGCGTCGACCACCGAAGCGCAGGACCGCGCAGGCACCGACGTCGCCAAGTCGGTACTACTCGCTCTCGCAGGCGAATTCGTCCCCGACGCCGTCAACGTCAAGGGCGGCGCAGTCGGCGAAGAGGTGTCCCCGTGGCTCGAAATCGTCCGCAAGCAGGGTGTGCTCCTCGGAGCCCTGTCCGACGAACTGCCGACCTCGCTGTCGGTCGACGTGCGCGGTGAGCTGGCCGCGTCCGATGTGCAGATTCTGAAGCTTTCCGCGCTGCGCGGACTGTTCTCCGCCGTCATCGAGGACGCGGTCACCTTCGTCAACGCTCCCTCGCTCGCCGACGAGCGAGGCGTCACCGCCGAGGTCACCACGGCCAGCGAAAGCGAGAACCACCGCAGCGTCGTCGACATTCGGGCGGTGTACGGCGACGGAACCGTGCTCAACGTCGCGGGCACGCTCACGGGCAACCTTCAGGTCGAGAAAATCGTCAACATCAACGGGCGCAACTTCGATCTCCGCGCCGAAGGCAAGAACCTGATCGTCAACTACGCGGATCAGCCGGGAAGCCTCGGCCGAATCGGCATGTTGCTCGGCGATGCAGGAATCGACATTCAGGCCGCTGCGCTGAGCCAGGACTCGGAAGGTGAGGGCGCGACGATCCTGTTGCGCGTCGACAAAGACGTGCCCGCAGACCTGCGCTCGAACATCGCGAGTTCCGTGGGCGCATCGACGATCGAACTCGTCGATCTTTCCTGAGCGAGTCGTCCACCGATACCCGTAACAACTAGAACGAGGAGTCCATGAAGCTCGCCGTCATCGCCGGAGATGGAATCGGTCCCGAGGTCGTCGATCAGGCACTCAAGGTGCTCGACATCGTCGTTCCCGGTGTCGAAAGAACCGAGTACGACCTGGGGGCACGCCGCTACAACGCGACCGGCGAGCTTCTACCGGACTCGGTTCTCGACGAAGTCCGGGCGCACGATGCCATCCTTCTCGGTGCGATCGGCGACCCGTCCGTGCCCAGCGGTGTGCTCGAGCGCGGACTGTTGCTGCGTGCGCGGTTCGAGCTCGATCACCACATCAACCTCCGTCCGGCCAAGCTGTACCCCGGAGTCGTCGGGCCGCTCGACGGCAACAAGAAGATCGACGTCGTCGTCGTGCGCGAAGGCACGGAGGGCCCGTACACCGGTAACGGTGGTGCTCTGCGGGTCGGCACACCGCACGAGGTTGCCACCGAGGTGAGCGTCAACACCCGCTACGGCGTCGAGCGTGTGGTGCGCGACGGTTTTGCCCGGGCAATGGGCCGTAAAATGCACGTGACCCTGCTGCACAAGACGAACGTGCTCACCTTCGCGGGAAGCCTGTGGGCTCGGACGGTGGACGCCGTGGCGAAGGATTTCCCGGAGGTCGAGGTCGCGTACCAGCACATCGACGCCGCGATGATCCACCTCGTCACCGATCCGGGACGCTTCGACGTGATCGTCACCGACAACCTGTTCGGCGACATCGTCACGGACCTGTCTGCGGCGGTCAGCGGCGGTATCGGTCTCGCTGCAAGCGGCAACATCGATGCCACTCGCACGAACCCGAGCATGTTCGAGCCCGTTCACGGTAGTGCGCCCGACATTGCTGGGCAGGGCAAGGCCGACCCGACGGCCGCGATCCTGTCGGTCTCGCTCATGCTGGCGCACCTCGGCGACACCGCGAATGCGGAACGCGTGGAAGCTGCTGTTGCCGCGGACCTCGTATCTCGGGGCTCCGATGCGGCGAGTACGGCCGCGATCGGTGATCGGATCGCCGGACGGCTCTGACCTCACCCCGCAATCTCACCCGAAAGCCTCCCTCGACTCCGGTCGAGGGAGGCTTTCGCGTGTATTACCGATCTCAGGGTTCAGGCGGTGGTCTCGTGATCGTCCGGAACGACAGGAACGGACAGCGCGGGAAATACCGCAGAAACGAAAAATGCCACGGGGAAGCTGAAGGCGGCCAAAACACCGAACGCCGGTGGGACGAGCGATGCGGCGATGTACTGGCCGGTGTTCTGCACACCGAGGGCTCGGCCACTCCAGTACGGCCCCGAAAACTCGGCGACGGCCGTGAACGCGAGACCGTTGGGCGCCACCGTCATGACCGATGCGAGTACGAGGAACGCGATCGAGACGGGGGAGTCGAAGTAGTCGGTCAGTGCAAGTCCGAACATGCTGAAGGACGCGCCCACCGCCACCCAACGGAGTGGGCGCATGCGGCTGCCGACACGATCGGAGAGTGCCCCGACGCTCATCCTGCCCAGTGCACCGAGGATCTGGGTGGCGGTGACGAGGATGCCTGCGGAGGCGGCCGACCATTCCCGGTCGGTCATGAGCCAAACCAGTGCGTATGTCCAGACGACGTACTGGGGCACCACCAGCAGGATCGACGTCGAATGTACGCGCCACAGTTGCGAGCCGGCCTTGTACGGATTGGCCAACAGTCCCTGTTCCAAGGCCGCGGCAAAGCTCGGACGCGGCGGATCGACGATGGCGAGGCACAGTATCGCGGCGAGCGTACACACGAGCGCTGGAACGGCGAGCGCCGCGGACACACCGTGATCGCGAGCGATGGTCGGGATCGTCAACGCTGCGATGGCGACACCGAGGGGGACGGACATCTGCCTGATGCCCATCGCCAGTCCACGCCGGTGAGGGGGGAACCATCCGACGACCACGCGTCCGCTCGCGCTGTTGGCGCTGGCCGCCGCCATTCCGCCGACGAGCAGCGCAAGGCCGAGCAACACGAACGAGGTGGTGAAGTACGCTGCTGCACTGGCCAGGGCGGTCAAGCCAAGTCCGGTGACCAGGACGAGGCGCTCGCCGATGCGGTCGACGAGCACGCCCCAGGCGATGAGGGTGAGCATGATGCCGACCGTCGGCATCGCGACGAGTAGTCCGGCGCCGGCAAGGGCGAGTCCGCGGTCGTCGTGCAGTGCAGGGATGAGAAAAGCCGCCCCGTTGATGAAGACCGCACTGGCGGTTTGCGCCAGCATTCCGAGCGCGAGCATGACCCATTTGCGGGCCGATGCCGTCGGTCGATCTTGATCGGTGGTGGTCACGACCACACCTCCGTATCTCAATATGTAAGAAAACAATCTTGCACTATGAACACCGACGCCGACTTTACATGCGCCGCCCCGGCCGCGATCGGACGGCATGGCGACGGCGCCGGAGAGGTCGATAGACTTTCGACATGCGTCTGGGTCGAATTGCAAGTCCTGATGGTGTGGCATTCGTGAGTATCGAGGGAGGGGGTAACCAGCAAACGGCGAAGGAGATTGCCGAACATCCCTTCGGGACACCGACTTTCACTGGCCGGTCGTGGCCGCTCGCCGACGTGCGACTGCTCGCACCGATTCTCGCGAGCAAGGTGATCGCCGTCGGGAAGAATTATGCGGCCCACGCGGCCGAGATGGGTG
>NZ_JBAWFH010000035.1:0-4504 GCF_049591685.1 Rhodococcus sp. (in: high G+C Gram-positive bacteria) | reverse complement strand
ATCAGAAGGTGGCGGCGTCGATCACGAAGCGGTAGCGCACGTCGGAATTGAGTACGCGTTCGTACGCCTCGTTGATCTGGTCCGCGGCAATGGTCTCGATCTCGGCGCCGATCTTGTGTTCGGCGCAGAAGTCCAGCATTTCCTGAGTCTGCGCGATGCCGCCGACCATCGAGCCTGCGAGGCTGCGACGGTTCGCCGCAAGGGTGAAGCCGCGCACCTTTATCGGCTCGGACGGCAGGCCGAGGATCACCAGCGAGCCGTTGATGGCTAGCAACGACATGTGCTTGTCCATGTCGATCTCGGCGGAGACGGTGTTGATGATCAGATCGAACTGGCCGCGGAGCTTCTTGAACGTATCCCTGTCGGAGGTGGCGTAGTAGTGGTGAGCGCCGAGACGCTTGCCATCCTCTTCCTTGCTCAGGGTCTGGCTCAACACGGTCACCTCGGCACCGAGTGCATTGGCGATCTTGACGCCGACATGGCCGAGCCCGCCCATACCGATGATGGCGACCTTCTTGCCGGGGCCCGCACCCCAGTGCTTCAGCGGGGAGTACAGCGTGATGCCTGCGCACAGCAGCGGTGCAGCGACGTCCAGTTCGATGCCCTCGGGGATGGAGAGAACGAAGCCCTCGGTGACGACGATGTGCGTCGAGTAGCCGCCCTGCGTGAAGGAGCCGTCGGCCTGCTTGGAGTTGTAGGTCTGCGTCACGCCCTTCAAGCAGTACTGCTCCTCGCCGGCGAGGCAGGCTTCGCATTCGCCGCACGAGTCGACGAAGCAGCCGACGCCGACGCGGTCGCCGATCTTGTGCTTGGTGACGCCGGAGCCGACTTCGGCAACGATGCCGGCGATCTCGTGGCCCGGTACGACCGGGTAGTTGGTGCCGCTCCATTCGTTACGGGCGGTGTGAATGTCGGAGTGACAGATGCCGGCGTACTTGACCTCGATGAGAATGTCCTGCGGGCCGAGCTCGCGGCGCTCGATGGTGACCTTCTCGAGGGGTGCGTCGGCGGCGGTTGCTGAGTACGCGGTGGCTGAAGTCATGGCTACATTGCTACCTACGCATCGGTAGCTCTGCAATACGGACACACCCGCCAGCAGGGTATTCCGTGCTGACGGGTGTGATTGATGACAAAATGTCGGGCGTCTCGACGCGCCCGGTGCTGCCTGTCCGTGAAGAAGCGTCAGCTGTTTCGCGCGATGTTGTAGCCGAGCCAGCCGACGTACGCGCCGAGCCCGATCAGCCCGAGCTTGCGCGTTTTGGGGTACGCGATCGCGGAACCGACTGCGAGTTCCGTGGCGCCGTTGCGGTTGATCCACTCCCGAGTGTCCTTCGGGAACGGGAGCTTGGTGATGCCCTCGAACGCTTCGGGGACGACAAAGTGCGCGACACCCGTCGCGGCCAGACCGATTCCCAGCGCTTTCGGCAGTAGTCCACCGGAATTCCTCGAACTGCTCACAGATGCATCCCCTGTTCTGCTCGTCGGCGCATCCGTCGCGCCGCTGCGCTCACGCTACGCAGTGCGCAGAGGCATGCGCCACCCTGCCCCTGAAAACGTCGTTGCCGGAACGGCGTTCGTCATGTGCGCGACGCTGCCGCCTTGGCGACTCGTCCGTTTTCGTATCGGTAGAAACCTGCGCCGGTCTTTTTGCCGACGAGGCCCGCCTCGACCATGCGCAGCAGGAGCGGCGGTGCCGAAAACAGGGGTTCCTTGAATTCTGCGTACATCGAGTCCGCTATGGATTTGACGGTGTCGAGGCCGACGAGATCGGCCAGTGCCAGCGGGCCCATCGGATGCGCGAGGCCCAGGACCGTTGCCTTGTCGACGTCTTCCTTGGTCGCGAAGCCGGATTCGACCATGCGGATCGCCGAGAGGAGGTAGGGCACGAGCAGCGCGTTGACCACGAAGCCCGACCGGTCTGCGGAGCGAACGACCTGCTTGCCGAGCACGTCGCCGGCGTAGGTCTCGGCTCGCGCCGCCACGGCATCGCTTGTGCGCAAGGTGGTGACGAGCTCGACCAGAGGGAGCACCGGCACCGGATTGAAGAAATGCATACCGACGACGCGATCAGGTGCCGCGGTTGCAGTTCCCAGCTTCATGATGGGAATCGACGAGGTGTTGGACGCGAGAACGGCGAGGGGATCTGTCACCACCGCGTCAAGCCGGGTGAAGATGCCGACCTTGATCTCTTCGTCTTCGCATACCGCTTCGACGACGAGCTGACGGTCGGCGAAATCCGCGAGGTCGGTGGTGAAGCGCAGTCGCCAGGCAGCTTGTTCGCGTTCGCGCTCGGTGATCTTGCCGCTGCTGACGCCGCGGTCCAATGACCGCAGGATGCGTGTGCGTCCTTCGCTCGTCAGCTCACGCGTGCGTTCGTAGACCAGCACGTCGGAGTGTGCTCGTGCGCAGACTTCGGCGATACCGGCGCCCATCTGGCCCGCACCGATGACGCCTACCCGCTCAACCGTCACAGCTCTGTCCTTTTCAGTCCTGTTGCTGGGCAACAGCTTCAGGGATGCACGTCAGGCGGCCCGCAACGTGAATTGCGGACCGCCTGACTAGTGCGCTGAATATCTGGGGAGGCGAAACAGCTTAGTGGAACTGCCCCTCTTCGGTGGATCCCTTGAGTGCAGCCGTCGAGGTGTTGGGGTCGACGGTGGTGGCGATGCGGTCGAAGTAGCCGGCGCCGACCTCACGCTGGTGCTTGATCGCGGTGAAGCCGCGCTCTTCGGCAGCCTTGAACTCGCGCTCCTGCAGGTCGACGAAGGCGGTCATGCCCTCGCGGGCGTAGCCGTGAGCCAGGTCGAACATGCCGTAGTTGAGCGAGTGGAAGCCTGCGAGGGTGATGAACTGGAACTTGAAGCCCATCGCGCCGAGCTCCTTCTGGAACTTCGCGATGGTCGCGTCGTCCAGGTGTGCCTTCCAGTTGAACGAAGGCGAGCAGTTGTAGGCGAGCAGCTGGTCCGGGAACTCGCTGCGGACGGACTCGGAGAACTTCTTGGCCACCTCGAGATCCGGCACGCCGGTCTCCATCCAGATGAGGTCTGCGTAGGGTGCGTATGCCTTCGCGCGGGCGATGCAGGGCTCGATGCCGTTCTTGACGCCGAAGAAGCCCTCTGCCGTGCGGGTGCCGTCGAGGAATTCCTTGTCGCGCTCGTCCACGTCGGACGTGATGAGGGTTGCGGCCTCGGCGTCGGTGCGGGCAATGATGACCGACGGAACATCGGCGACGTCGGACGCGAGGCGAGCCGAGGTCAGGGTGCGGATGTGCTGCTGGGTCGGGATGAGGACCTTGCCGCCGAGGTGGCCGCACTTCTTCTCCGACGCGAGCTGGTCTTCCCAGTGCACGCCTGCTGCGCCGGCAGCGATCATGGCCTTCTGCAGCTCGTAGGCGTTGAGGGCGCCACCGAAGCCGGCTTCGGCGTCGGCGACGACGGGTGCGAGCCAGTTGCTGACCGAGGTATCACCCTCGACCTTGGCGATCTCGTCGGCACGCAGCAGCGCATTGTTGATACGGCGCACGACGGACGGGACCGAGTTGGCCGGGTACAGGCTCTGGTCCGGGTAGGTGTGGCCCGAAAGGTTGGCGTCGCCTGCGACCTGCCAGCCGGAAAGGTAGATGGCGCGAAGTCCGGCGCGGACCTGCTGCACGGCCTGGTTGCCGGTGAGTGCGCCGAGCGAGTTGATGTAGTCCTCGTTGTTGACGAGGTCCCAGAGGATTTCGGAGCCGCGGCGAGCGAGCGTTGCCTCTTCGACGACGGTGCCCTGCAGCTGTGAAACCTGCTCGGCGGTGAAATTACGAGTGACGCCGTTCCAGCGAGGGTTGGTGTCCCAATCCTTCTGGATTTCTTCGGTGGTCTTCGGGGTGCCGGTGGTCGACATCGTCAGCTCCAGTCTTCTTCTTTGTCTGTATCGGCCGGCTCGTTGCCAAAAATTCTTCACACCGTTGCCAGGCCCTTCGGGTGTCCTCCACGAGAATGGCACACGCGAAATGGAGCGTCTACCTGTTGCAACTGCCAATCTTGGCTAGCTTTTCAGGATCGGTTGCTAACGTTGCGAAGATAGGCCGGTCTCGAAACCAGGCCATTCGGCGGGGCTCATTACCGACAAGTAACGAGAAACCGCAGGCAGTGAACGCAATTTACGCAAACCCTCACCTCGCCAAAACCGGACAATCGTACTGTTGGCCGCCGTCGTCTGAATCGAGCCAGAAATTGGCATCCCGAGAAGCACTGTGACAGTAATCACATCATGAGTCGCGCGAGAACGAAAGCCGCTGAGGGATCTACGGGGCTCCTGACGGTGTGTGCACCCGCCGCTGTTGGCGCACCCTCCAGCTGTTGGCGCAGGATGCAACCTGCGCGGTTCCCTCGAACGTGCGCGGGTGGTGGATGGCGGGCGGCCGGTGGCTCGGAACCGTCGGTGAAAGGTGCGCGGTTGCGAAGTCGTCAACCCGGCTACGTGTGCACCAACCGCTGTTGGCGCACCCTCCAGCTGTTGGCGC
>NZ_JBAWFH010000034.1:0-7148 GCF_049591685.1 Rhodococcus sp. (in: high G+C Gram-positive bacteria) | reverse complement strand
GCCTTGGACCACACGGACAGAAACGGCCGGACCGTCAGTTGCAGATACGTCGAGAGCGCACGCGAGGGGAGGCTCCGCCCGGTCATGTCGGTTCTGACCGACGCACCTCTGGGTGTGGCCTGCGGTTGTTTCAAAGCGGTGAGCACGGTTGTCATCGTCCTCGCCTCCGATCGCGTCATTTCTTGGAACTCCTGGTAACGGACAATAACCGGTGACCTAGGCTGTCTAAACCTGAGATCGTGTTCGATGTCACACCGTGATCGAAACTAGGCAGAAAGGTGATCGCTGATGGCGCTCATGCCTGTTACCGAATCCATGTTCTTGATCGCGGAATCTCGGGAACACCCGATGCATGTCGGCGGTCTGCAACTGTTCGTCCCAGCGGGCGAACCGCACGAGCTGGCCCGAGAAATCTATGACAAATTCACATCGGGCGAAGTCCACGAACTGTTTCGCAAGCGCCCCGGACGCCCGGTCAACGTGATGGGTGCCGTGGCGTGGTCACGCGAGGACGAGCTCGATTTCGAATATCACGTCCGCCGGATCGTGCTGCCGTCCCCAGGCCGCATCCGCGAACTCTTTCAGTACCTCTCGCTGCAGCACAGCGCGCCGCTCGACCGCTACCGGCCGATGTGGGAGATGCACATCATCGAAGGCCTCGCCGACGGACGCGTCGCGCTGTACACGAAGATTCACCACTCGATGGTCGACGGTGTGTCCGCTCTGAAACTCATGCTCAACACGCTCACCACCGATCCCGACGACCGCAACGGCGTCGCGACGTGGGACCCGTCGTTGTACAAGTCCAAGCCGCGCTCGGAGCCGTCGTCGCCGCTCGCGCGGGTGACGGGCGGACTGTCGCTCGGCCGGAAGCTGGCGGGCGACGTCGTCGACTTCATCCCGGCAGCAACGCGGTTGAGCGTGCGCGCGTTGCGGAACGAGGGCGCGCAACTGCCGATGCGGGCGCCGCGCACCATGTTCAACGTCCCGATCGGCGGTGCCCGTCGTTTCGCCGCTGAAAGCTGGTCCATCGACCGCATGACCAAGGTCGCCAAATCCCTGGACGTGACGCTCAACGACATCGTCCTGGCAATGTGCTCGGGGGCCTTACGCGCCTACCTGATCGACCAGGAAGCGCTGCCCGATTCGCCGCTCATCGCGATGGTTCCGGTGTCGCTACGCAAACCCGGTGAGGACAAGGGCCCCGGCAACGCCGTGTCGACGATTCTGTGCAACCTGGGCACCCATCACGCGGACCCGTTGGACCGGCTCGGATCGATCACCGAGTCCACCAAACGCGGCAAGAACATGATGCGAGAGTTCAACACCCTCGAATCGCTCGCGTTCGGAGCAGCGACGATGTTGCCGCTGCTGTTCGGCCCCGTGCCCGGCTACGTCAACAACGCACCGCCGCCGTTCAACGTCATCATCAGCAACGTGCCGGGCAAGAAGGACGAGCTGTACTGGAACGGCGCGAAACTCGACGGCATCTACCCCGCGTCGATCGTCCTCGACGGCCAGGCCCTCAACATCACCGTCGCCAGCAACGGGGACCACCTGAACTTCGGACTCATCGGCTGCCGCCGCAGCGTCCCGCACCTCCAGCGCATGCTCACCCACCTGGAGAACTCGCTGGAAGAGCTGGAGAAATCGGTCGTTCATTCGGCGTGAGCGGGCCCCGAGTCGCTTGGACGGACCACCCTGGCCAAGTGGGTGGTTCTAGGCGGTCTTGGGCTCGTACTTCGGGAACACCGGGGACGGCGCAGGCAGCGGCTCACCGGGGACGATGCGCGTGGCGATGTCGGTGAACTCGCGTGCCGGATCGCCGAGGAGTTCGAGGATCCGGGCTGCGGCCGTCGGCATGACGGGCTGGATCAGAACGCCGACGATCCGCAAGACCTCGAGCGTCACGTACAGCACGGTGGCCATGCGGTCCGGGTCCGTCTTGCGGAGAACCCACGGCTCCTGCTTCGAGAAGTAGCGGTTGGTTTCGCCGAGCACCGACCAGATCGCTTCGAGCGCCGAGTGCAGCGCCTGCACGTCGAACTCGCGGCGACAGATGTCGAGCAGTGCGTCGGCCCGGGCCAGCAGCGCCTCGTCGTCGGCGGTGAACGGTCCGGGGGTCGGCACTTTGCCGTCCAGGTTCTTGGCGACCATCGTCAGCGAACGCTGTGCGAGGTTGCCGAGTTCGTTGGACAGGTCGGCGTTCATACGGGTGACGATGGCCTCGGCGCTGTAACTGCCGTCCTGGCCGAACGAGACCTCGCGCAGCAGGAAGAAGCGAAGCGGGTCGAGGCCGAATTCGTCGACCAACGCGAACGGGTCGACGACGTTGCCGACCGACTTCGACATCTTTTCGCCCTTGTTGTTGAGGAACCCGTGGACGAAGACGCGCTTGGGCAGTTCGACGCCAGCGGACATGAGGAACGCAGGCCAGAACACGGTGTGGAACCGCGTGATGTCCTTGCCGATGATGTGCAGGTCGGCCGGCCAGAACTTCTCGAAGCTCTCGGATTCGGTGTTCGGGTACCCGACGCCGGTGAGGTAGTTGGTGAGGGCATCGACCCACACGTACATGACGTGCTTCGGATCGTTCGGCACCTCGACGCCCCAGTCGAACGTGGTCCGCGAGATCGACAGGTCCTTGAGTCCGGAGTTGACGAAATTCACGATTTCGTTGCGACGTGTGTTCGGCGCGATGAAGTCGGCGTTGCCCTCGTACAGCTCGATCAGCTTGTCCTGGTACGCGGACAACCGAAAGAAGTACGTCGATTCCTCGGTCCACTCCACCGGCGTCTGTGTCTCGGTGGCGACGCGTGTGCCGTCGTCGGCCAGGGTGGTTTCGGCCTCGGTGTAGAACGCTTCGTCGCGGACGGAATACCAGCCGGAGTAGGTGTCGAGGTAGATGTCGCCGCGCTCGACCATCTTGGTCCAGATGGCCTTGCTGGCCTCGAGGTGATCGGCGTCGGTGGTGCGGATGAAGCGGTCGTAGGAGATGCCGAGCGTCTTCTGCAATCCTTCGAACGCATCCGAGTTACGCGCCGCGAGATCGCGTACGTCGATGCCTTCCTTGACGGCCGTCTGCTGCATCTTCAGGCCGTGCTCGTCCGTTCCGGTCAGGAACATGACGTCGAATCCGTCGAGCCGCTTGAATCGAGCGATGACGTCCGTCGCGACGTACTCGTACGCGTGGCCGATGTGGGGGGCACCGTTCGGGTACGCGATCGCGGTCGTGACATAAAAGGTGGGCCGTGAGGCATCAGCTGGCGCAGTCATGGTGCGCCTACTGTAATCGTCGTGAGCAAAGACCGTCCCGCACCACCGCTGCCCGAACGCTTGACGAGCCTCGTCGACGCGCACACCCACCTCGACGCCTGTGGCGCGTCGGACGCCGCGAGTGTGGCCGCGATCCTGGATCGAGCCGAGTCGGTGGGCGTCGGACGCGTGGTCACGGTCGCCGACGATCTGGACGCCGCACGGTTCGCTGTCGATGCCGCGCACTGGGATTCCCGGGTCTGGGCGGCGACCGCGATCCACCCCACCCGCGCCAACGTGCTCGACGACTCGGTGAAGGCCGAGATCGAGCGGTTGTCCGGCGACCCCCGAGTGGTCGCGGTCGGCGAAACCGGACTCGACTACTACTGGCCGGGCAAACTCGACGGCTGCGCCACCGTGGACGAGCAGCACGAGGGTTTTCGCTGGCACATCGACCTCGCGAAGCGGTTGAGCAAGCCATTGATGATCCACAACCGCGAGGCCGACGACGACCTGCTCGAGGTGCTACGCAGCGAAGGCGCACCCGAGACGGTCATTTTCCACTGCTTCTCCTCTGGCCCGGAAATGGCCAAGGCATGCGTCGACGCCGGCTACGTGCTGAGCCTGTCCGGAACGGTCAGCTTCAAGAACGCCCACGCGCTACGCGATGCCGCACGACTGATTCCCGATGAGCTACTGCTGGTGGAGACCGATGCGCCGTTCCTGACGCCGCACCCGTTCCGCGGGGCACCCAACGAGCCGTACTGCTTGCCCTACACCGCCCGTGCCCTCGCCGACATCCGTGAGCAGGACCCGGAAGAGCTGGCCGCGATCGTCACCGCCAATGCGGAAAGGGTGTACGCGCTCCGCGCCCTGGCCTGAAGGAAGGCGCTCATGCGCTCCGCGCCCGTGTGCCAAAAAGGTGGTTGACGCAGCACTTTGTGAACACGGGGGAGGCGCAGAGTTGCGGGAACTCCACCGATTCGTTACCGTACCGTGATCCAGCCGACCGGCGTGCTGCACGAAGGTAACGCTCGAAGAATCCCAGGAATCGCTTGTGTCAAGTCTTGCTCGTCTCAACTCCACCAGGTCGTTGACGCTGTATTTGGTGGTGGCCGCGTTGCTGGCCACGCTGATCGTCGGGGGCGCCACCGCAGTGGCCCGTCACAAAACGGTGACGATCGACGTCGATGGCGAAATGATCACGCTCAGCACCATGTCGACGAGTGTCGACGGTGCACTCGAGGCGGCCGGCTACGTACCCGGTGACAAGGATCTCGTCGCGCCCGCCGCGGACGCGAAAATCTCGGATGGTGAGACGGTTGTTCTCCGTCGCGCTCGCGAACTCAACGTGACGGTGGACGGTCGACCCGAGCAGATCTGGACGACAGCACTTACCGTCGACGAAGCCCTGGAGCAGCTGAACCTCGCGGAGGACGTGCACGTCTCCGCTTCGCGCAGCGAGCGCCTGCCACTCGAAGGCACCGAACTCGACGTCGCTCTCCCGAAGCAAGTATCCGTCGTCGACGGCGCCGCCCCGGCCGCCGAGATCACGCTCGCAGCGCCGACCGTCCGTGAGTTTCTCGAGGCAGCGGGCATGCCGCTCGACGCTGCCGACACGGTCACCCCCGGCCCGGAGGAAACCGTCACCGACGAGACCGACATCGTCGTCACGCGCAACCGCACCGAGACGCGCACCGAAACCACCGACGTCGAGCCCGCCCCAGAGCGCATCGAGGATCCGACGATGAACAAGTCGCGAACCGTTGTCGAAAACCCCGGCGCACCGGGCGTTTCGGACATCACCTGGAACGTCACCCTGGTCAACGGCCAGGAAGTCGGCCGCGAGAAGGTCGACGAAATCGTCCGTGTCCCGGCTCAGCCGAAGGTCGTACGCGTCGGCGCCAAGCCGGGTACCGAGGTCCCACCCGTCGAGAACGGCGCCGTGTGGGATGCGCTGGCGCAGTGCGAAGCCACCGGTAACTGGGCCATCAACACCGGCAACGGTTACTTCGGTGGAGTCCAGTTCGACCAGAACACCTGGGAACGGCAGGGCGGCCTCAAGTACGCCCCGCGTGCGGACCTCGCCAGCCGCGAAGAACAGATCGCCATCGCGTCGGTGACGCAGCGGTCGCAAGGATGGGGTGCCTGGCCATCGTGCACCTCGCGCCTCGGCCTCCGGTGATCGAATCCGGTCACTCCGCAGGGTTCGCTTTCGCCGGTGCGTAGAGTTTTCCCGGTGTCAGAACCAGTGAGGGAACCTGCGGCGCTGCTCGGGCCCGCGGAAGTGCGATCTCTCGCAGCCGAGCTCGATGTGCGGCCCACCAAGCAGCTCGGGCAGAACTTCGTCCACGACGCCAACACCGTGCGCCGGATCGTCGCGTCGGCAGGCGTCGGAGGAGCCGACACCGTCCTCGAGGTCGGCCCTGGGCTCGGATCTCTGACGCTTGCCCTCCTCGACGTTGCCGACGCAGTGATCGCCGTCGAAATCGACCCGAAGCTCGCCGCGAGGCTCCCGCAGACCGCCGCCGAGCGCGCACCGTCGCACGCCGACCGGCTGACCGTCGTCGAGTTCGACGCGCTGCGCGTCAAGGCGTCGGACATCCCGGGGGAGCCGTCGGCGCTCGTCGCAAACCTGCCTTACAACGTCGCCGTGCCGGTCTTGCTGCACCTGTTCTCGGAGCTGCCCTCGCTGCGAACCGCCCTGGTCATGGTGCAGGCCGAGGTTGCCGACCGCCTCGCCGCCGATCCTGGCAGCAAGATCTACGGCATCCCCAGCGTCAAAGCCGGGTTCTTCGGCACCGTCAAACGTGCAGGATCCGTCGGTCGCTCAGTGTTCTGGCCCGTCCCGAAGGTCGAATCGGGGCTCGTCCGCATCGATCGGTACCCCGAGCCGCCCTGGTCGCTGGACGACAAGCACCGCCGAGCCGTCTTCGCCGTCGTGGATGCTGCCTTCGCGCAGCGCCGCAAAACCCTCCGCGCAGCTCTCGCAGGTTGGGCAGGCTCACCCGTCGATGCCGAACGACGCCTCCGCGAAGCCGGCATCGACCCCTCGGCGCGCGGTGAAACTCTGGACGCCGCAGCCTTCGTCCGGTTGGCCGACACGCAGGCCTGAGCATCCTTTCCCGGCCGCACCCCTTACCTGGCCGCACCCCTTACCAACCGGCATCGATGGCACGTTGCAACGCTTAGACGGCTGGAATGTGACATCGATGCCCGGGAAGGTACGGCCTCAGCCCGCCACACTCGACTGATAGCGCTGGCTGAGCAGTGTGTGGCGCTCGGCGAGTCGGAGGCATTCTTCGCGCAGTTCGGGTGGGCCGAGGACGGTGAAGTCGGTGTCGAAGGCGGAGAGCCAGCGCGCGATAGAGGGCAGCGAGTCGCCGGACAGCACGATGGTGCAGTAGCCGTCGGCGTCGGATTCGAGGGTGCCCCATTCTTCATCGACCATGGGGGCGATGGTGTCGATGGGGGCGTGGAGGCGGATGTGTGCTTGCACCTGGGTGAAGGCGCGGCTGATGCCTTTGGCGACGAATGCTGCGGCGCCGCCTTCGGGTAGTTCCCTGGGGGTGAAGCGGGGTCCGGTGGGCACTTTGGGCTCGAGCCTGTCGACGCGGAACGACCGCCAGTCCTGACGCATCACGTCCCATCCGAGCAGGTACCAGCGCGCGCCGGATCGGACGAGGCTGTAGGGCTCTACTTCGCGCCTCGTTTCGGTGCCGTCGTGGGAGCGGTAGTCGAACCGGAGGCGTTCGCGGCCGTGGCACACGCCGGCGACGGTGGAGAGCACCGCTGCGTCCACTGCGGATCGCGCGGGACGGTCGACCACGTCGATGCGGAGGGCGTCGAGTCGGTGCCGGACGCGTGACGGCATCACCTGGCGCAGCTTGGTC
>NZ_JBAWFH010000033.1:0-4316 GCF_049591685.1 Rhodococcus sp. (in: high G+C Gram-positive bacteria) | reverse complement strand
GCCGACATCCCGCGGATCGCCGATCATGCCCGTCGCCCCGCCTGCCATCACGATGGGTCGATGTCCGGCCCTTTGGAACCGACGAAGAGCCAGCAACGGAACGAGGTGACCAGCGTGAAGGCTCGGGCCTGTCGGGTCGAAACCGGCATAAAGAGTGATCGGACCACCCGACGTGGCCTTCCTCATCTCGTCCAGGTCGGTGGACTGCGCAATCAATCCGCGCCAGGTCAGTTCGTCGATGATGTTCTCGCTCACGGAGAGCGATTCTCCCGCATCGACCGAAGCGGGAGAGCGTCAGCCCTGTACTTGGTCCGGTGCGGGAGCGCGTGGGCTACGCCGATACGTCGACACCGACTCACTGTCGCTGAGCCAGAAACGCCATGGTCGGTCGGCGGCAGTGCTGACCCCTACCCGTGGCCCCGACACGATCCGGGAAGCGGGCGGCGAAACCATCCGAGTCAATGACAAGGCTGAGGACCCGTCCAACAGGTTGGTGCCGTTGTCGGCGATAGTTATCCCGAGGGCCTGGCCGAGGTTGCCGGGCCCACTGGCGAGCAGGTGCTCGCGCGCACTGGGGCTTCGTCTCGACCGGACAATGTCGTGACCGTCGACTACTTCCCCCGCGCGGAGCAGTACGGCGGCGGCTTCGCCGTCGGGGCCACAGGAGACATTCATACACAGGTGCATGCCGTAGCTCAGATACACGTACAACCGACCGGCCGGCCCGAACATGACCGAGTTTCGTGGTGTCGGTCCGCGGTAGGAATGCGCCGCCGAATCGGGCCACGGCCCGCCTTCCGGCCCTCCGTACGCCTCGACTTCGACGATTCGCAGACACACTTTCCCCGCGCGGAAGTGCGAGCCGAGCAACTGCGCCGCCGCGTCGGGTGGAGCGCAACTGAGGTCGAATGCCATCCCGTGGATTGCTCAGCTGTTCTGCGCGCGCCCGAGGATCGACTCGTGCTCGGCATCGTCGACATCGCGTGCGTCGTCGACGAGCAGAACGGGGATGCCGTTCTCGATCGGGTACGCGCGACGCAGACGCGGGTTGTATAGCAACTCGTCCTCCACCAACAGCAGTGGCCCCTTGTCCACAGGGCACGCCAGGATGTCGAGAAGTGTCCGATCAAGTGCCACTGCAATCCTCTTCTTCGTCGTTCTCCGGACCGTACGCCGGGGAAGCCCTTCGGCGACCCAAACCTATCCGATCGTTGCGATCGACGCCGCGACTACCGGCGCCCGCCGCCGCCGTCAGACGCGAAGCGCTCGGCCGCAACGGCTTTCGTCAATCGCCGGTAGGTCCCCGACGCGGCGTCGAAAAACCATGCCCTCGCACTCGGCGTCGGGATTCCGCGCTTCTGTAGATCGGAAGCACGTGGACGGTATGCGCGACCCAGCGGAATACGGTCGACGACGTGCACGATGTCGGGACGTTGACTCGGAAGCAACACCGCGACAGCGTCCATGATCGTCCGGACCGGCAAGCTCCCGTCGCCGCGTACCGCGATTCCGCACACTGCGACCTCGTCGGCGTGGTCGAGCCGCCGCTGCGCACCCGGCTCCCCACCGAGATCGACGCCGTAGACGACCACGGACTCGACATCCGGTACGTCTCCGAACGCATCGATGATCGGCTGCGTGAACACAGGCCCGCGGGCCGTCTTGACCACGGTGTCCTTACGGTCGACAAGCCAGTAGTCGCCGTCCGCATCACGCCGGAACAAGTTCTCGGTGGGTACCCACGAGTCGCCGGGCTCGAACACACCGCGCATCAGTGGGCTCGTGACTTCGCCCTCGCTGCTCGGACGACCCAGCAGCAGCCCGACCTCTTCGTCGCGACACATTCGGACAAAGCCGTTGTCGTCCTCTTCCAGACGACCGGAGATCGGGTCGTAGGCGGCAAGCGCCACCCGCGCGCTGCCGGGCAGCGGACGCCCCTTGGAGCCGATCTTGCTACCGCCGACGTTCGCCAAGATGACATCGTTCTCTGTGGACGCATAGAACTCGAGCACCCGGGCGGGCTTGAACCGTTCGAGAGTGCGTTTCCACAGACCGACCGGCATGCCCGAACCGATGAACAACCTCACGGGGTGGTTTCGGCCGAGGTCGAGGTGCTCGTCGTCCAGAATGCCCTGCATCATGGCCCAGGTGTAGCTGATGACCGTCACGCCGTATCTGGATACCTCACCCGAGAAGCGTTCCGGGTCGAGGCCGCGCGACAATGCGATTCGTGACCCACCTGCGAGTGCGCCGCCGACACTGACCAGCAGTCCGGCCGAATGATGCAGCGGTGCAAGGCAATAGACGGTGTCGCCGGCTCCGAGCGCAGCCGCTGTGGCCGTACCGAACGCCGACAGCGCCCAACGGTGATTGGTGACGAACCGCGGCTCCAGACCACGGTCGGTCGCTGTGAACAACACCAGCGCGAGGTCGCGGGCACGGCCCGGATCGGCTTCGTACCAGGCGGGGAGTCGAACCGTGTCGGGGTCGATCGCCTCGAGGTCGATGACGTCCGCCCCAGTCGGTACGTCCAGAGACCTGCTCTCGCCACCGCCCAGTACGAGCACGTTGACCACGAGGGTCGTCGCAGACTTCAGATTTTCCGGATCGGTGACGACGGTATCGACGTCGACGGTCCGCAGCGCACTCTCGAGGTCGCCGCCGGGAGGGAGCAGAACCGCAACCGCGCCGATGCGCGAGAGGGCTGCGATGGCAGCAAGCGCACTGGGACGGGTCTCCATCAGCACGCCGATGCGCGCGGAAGGACGAACGCCGGAGACGATCAGTCCTTTGACGACGTTGTCGATTCGTACGTTGACCGCCTGATAGGTGTGCACACGGTCGTCGAACAGGAAGCACTCCCCCGCTGGCGATCTGCGTCCCTGCTCGGCGAGTAGACGCCCGAGCGACACCTTCGAGTGCGGTTGCATCTGCCCGAGGCGGGCGAGCCGCGGCAACGTTCTCACTGCTTCGGTGGACATCTCGCGTGTGCCCCGGACTGCACCGGTGGCCGCGGCGGCCAAGCCGCGCCCGACGCCGACACCCACCTCGGCAATCGACGCTGCGGTATGAATCAACCTGTTGCTGATCGACACGCCACTCTCGGTGTCGGGATGCTCGTCGTACGTCATCTCGTGCGCGCCTGCAGGTTGTTCACCGACGCCCTCGCGCCAACGGATCCACTCCCCCGTCGTCGGCCATGTCTGAGACGCTGCGGTACTCCCCACGACCAGACCGAAATGCCCTGCCCGCAGCGTACTTTCATAGATTTCGGCTCGCGGCGCAGCTCGCCGAATGCCACGCACGGCCAGCGGCTGCCCGATATCGTCCACCTCACCGACGAACGCCAGGACGGGCACCGTCAGGTCGGACAGGGTGAGCAGTCGATCCTTGATAACGAAGCCACCGGTCATCATCCGGTTGTGAACGACGAATTGCTTGAGTAACTCTGCAACGGCGGGCCCCGACCAGGCGACCCAGCCGTCAAGTGCGAGAAAACGTCGCTGCGGCTCGCGCGGCAGCAGAGCTTCTCTATCGTGCAGTTGACGAAGGAACTCGAGCCGGGACCGCACGGTCTTGGCTGGGTCGAGCAGCTGAAAGCCGGTGCGCGCCATCCATCCCGATACCGCCAGGCGGGTGAACACGTGGTCGGCGAGGAACTCGGCACCCCGCGTCGCCACACCCGCGGGAATGCCGAGAGGGAGCGCGGCGAGAGTGTCGACCGGAGCACCGAACGTGATCAGGCTGGCCAGGTTTCGCCCACCGCGGTACGCCGCCGCTTGGTAGCAGAACATACCGCCCTGCGAGTATCCGCCGAGGTGGACGTCGCGCCCGGTGTATTCGTGCACCTTGTCGACCACCTCGCTGATGGCCACGACATGATCTGCGAGAGTGCGGCTCCAGCCGCCCTCCTCGGTATCGGGTGATCCGAAATCGATGACCCACGGATCGAGACCCATGCCGTGCAGGATTCCTGCAGCGCCGTTCTCGGTGGTGACGTCGTATACGTCCGCCGACACCATCATCGGCGGAACCAGTACGACAGGGGGGCGCGACTCGTTCTCGGCGACGTCCGGGAAATATCGCCGCAGCCGATACATCGGTTCACGGTCGACGATTCGGAACGGCGACGGGTCGACCTCGGTTTCGAGACCACCCAACCGAATGACTTCGAGACCGTTCTGCGCAGTCGCGACAGCACGTCGCAACGGTCCTCGGACCGCGTCTGCATTCAGTCCAACCACTACCACTCCTGCGTTCGATCTTCGCTGCCCCGACCGCCCGATCACTGCGCCTGAAACAGAAGCTTCTCACAC
>NZ_JBAWFH010000032.1:0-3016 GCF_049591685.1 Rhodococcus sp. (in: high G+C Gram-positive bacteria) | reverse complement strand
ACGTGAACACTGTGCATCAATCTCGGGCGGCTTGTCGATGCATTTCGACCGGTCCACGCAGGTCAGAGTCCTAGATAGAGCCTCCTAACGGGATTGAACCGTTGACCGCTCGCTTACAAGGCGAGTGCTCTACCGCTGAGCTAAGGAGGCGTTGTTGCGAAGCCATCATATCCGCCCAGGAGACGCTCAGTGACAACAGGTACCTTGTGCGTGGATCACCCCAGCTACAAGAGACGGTCATGACCTTCCTGCAAGACTTGACGGCGTCGCTCAGCCGTCTTACCGGCGAGCGTCGCGCCACCATCGATACGCCGACGGCAGCGCCGTCACCCCTCAAGCCGATCGACCTCAGTGATGATGCGGTCGTGGCGGAGGTGCTCGACCTCGCGGTGCGGGTCGGCGAGGTTCTGCTGGCGTCAGGTACGGCGGCGATGGATACCACTGCTCAAATTCAGTACATCGCCGCGACCTACGGCTTGGCTCGGTGCGACGTCGACGTCACGTACAACTCGATCACCATCAGTGCGCATCGTGGGCCGACGCGACCGCCGTCGACGACGATGCGCATCGTGCATTACCGGTCGATGGACTACGCCCGGCTCGCGGCGGTCGACCGCTTGATTCGCAGCGTCCGTACACAGGTGATTCCGCCGGACGCGGCCCTCGAGAAACTCGAGAACATCACGCAGGCTCCGCACCCGTACAACCGGTGGACGGCGACGTTCGCGTGGGCAGGCATGGCTGCGTCCATCGGCGTGCTGCTCGGCGGCGGTCTGCTCGTAGCCGTCGTGAGCTTCCTGACCACGATGGTCATCGACCGAATCGGCCGCATCCTGAACCGCGCAGGCTTGCCGTTCTTCTTCCAGCAGGTGGTGGGCGGCTTCGTCGCGGCCACCCCCGCGATTACGCTGTACAACTTTCAGGAACAACTGGGTGTGACGATTTCGCCGTCGCTCGTCATCGCGGCGGGGGTGACGGTGCTGCTGTCGGGCCTTTCGCTCGTCGGCTCGGTACAGGACGCCATCACGGGCGCGCCGATCACCGCGTCGGCCAGGTTCTTCGAAGTGTTGATGATGACGGGCGGCATCATCGCCGGAGTGGCCACGTCGCTCAAGCTGGCGTCGATCATCGGTAGCGACCTCCCGTTGATCATGAACACCCCGCCCCCGGACATCACCGAGGTGCCCACCAAAGTGTTGGCAGGCGCCATGGCGTCGCTGTTCTACGCCCTCGCCTGCTACGCGGAGAAGCGTGCGCTGACGGCCGGGTTCCTCGGCGGCTTCGCGGGCGCCCTGGTGTATCTGATGGTGCAGACGCTCGACACCGGCCCGATCATCGCATCGGCGTTTGCTGCGACGGTCGTCGGTTTCGCGGGTGGTCTGATGGCACGTCGCGCCTTGATTCCGCCGCTCATCGTCGCCGTGGCCGGCATCACGCCGCTGCTTCCGGGCCTGTCGCTCTACCGCGGTCTCTACGCGATCATCAACGACCAACTGCTGCTGGGCATCAGCTCGCTGTTCGCGGCGTTCGGCATCGGTGTCGGTCTTGCCGCAGGTGTGACCCTCGGTGAATGGGGAGCTCGTACGCTGCGCCGCCCGCGAATCCTGGCCCGCACCGAGGAACTCCTCCGTCCGACGCTGCGCAGACGAGAAGAACCGCGCCGCCCGACGATTCGTCGGCGACGCGGTTCGGTAGATCTGAAGAAGAAGAGAGCCTGACTCAGGCCTCGGAGCTTCCCTCGGCGGACGCACGTGCAGCCGCGTCGGCTTCCATGGCCTCACGGAGGCTGCGCGGACGCATGTCCGTCCAGTTCTTCTCTACATACTCCAGGCATGCAGCGCGGCTGTCTTCACCGAAGACAACACGCCAACCCTGCGGAACGTCGGAGAACGTCGGCCACAGCGAGTGCTGGTCCTCGTCGTTGACCAGCACGAAGAAGCGTCCGTCTTCGTCATCGAATGGATTGGTACTCATCTCGCCTCACTCGTCGCATACGTAAATGTGTATCGGCAGTCTTCGTGGTGAAGTGCCCCCCGACCCTAGCAACGCACAGTATCTCACCGGGGAGGCACGTTCGGAGAAGGTCAGCTGCGCAGACCGTCAATTCCGAAGAAAGTCCAGCACGGCCTGGTTGACTGCCTCGGGACGTTCCAGGTAACCGTAGTGGCCAACATCGGTAATCTCGACGTACTGGGCGTCGGGGATGTATTTCGCCAGCTCGGCACTGAGGTAGGCGGGAATCATCCGGTCGTGCTCGAAACCCACGGCCAGGCACGGAACCGCGATCTCGCCGTATGCGGTGCCTCGGTCGAAGTTCTCGTCCATACCCAGCTGCGCACGCACGCCGGGCGTCGTAGGCGCGACGGAGAACTCGAACAGGTCGAGCCAGTCGCGCGCGGTCCGGGGGTCGGCGAGCGTCGTCGGCGACAGGTTCATCACCGCGGTCACCGCGGCGGCGTACTGCGGAGGGAGCTCGGTCTTGGCGTCGACCAGGGCGCGCTCGCCCGCGCCGAGAGTCTTCTGGAACTCGTCGAGCCTGGCGTGTCCGGCGAGGAACACCGCCTTGCGCACCAGGTCGGGCCTGGCGAAAGCCAATTCTTGGGCGACACGCGCACCCATCGACGTACCGACCACGAACGCTTTCTCGTCACCTTCACGAACCTGCTCGACGAGTGCCGCCGTATCGGCGACCAAGTCGTCGATCGTCATACCCTGAGCGCTCTCCGACGACGGTGCGATGCCGCGGTTGTCGAAGTAACAGACGCGGTAGCCGGCGCCGACCAGCGCCGGAACCTGATGCAGCTCCCACACTCGGCCCGGGCTACCCGTGCCCATGATGAGAACTACCAGCTCGCCGCTGCCCTTGACCTGGTAGTTCAGCGATATTCCGTTCACATTCGCGATCGGCATGCAGTTCCTTTTCTCTCGCTCGTGCTCGCAAAGAGCTTACGGCTGCCTGGTCCGAGCGGCTCGACCGGCGGGTTTCCTCGCCTCCGTTACTGGGTAGTAACCACGA
>NZ_JBAWFH010000031.1:0-9536 GCF_049591685.1 Rhodococcus sp. (in: high G+C Gram-positive bacteria) | reverse complement strand
GCCGCGACGTTGTCGAGCGCGACCTGCGCGCCGCGCCTGCCGTCGTGCGTCCGATACGCCGTGCGGGTCAGACCCTCGGCACTGCCGTCGACGAGGAACAGACCTACCCCGCCCGCCGGCAGCGTTGCGCTGACGACGAGGACGTCGGCGCCTGCGCCGTACGGAACGGGGTTCTTGACGCCGCTGAGCGTCCAGGCCCCGCCGTCCTCGCTCGCCGAGACCGCAACCTCGATGTTCGGCCAGCGGCTACCGGACTCGTTGTGCGCGAAAGCAAGCAGCGTGCTGCCCTCGGCCACGCCCGGCAACACTCGCTGCCGCTGCTCGGTCGAACCGACGTCGGAGATCAGACCCCCGGGAATCAAGACCGCGTCGAGCACCGGCTCAGGCGCCAGACGCCGACCGATCTCCGTCATGACGGCCATGATCTCCACGGGGCCGGCGTCCATACCGCCGTCGTCCTCGGCAAAACTGAGACCGAGCAGACCGACCTCGGCCAACTGCTTCCACACATCCGCCGACCACCCGGGCTCCTCGGCGACCACCCGGTTTCGCTTCTCCGTGTCGTACGCACGCGAGAGAACTTCGCGCGTGGTGTCACGGAGCAGCCTTTGTTCTTCGTTCAGTTCGAAATCCATGCCCAAGCCCTCACAATCCGAGAATCGTCGACGCGATGATCTGCCGCTGCACTTCGTTGGAGCCGCCGTAGATCGACACCTTGCGGTAGTTGAGGTACGTGGGCACCGAACGCTGAGCCCACCCCGGACTCGCAATATCGTCACCCGCCTCGTACGGCAGGGAATCCGGACCAGCGATGTCCATCAGCATCTCCGTGACCGACTGCTGCAACTCCGAGCCCCGCAACTTCAGAATCGACGACGCCGGGTTCGGCTTGCCCTCGGCAGAGGACGACACCAGACGTGACTGCGTGACCTCGAGCGTCAGGACCTCGTTTTCGAGTTCGGCGAATCGAGCCGCGAACAGCGGATCCTCGAGCAGCGTGCCGTTGCCGACCTTCGTGGCCGCGGCGTGCTTCTTGGCTTCCTCGAGCTGCACCTTGGTGTGACCGAGACGGGTGATGCCCGTGCGCTCGTTGCCCAGCAGGAACTTCGCGTAGCTCCAGCCCTGATTCTCTTCTCCGACAAGGTTTTCGGCCGGAACGCGGACGTTCTCGAAGAACACCTCGTTGACCTCGACGCTGCCGTCGACGAGCTTGATCGGGCGCATCGTGATACCGGGCGTCTGCAGGTCGATCAGCAGGAACGAGATGCCGGCCTGTTTCTTCGGGGCATCCGGATTGGTACGCACCAGAGCGAAGATCCAGTCGGCGTACTGGCCCAGCGTCGTCCACGTCTTCTGACCGTTGACGATGTAGTCGTCGCCGTCACGGATGGCCGTCGTACGGAGCGAGGCGAGATCCGAGCCGGCCTCGGGCTCGGAGAACCCCTGGCACCACCAGATGTCGAGGTTGGCCGTGGGGGGCAGAAACTTCTCTTTCTGCTCCTGCGAGCCGAACGTCGCGATGACCGGACCGACCATCGAGGCATTGAACGTGAGAGGCTCGGGTACCGAGGCGAGTTGCATCTCGTCGAGCCAGATGTGCCGCTGCACTGCCGTCCAGTCCCGACCACCGAACTCGACGGGCCAATGCGGAACAGCGAGGCCGTTCGCGTTGAGTATGCGCATCGTCGTCACCACGTCTTCGCGGCTGAGCTCGATGCCCTCCCGGCTCTTCTCCCGAATCTCCGCCGGGATCTCGGTGGTGAAGAATGTCCGCATCTCCTCCCGAAACGCGGCTTCTTCCTCTGTCAGGGCAAGATTCATGAATTCCCTCCGCCTTAGGACCACTGTGTCCACTCGACCGTACTCCGAAGTAACTACGATAATCTTCGGTCACTATGACTTATCTGGCGCTGGTTCGGCACGGCGAAACCGATTGGAATCTGCACGGCCGGCTCCAGGGCAGCTCGGACATCCCCCTCAACGCCACCGGCCGGGCACAGGCCCGCGAAGCGGTGTCCGAACTGCGAGATCGCCGCTGGGATCTGCTGGTCAGCTCTCCGCTGTCGCGAGCGGCCGAAACAGCCGACATCATCGGCTCACACCTCGGCATCGAACGCAGCGCCGTGTACCCCGACCTGGCCGAACGCCACTTCGGGGCTGCCGAGGGGTTTACCGACTACGACGCATGGTCTCGCTGGCCGCACGGCCGCTACCCCGGCCTCGAGTCGCGCCCACACCTCATCGAACGCGGCGTACGAGCCGTCGAAGAGATCGCGGCGACGTACCCGGACTCCTCGGTCATCGCCGTTGCGCACGGCGGCGTCATCCGCGCCATCCTCGACGCGATCCGCGATACACCGTCGCCGAGAATTCTCAACGCGGGCGTGTCGACGCTCGTTCACAATGCAGCAGGGTGGACAGTCGAAACGATCAATGGTGTCCCGGCACAAAGGATGTGGTGACATGCGCACAGAACGACTGATCGAAGAGCTCGGATTCGTTCTGCCCGAACACGCCGAAGCACCACCCGGCTTCGAGTTCTCCTTCGACTGGGTGCGAGTTCGCGGCAACCGGGTTCACGTGTCGGGCCACTCCCCGCAACACCCGGACGGGGCCCTCGCCGGCCCGTTCGGCGCCGTCCCCTCCGAGGTCTCCCTCGAAGTGGCGACGGACGCCGCCCGCGACACCGCGCTGGCGGTGCTCGGCAGCGTGCGTCGTGCAATCGGGGATCTGGACCGCATCAGCGCCTGGCTCACCGTCTCGGGAATGGTGAACGCCGATCACGGGTTCACCCAAACGACGACGGTCGTCAACGGTTTCTCCGACCTCGTACTGCAGGTATTCGGCCCGGAGATCGGCGCGCACGCCCGCAGCGCGGTCGGAGTGGCAGCCTTACCCATGAACAACGCCGTGGTTGTATCGGCAGAGATCGAAATCGACGGCTGAACACGTCACAGTAAGGAAGGCTCATGCGTCGCACCGCCCTGGTCCTGCTGGCGTCCATCGCCGCGGTGCTCGCACTCGCCGGGTGCGGCTCGTCGTCCGGCCCGCTCATCGACCGGATCGCCGACGACGGGCTTCTGGTCGTCGGTACCGAAGGAACCTACAGTCCGTTCAGCTACCAGGGCGAGGACGGTGAACTGACGGGCTACGACGTCGACGTCGTCCGAGCGGTCGGCGAAGAACTCGGCGTGCGCGTCGAGTTCGTGCAGACGCCGTTCGACTCGATCTTCGCGGGCCTCGAGTCTCAGCGCTTCGACCTCATCGCCAATCAAGTGACGATCAACCCCGAGCGGCAGAACGCGTACGACCTGTCGGGGCCCTACACAGTGTCCGAGGGCGAGATCCTGGCCGCCGCGAACAACACGACGATCACCTCGGTGGCCGACCTCGCAGGCAAGACCACGGCGCAGTCGTCGACGAGCAACTGGGCGGAGGTGGCGGCGGATGCCGGTGCGAACGTCGAGGCCGTCGAAGGCTTCGTTCAGGCCGTCACCCTCGTCAAGGACGGCAGAGTCGACGCCACCGTCAACGACAGCCTCGCCATCGCCGAGTATCTGAAGCAGACCGGCGACACCGGGGTGCGAGTGGTGGCCCAGACCGGCGACACAAGCTATCAGGCCTTCGCGGCCCGCAAGGACAGCGGCCTCATCGGCGAGGTCGACGCCGCCATCGACACCCTCCAGGCCGACGGCACTCTCGCGCAGATCTCGGAGAAGTACTTCGGCTCCGACGTCGCCGCGCCGACCGCCGACACGCAGGCCCCCACGTCCGACGGCGAATCAGCGCAGGCCCAGTCGAAGCTCGACCTGATCAAGGACAACCTGTGGCCGATGCTGAAGGCCACCGTCACGATGACGATCCCCCTCACCGCCATCAGCTTCGTGTTCGGACTCGTCATCGCGCTCGCCGTCGCACTCGCTCGGATCTCGTCGAACAAGGCGCTGTCTTCGGTCGCACGCTTCTACGTCTCGATCATCCGCGGTACGCCCCTGCTGCTGCAGCTGTTCATCGTCTTCTACGCACTCCCTCAGTTCGGCGTGGTGATCGACCCGTTCCCGGCCGCGGTCGTCGCCTTCTCTCTGAACGTCGGCGGCTACGCGGCCGAAGTGATACGTGCCGCAATTCTCAGCGTGCCGAAGGGTCAGTGGGAGGCATCGCAGACGATCGGCATGGGCTATCGAACGACGCTGCAGCGCATCATCCTTCCGCAAGCGCTGCGTACGGCCGTTCCCCCACTGTCGAACACGTTGATCTCGCTCGTCAAGGACACCTCGCTGGCGTCGACCATCCTCGTCACCGAGTTGCTGCGCGTCGCCCAACTGGCCGCCGCACCGACCTTCGACTTCTTCGCGCTGTACAGCGTCGCAGCGCTCTACTACTGGGTGATCTGCATGATCCTCTCGTTCTTCCAAGGCAAACTCGAAGTCCGACTCGACAGGTACGTGGCGAAATGACCGAACTGCTGGGCGTCCGATCACTGTCGAAGTCTTTCGGCGCGAACGACGTACTGAAGGATGTGTCGTTCTCCGTACCGGCGGGCACCGTCACCGTCATCATCGGCCCGTCGGGCTCGGGCAAGACGACGGTGCTGCGCGCGCTCAACGCGCTCGACCCCGCCGACGGAGGGGTGATTCGAATCGGCGAGGTCACCGTCGACTTCGGGACGAAGGTCTCGCCCGCGCAACTCCGCGCCTACCGCGCCCAGAGCGGCATGGTGTTCCAGCAACACAACCTGTTCCCGCACAAGACCGTTCTGCAGAACGTCATCGAGGGGCCGGTCGTCGTTCAGAAGCGCCCGAAGGACGAGGCCGTCGCAGACGCGCACACGTTGCTCGCCCAAGTCGGCCTCGAAGACAAAGCGGATCAATATCCTTTCCAGCTCTCGGGCGGTCAGCAACAGCGCGTGGGCATCGCGCGCGCTCTCGCGCTGAAACCGAAACTGATGCTGTTCGACGAACCCACGTCGGCGCTCGATCCCGAACTGGTCGGCGAGGTCCTCGCGGTCATCAGAAGGCTTGCAGCGCAGGGGTGGACGATGGTCGTCGTCACGCACGAGATCCGCTTCGCCGAGCAGCTGGCCGACGAGGTCCTCTTCATCGAAGGGGGTGTCGTTGTCGAGCGCGGAACCCCGGCCGAGGTGCTGAAGAACCCGTCCGAGCCGCGCACCCGGCAGTTTCTCCAGCGCATCCTCGCCTGACTCGACTACATGTGCGGTAGTACCTTGTCGAGCGTAATGGGGAAGTCTCGTACCCTGACACCCGTCGCGTGATAGACCGCGTTGCCGATCGCCGCCGGTGATCCGACGACACCGATCTCACCGATTCCCTTGCCGCCCATCGGGTTCAGTTCGTCGTCCTCCTCGTCGATCCACATCGCGTCGATATCGGTGACGTCCGCGCACACCGGCACGTGATACTCCGCGAGATCGTGATTGCCGAACCCGCCGAACTGGTGATCGGTGTTACCCGCCTCCATCAACGCCATCCCGAGACCGAACGTCATGCCACCGATCAACTGCGACCGGGCAAGCCGCGGATTCATGACGCGGCCGACGGCGAAAACCCCCAGCAGCCGACGCACCCGCACCTCACCGGTGTCGATATCGACCCCCACCTCGGCGAAGTGCGCGCCGAAAGCCGAACGTGCCAGATCCTTCTGGCCCTCCAGATCCTCGGAGGTGTCGACGCTCACCTCCGCGGCTTCGGTGGCGTCGTCGATGCTGCCGCCCACCTGGGTGACCAATTGCCTGCACGCCTTGGTGACGGCCCAGCCCCACGACGACGTACCCGAAGAGCCGCCCGCCCCGGGGGCGGTGGGAAGTGCGCTGTCCCCGAGCAGCAACTCGACGCGGTCGGCGGAGACGGCCAATGCGTCGGCCGCGATCTGACGAAGCACCGTGCGCGCGCCCGTACCGATGTCGGACGCCGCCACGGACACGGTGATCGATCCGGCCGAGTCGATCTTCGCGGATGCGGACGACGGGCTGATCATCACCGGATAGCTCGCCGCCGCGACGCCCATACCGATCAGGGTGCGGCCCTCGCGCCGATGACCCGGCCGCGGATCGCGATCGGCCCAACCGAATCGCTCGGCTCCGACGCGGAGGCACTCGGCGAGGCCCCGAGAACTCCACGGCTTGCCATCTGCCGGGTCCGCGTCGGTGTCATTACGGATGCGTAGCTCGATGGGATCGATACCGACGGCATAGGCCAGTTCGTCGATGGCCGTCTCCTGCGCGAGCATGCCCGGCGCCTCGCCGGGTGCACGCATCCACCGCGGTGTCGGCACGTCGAGGGCCGCCAGCCGGTGCGTCGTGCGTCGGTTCGGTGCGGCATAGAGGTGCCGAGACGATTCGGCGGTCTGCTCGCAGAATTCGAAAACCGTCGACGTCTGCTGGAACGTGTCGTGCGTCAGCGCCGTCAGTGTGCCGTCCTCGTTCGCACCCAACCGAAAGTGGTTGATGGTCGGCGTTCGGTAGCCGACCAGGTCGAACAGCGCCTGCCGAGGCAACGCCAGCTTGACCGTGCAGCCGGTCGCGCGAGCGACCATGGCGGCGAGCACCGCGTTGGGCCGCGTACTGCCCTTGGAGCCGAAGCCGCCGCCGACGTTTTCCGCGACGACGCGAATGTTCGACGCATCGAGCCCGAACACGGTAGCGAGATCGGACTGCACACCCGAAGGCGCCTGCGTCGAATCCCACACCGTCAGAACGCCGTCCGCCCACCGGGCCGTCGTGGCGTGCGGCTCCATCGGCATGTTGTGCATCGGCGCCGTCGAATACCACCGGTCGACGGTGTGCGCAGCGGACGCGAACGCCGAATCCGGATCACCGACGGTGACGTCGGTGGGAAAACCTGCGTTGACCGATTCCGGAGCGTAGAGCGCAGAGTGGTCGGCCGTCAGCCCGTTGTCGGGTCGACCCTCGTCGGCGTACGTGACGCGAAGGCGTGCCGCAGCATCGCGCGCCGTCTCGAGCGACGTCGCGACGACGGCAGCAACGATCTCACCGCGGTACCGCACGCGATCGGTCTGCAGGACGGTCAACTCGCCGTCCTCGATGTCGTCCAACCGCTCGGCGTTACCGTGCCACAGCACCGCGAGCACGGCCTCGTCGGCCAAGACCTCGTCGACGTGCACTTCGGTGATCCGCCCCTTCGCCACCGTGGCGGGGACGTACCAGCAATAGACGGGCGGCGTTCCCGTCGGCGTGTGTTGTTCGACAGCGTGTTGTTCGACGGCGTAGCGGGCGGCGCCGGTGACCTTGGCGACGCTTTCGGTTCGTTGGATCGGGCGACCGATCGACGCGGCAGTCATTTACGACACCTCCCTGGCGGCCAACTCGGTGAGCGTCTCGGTGACGAGGTTGCGCACGAGCGGTATCTTGAACGCGTTGTCTCGCAACGGATGTGCGGCCTTCAGTTCGAGATCGATCGCCTCGCGGAACACCTCCGGGCTTGCCAACCGTCCGAGTAGATCGCCCTCGGCCGTGATGGCACGCCACGGCTTGTGAGCAACACCGCCCAGCGCGATCCGCGCCTCGGTGACCTGTCTGTTCTCCACGCGCAGCACCGCGGCCACCGACGCGATCGCGAATGCGTACGACGCCCGATCGCGCACCTTGCGGTACGTCGAGACCGTTCCGTCCGGCAGCGCTGGGATTTCGAGGCCCGTGACGATCTCGTCGTGGCCGATGTTGGTGTCGAGCTCCGGGTCCTGCCCCGGCAGGCGATACAGCTCGCCGATGGGCATGCGGTGCTCTCCGCGGGGTCCGGTGATGTCGACGACCGTGTCGAGAGCGGTGAGCGCCACGGCCATGTCCGACGGGTGGGTTGCGACGCAGTGGTCCGACGATCCGAGAATCGCGAGGTTGCGGTGATCACCCTCGATGGCCGGGCAGCCCGAACCCGGATTGCGCTTGTTGCAAGGCTTGGACGAATCCATGAAATACACGCACCGCGTGCGCTGAAACAGATTGCCGCCGGTGGTCGCCATATTGCGCAACTGACCCGACGCGCCGGAAAGGACCGCGCGGGAGAGCACCGGGTACCTCGCGCGAACCACGGGATGGACGGCGAGATCGCTGTTGCTGACCGCAGCACCGACGTGCAACGAGCCGTCATCCTGAACGACGATGTCGCCCAGCGGAAGTCGTGTCACATCGATCAACCGGGACGGCCCCGCCGCGCCGAGCTTCATCAGATCGACCAGGTTGGTGCCGCCGCCGAGCAGCGCCGAATCGGGGTCTGCCGCGAGCCGGGCCACGGCGTCGTCGACGTCGGTTGCGATGTCGTAGTCGAAGGTTCTCATCCGTTGGCCTCCAACACGGCCGGAACGATGTTCGCGTACGCGCCGCAGCGACACAGGTTTCCGCTCATTCGCTCACGGACCTCCGCTGCATCGAGCTTCACATCCGCTTCCAGCGGGTCGTCGGTGACCGCACTGGGCCAGCCCTGTTTCGCCTCCTCGATGACGGCGACCGCGGAGCAGATCTGACCCGAGGTGCAGTAGCCACACTGGAAGGCGTCGTTGTCGATGAACGCCTGCTGGACGGGATGGAGAGTCTCGCCATCGGCGAGGCCCTCGACGGTGGTGATCTCTCGGCCCTGATAACCGACGGCGAACGCAAGGCAGCTGTTGATGCGGCGGCCGTCGACCAGAACGGTGCACGCCCCGCACTGCCCGTGATCGCATCCCTTCTTGGCCCCGATCAGGTCGAGATGTTCGCGCAACGCATCGAGCAGCGTGGTGCGCACGTCGCAGTCGATGTCGTGTTCGGTGCCGTTCACCCGGAGGGTCACTCTGCTCATGCCGGTGCGCTTACCCTCACCGGGAACGGTCAAACGCTGAATTACCAAGGCAGGCAATGAAGGACAGGCTACCCTGCTGCTACCTCAGGTGAATCCGAGAACGTCTTCACCCCACGCGCGGCGAAGGTCGCGGTCGGGATCGTCGACCTCGCGGTCGTGCCGTACACCGACGTCGCAGGCGAACTTTCGGCGATGACGCGATCGAACAACCCCTCTGCTGCAGGCGAGACCATCAACGTGGTGACCGAACCGCCGCCCGCCGACTCTCCGAACAACGTCACCCGCGAGGAGTCACCGCCGAACTCGGCGATGTTCTCCCGCACCCAGATCGGGAGCGGGGCCGTGCTCGGTCTGCGGCGCGATGTGCCCGAACGTGGTGCAGTCGCGCACACCGGACCAGCTCTGCGGGGGCCGCGGTGCCCGCAGGCGAAGGTCACCGACCGGCGGTGCAGCATACGGAATGCCCTTCCACACGGCGATACCGTCGTCGACGACTCCCTCGACCTGCCCGTACCGCGTCTGCGCGATCAAGTGAGTTACGCGCCGCGGCGCGGCTTGCCCTTGAACTTGCCGCCGACACGCGGGCCGCGGCCTCCCGGCGGGCCCGAATCGGGCTGCAACTGAATCAGAACGCCGCTGATACGGGTACGACGCAGAGCCTCGACGGTTTCGTCCGCGAGGTCCGCAGGCAGTTCGACCAACGAATGATCGGGCCTGATGCTGATG
>NZ_JBAWFH010000030.1:0-20649 GCF_049591685.1 Rhodococcus sp. (in: high G+C Gram-positive bacteria) | reverse complement strand
ATCTTGGGGCGTATGGATTCTCTCAGCTATGCGTCCGGTAGCTCGTCCACGCCGCTGCTCGACGACACGATCGGGGACAATCTCGACCGGAACGCTGCCGAGCACGCAGGCCGAGACGCTCTGGTCGACGTCCAGTCCGGTCGGCGGTGGACGTACTCGGAATTCCTCGCCGATGTGGAGTTGCTTGCGGCCGGACTGCTCGTCGCGGGCGTCGCCACGGGTCACCGAGTGGGAATGTGGGCGCCCAACTGTCCCGAATGGGTCCTGGCGCAGTACGCGACCGCCAAGATCGGCGCCGTTCTCGTCAACATCAATCCTGCCTACCGCACCCACGAGTTGGGTTTCGTGCTGAAACAGGCCGGCGTTTCGGTGTTGCTCTCGGCGCAGGAATACAAGGGCGCCGATTACGCAGCGATGATCGAGGAGGCACGCAGCGAGGTGCCCGACCTCCGCGATGTGGTGTTCATCGGGAGTTTCGGGTGGGAGTTGATGACGGATCGAGGCCATCGGGCGCTCGCGGAGACCCCGACCATGGTTGCGGATGTGCAGCGGCAACTGCGCCCGGACGATCCCATCAACATCCAATACACTTCGGGAACAACCGGATTCCCCAAAGGTGCCACACTCAGTCACCGCAATATTCTCAACAACGGCTACTTCGTCGGCGAGCTGTGCCACTACACCGCGGACGACCGCGTCTGTATCCCGGTGCCGTTTTACCACTGCTTCGGCATGGTCATGGGCAACCTCGCGTGTACCAGTCACGGCGCGGCCATGATCGTTCCGGGTCCGGCGTTCGATTCGGCGGCAACGCTCACGGCCGTCGAGACCGAGAAATGCACGTCCCTCTACGGCGTCCCCACGATGTTCATCGCCGAACTGGCTCTGCCGCAGTTCGATTCGTTCGATCTGACTACACTTCGGACGGGAATCATGGCCGGTTCGCCGTGCCCCACCGAAGTGATGAAGCAGGTCATCGACAAGATGGGTATGAGCGAGGTGTCCATCTGTTACGGCATGACCGAGACGTCACCGGTGTCTCTGCAGACGCGCAGCGACGACACCGTCGAACAGCGCGTCTCCACAGTCGGCGCCGTCGGGCCGCATCTCGAGGTCAAGATCGTCGACCCGGTCGAGGGCTCGACCATGCCCCGCGGCGAGGCAGGAGAACTGTGTACGCGGGGATATTCCGTGATGCTCGGGTACTGGGAACAGCCGGACAAGACCGCCGAGGCCATCGACAGCGATCGATGGATGCACACCGGCGACATCGGTGTCATGGACGAACTCGGTTACGTCTCCATCACCGGTCGAATCAAGGACATGGTGATCCGCGGTGGCGAGAACGTGTACCCGAGGGAGATCGAAGAGTTTCTCTACACCCATCCCGACATCCTCGATGCCCAGGTCATCGGGGTCCCGGACGAGAAGTACGGCGAAGAACTGATGGTGTGGATTCGCCTGCAGGAGGGCGCAGCTCCACTCGACGCGGACAGCGTGCGCGAGTTCTGCACCGGCAAGCTCGCGCGCTACAAGATCCCGCGCTACGTCCACATCGCCGACGAGTTCCCCATGACGGTAACCGGCAAGGTGCGCAAGGTCGAGATGCGAGAGAGGTCGCTCGACTTGATCTGACCCAGGGTTCACACCTAGACCGATCGTTCACAACTGAAATACGTGTTGTATCCGAACGGTCAGCGTGTAAGAAGGGCCCTGGCCCTCGCCCGCTCGAATCGCATCACGACCTCCGCAAAGTTCCAGAGGTCCTTCCACACCCAGCGGAACACCTCGTACCCGTCGTCTCGCATCGCGTCCTCCCTCGTCTTCTCTGCCGCGAGCTGTTCGGGGCGGCCGCCGTACTTGCCCATCCCGTCGAACTCGCCGACTGTTCGCAACTGGCGCCAGAAGAAGTCAACGCGAAATCCGAGGTGGGGGATTGTGTATTGCAACTCCGGTGCCGGCATTCCATGGTCTGCCATCCGCAACCGACTGAGCGATTCGCCGGCGCTTTCGCTGAGGGCGTTCATCCTGGACACAGCCCGCCGTGCAGCGGCGATGTTGTGTAACCGTGCGCTGTGTTCGAGGACGACGTCGAGGTCTGCCGGTCCGACCGACCCGGAGCGAAGAGCGGAATCGCCGATCACCACGGCATGGTCCAGGTCGACCCACCTGGCGGTGTCCACGACCGTACGGGCGAGCGATGTCACCGGCGTCGTTCCGATGGTCGACACGAGCTCGTCCGCACGTCCGGTGTGCACATGAAGTTCGCGGGATCTACGACCCCCGGTTGCTCTCGCCGCCGTGAGATGCACCGCCGTCAGATCCGTGTTCCACATGGTCAGCCCGTGCATCACCGCAGCAGAGACGTGGCTGACGCTGTGATCCCGTCGTCCACGTACTGTCGCCACTGCCCGGAGGCGGTGCAACTGGGTGGCTGACTGAGCGTCGTACACGTCCCGGGGTAGATAAATACCCGTCGTGACGCGCCGGATATCGCCCCGCGTCGCGAGGCGGGTGAATTCGTTGTCGGAGTAGCCGGCCGTCAACGCTGCAGCGCGGGTGACGAATCCGTCGGAATCGAGGTGCATTCGGTGATGATGCAGCGCCCTCGCGGCCGAGAGAAGAGGCGAATCGCAGATTGTGGACAACCCGGTGCCCTGTGGATAACTTCGCTTCGGCGTTCACAACATGCCCGGCCGTTCACCACCGAAGCTCGACGTGTGAACGACAATCTATGTTGTGAGCGCGCGGCATCGAGCGCTCACCGGGACCACTTCGCGAGATAGGACTTCTCCTCCGAGGTGATGCGGCGCAACGACTCCGAGCCGACGTCGACCATCGCCATCTGGGTGGTCGCCGTCACGGCCGGCGGTGAATCGGCCGGCGAGCCTGCTGCGCGTACCTCGTAGCCGATGGTGAAGTCCACCGAACGTACTTTCTCGAACCACAGCGTGACGTCCAGTGGGCTGTCGGAGTGCCTGAGCGGCTTCTTGTACGAGATGTTCACGCTGGCGATCAACGCACTCTTGATCAGGGATTCGTTGGCCTCCCCTTCGCTGAGGAGCCACTCGATTCGGGCTTCCTCCAGCAACGTGACCATGCGTGCGTGGTTGATGTGTGCGAAGGCATCCATGTCCGACCAGCGCACGGTGATGGTGGCGTGGTAGCCGACATCGGCGGGGGCGTCGGGCCGGTCGGTGGCCGTGGTCGGTCGGTCGTCTGCCGATTCGTGTATCACCGGACCACCGTCTCACGTGGTGTGTTCTAGAGTCCGGGTGTGCTGATCAAGAACGTGGTCCTGGCTCCCGGCGAGAACGCCGTGGACGTACAGACAGTGGACGGCGTCGTCGTCGAGATCGGGTCGGCGGAGGCCGCGGCTCGACCGATCGACGGCGGTGTTCTCGACGGCCGTGGGGCAGCTCTCCTTCCGTCGTTCGTCGACAATCACCTCCACCTGACGCAGTGGGCCGCGTCGCTGACACGCATCGACGTGTCCGGTGCCGACTCCGCGGTGGACGTCGTCGACATCCTGGCCCGATCGAACGAAAGACACGGGCACGGCATATTGCGAGCGCAAGGTTTTCGGGACGCACTGTGGCCGGACGTGCCGCACAAGGACGTGTTGCAGAATGCGTTGCCGGGGCGCCGCGCTGCCGTGACCAGTATGGATTTGCACACGCTGTGGCTCAGCCCTGCTCTGCTCGCCGAGTTGGGCATCGATCACCCCACCGGGGTACTCCGAGACCACGACTGCATGGAGGGTCTCAATGCCCTCGACAAGTTGGCCGATCCGGCCGACAGTGATCGCGAGACGCTGACAGCGACGGCGGAACTGGCCCGGCGCGGCATCACGGCGGTGGTCGACTTCGAGTACGCCGACAATCGCGCGGTGTGGAGTCGCCGCGCCGAACACCGGCCGCCGGCCGTGGACGTTCGTTTCGCCGTCTGGCCGGAGTGGCTCGAGCACGAGCTGATCCTCGGCGCTGCCACGGGCGACACGGTGGCCGACCGGGTGTCCCTCGGGCCGCTCAAGGTCATGTTCGACGGCTCGCTCAACACCCGGACGGCGTGCTGCCACGATCCTTACCCGGGGGGAACGAACACCGGACTGTTGCTCGAGACGCCGGAGGGCCTCGTCGACGTCATGCGTAGAGCGCACGCAGGGGGGATACGCCCGGCGATCCACGCAATCGGCGACCGCGCCAACACGCTCGCATTGGACGCGTTCGAACGAATCGGCGGCGGCGGAAGCATCGAGCATGCCCAACAATTGCTTCCCACCGACGTGGCCCGATTCGCGGCAGCAGGCGTCACCGCGTCGGTGCAGCCACAGCATGCGATGAGCGACCGTGAGGTGGCCGACGAACTCTGGAGTGGGCGAGCGTCCATCGCGTACCCGTACTTGTCGCTGCACCGGGCGAACGCCCGGCTGCTGTTCGGGTCCGACGCGCCGGTCAGTCCCCCTGCTCCGCTGAGCGCCGTCGCCGACTCGGTATGGCGTACCGACGACGAACGCGCGCCATGGCAGTCGCAGGAGGCGCTGCCCCTCGAGGTAGCGCTCGCTGCCGCGTCCGGTGGACGCAGGTGCGTGGAGGTGGGTTCGGCGGCGGACCTGGTGCTGCTCGCCGAGCATCCCTTGATTCTGGGCAACGACGATCTCCGCGCGGTTCCCGTCGTCGCCACCGTGCGGGCTGGAGCTCTGACCTACGAGCGCGCCCGGGAAGCATCCCCCGCCGGGTAGCCTCACGCTCATGGCATCCCTCGCAGATTCCAACGTCCGAGACTTTCTGACCAGTGGCACGCGGACCGGGAAACTGGGATTTGTCGCGTCCGACGGACGCCCGCTCGTCGCGCCGGTGTGGTTCGTTCTCGAGGACGACATGATCGTCTTCAACACCGGTGCTGCAACGGCGAAGGGCAAAGCCATCGCCCGCGATCCCCGCCTTGTCCTCAGCGTCGACCTCGAAAAGCCTCCGTACGCGTTCGTGCAGGTCCAGGGGATAGCCGAGACCTCGGAAGATCCGACAGACCTCGTGGCAACGGCCACTTCCATCGGCGCCCGGTACATGGGAGAAGGCCGCGCTGAGGAGTTCGGCAAACGTAACGGCGTGCCGGGGGAGCTGGTCGTCAGGATCAGGCCCACCAAGGTCATCGCCTCGCTGGACATGACGGCTTAGGCAGGTGCGGCCGCTCGCGCGCGTCGCACTGTAGATTGGACCGGTGCTGATCCAGGACGGTGAGTTGGGGGAGCCGGACCTCCGCGGATGCGAGCCCGGCAACGGCCACCGACAAATCCTGCGTTCGCGTGTGCTGCGTGGGTGAAGCGGTGCATAGCGCCCTGGCTGTTACCGGATGTAACGAATACTGCAGTGTTCGTAGATATACCCGTGGGTAACTTGGATCCGTACCGGGGCGTCGATTGGTTCGCGATACGGAAAACAATTAGATTCGAGTGTTCGGTGCTCGTCGGTGAATGACCGTCGGCGAGGGCGTGTGATCGTGGGAAAGAGAGGAATCGATTGGACCCGCTAGGTTGGGACGAATCAGCAGGACGCGAAGACGCAGGTCACGAGGTGCCCGAGTCGTCGTTCCCGCTCTCTCCCGCACAGCTGGGCATGTGGTTCGCTCAGCACGTCGATCCCTCGGTGCCCGCCAACATCGCCCAGTACGTGGAGTTGCGCGGCAACCTGGATCGTGACCTTCTGCAGCGGTCCCAGTCCGCAGCGGCACTCGAGCTGCAGTCGGGGTTCGTCCGGATCGTCGAGGTGGATTCCGAACCGCGTCAGTTCGTCGACTCCACGTTGGGAGATCCGCTCGGCTACGTCGACCTGCGAAGCGAAGCAGACCCGGACGCCGCAGCGCACGAGTGGATGCGGGCCGACTACAGCGCGCCCATCGACATCCTGCACGACCGCCTGATCTCCGCGACGATCCTCCATCTCGACGACGACCGCTACTTCTGGTTCAACCGTGTCCACCACGTCGTCCTCGACGGTTTCGGCGCAGTCACGTTCATGAACCGGGCTGCAGAGCTGTACACGGCTGCCGTCGACGGAACCGAACCGACCAAGAACCTCTCTTCCGACCTGCGCAAGGTTTACGACATCGATGTCGCCTACCGCGATTCCACCCGCTTCGAGACCGACCGCCAGTACTGGGCGGACCGGATCGCGGGCATCGACGAGGCCACGAGTCTCGCCGGTCGGAGCGCCGCACCCGCGCCGATCAGCCAGATCGACACCACAGCCCTCGGCGAGAGCACCCTCTCCGAACTCGACGGCTTGACCTCGGCGACCGAGAGCACCATGGCCACGGTCGTCATCGCGGCTTTTGCCACCTACATGGCGCAGATGACCGGCAAGGAAGACGTCGTGCTGAGTCTTCCTGTCACCGCGCGCACCACGGCGGTACTGCGCCGTTCCGGCGGCATGGTGTCCAACGTAGTGCCGCTGCGCATCGGCGTCACCGGCGACACCACGATCGAACAACTCCTGACAAAGGTCACCACCGAGGTGTCGGGAGCGCTCCGGCATCAGCGTTACCGGCACGAGGACATTCGCCGCGACGCCGGTGGCGCGAGCGGACAGGCGTCGTTCTTCGGGCCCTGGGTAAATATCATGCTGTTCTTCGGTGAGGTACGCCTGGGCTCGATGGTCGGCGGAATCAACATCCTCTCGACCGGTCTGATCGAGGACTTCGGGCTCAACCTGTACACGAGCGTGGCAGGCAGTAAAACCCACATCGACTTCGAATCGAACCCAAACCTGTACTCCGCCGACGAATCGGAGCGCAATCACACGCGATTCGTCGAGTTCCTCGACCGCTTCGTCACTGCCACGCCCGAGACCCGCGTGTGGGACCTCGAACTCGTCACGGCCGACGAGCAGCGTTCGATCCTCGAGGTATGGAATGCCACCGACCACGAGGTCGAGCAGCGAACACTCCTCGCAGATTTCCATGCCCGCGTCGACATCGATTCCGCGGCAACAGCTTTGGTGTACGAGAACGAGTCGCTCACCTACGGCGAGCTCGGTGCGCGGGTCAGCGGGCTGGCTCGTTTGCTCATCGACAAGGGCGTCGGTCCCGAAACGCTGGTGGGACTGTCGATCCGGCGCTCGCTCGACCTGGTCGTCGCCATGTATGCCATCGTCGAAGCAGGCGGCGCGTGGGTGCCCATCGATCCCGATCACCCGGCGGACCGCACCGCCTACATACTCGAGTCCGCCGATCCGCTGTGCGTACTCACGGTGGCACGTGACCGCGTCGAGCTCCCCGACGGCACCGATATCGTCGAGGTCGACACACTCGATTCTGCAACCCTGAACGGAACCAGGGTCACGGACGCCGATCGGTTGTCGCCGCTGCGTCTGAGCAACACCGCCTACGTCATCTACACCTCGGGATCGACGGGCCGCCCCAAGGGCGTCGCCGTCACCCACGCAGCGATCGACAACCAGCTGCAGTGGATGCGCAGCGAATACGACCTCGTCGCGGACGACGTCTATCTGCAGAAGACGGCGACGACGTTCGACGTGTCGCTGTGGGGTTTCTTCCTGCCCCTGCAGGTGGGTGCGACCATGGTGCTCGCTACCCCGGACGGGCACCGCGACTCGATCTACGTCGCCGACAAGATCGCGGAGCACGGCGTCACAGTCACCGACTTCGTACCGTCGATGCTGACGGTTTTCGCCGCCAACGCCCCGATCGGAACGTGCGGTTCGCTACGACACGTGTTCGTCATCGGCGAGGCTCTGCCCGCCGAGACCGCGGCCGCCTTCCGTGAGCTCACCGACGCCGGGCTGCACAACCTGTACGGTCCCACCGAAGCCGCGGTGTCGGTCACGTTCTACGAGAGCGGAATTGCGGACACCCGAACGGTACCGATCGGTGTGCCCGAGTGGAACACCAAGGCGTACGTGCTCGACAGTCGGCTCCGGCCCAGCCCGATCGGCGAGGCAGGTGAGCTTTATCTCGCGGGCGTTCAGTTGGCTCGTGGCTACGTCGGTAGACCTGACCTCAGCTCCGACCGCTTTGTCGCGAACCCCTACTCGGACACGGGCGCTCGAATGTACCGCACGGGCGACCTCGTCAAATGGCGTGCCGACGGAAACATCGACTACATCGGCCGCACCGATTTCCAGGTCAAGTTCCGTGGCCAGCGCATCGAGCTCGGCGAGATCGAGACGGTTCTGCTGGCGCACGAGGCGATTTCGCAGGCGGTGGCGCTGGTAGTGCCCACCGCGACGGGTGAGCAACTTGTCGCGTACGTCGTTCCCGGTCCGGGAGCGGCAGTCGACGCGTCCGAGGCAATCGAGTTCGCGGGTCGCTCGCTTCCGTCGTACATGGTGCCGGCATCGGTCATGGTTCTGGGTGCCCTGCCGCTCAACACCAGTGGCAAACTCGACCGCAAGGCACTGCCCGAACCGGTGTTCACCAGTGCCAAGACATACCGTGCTCCGCACAGTCATGCCGAGTACGTCGTGGCAGGCGTCTTCGAAGACGTATTGGGCGCAACGCACGTCGGGCTCGACGAAGATTTCTTCGAGCTCGGTGGAAACTCGCTCATCGCAACACAATTGGTCACCAGGGTCGGTACCGCATTGGGTATCCGCCTCGGTGTACGCGAACTCTTCGAGGCGCCCACGGTGGGCGCTCTCGCGGCGCGTGCGGAAACGGCAATGGACCAGGGCTCCACCGGGCCCGAGCTCACCGCGGACACCCGACCGGACCTGCTGCCTCTCTCTCTCGCGCAGCAGCGCATGTGGTTCCTCAACCGCTTCGATCCCGACACGGCCGCATACAACCTGCCGTTCATGGTGCGCCTCACCGGAACCATCGACGAGTCGGCAGTCTCGCGCGCATTCGAAGACGTCGTCTCCCGGCACGAGACATTGCGTACGGTGTACCCGCAGGTCGACGACTCGCCGCAGCAGGTCATTCTGCTGCCCGAAGACGTCTTCACCGGCCTCCGCGTCACCGAGGTCGACGACGCCGCGCTGATGTCCCGGCTGGTGGACATGGCGCGCGGCGGCTTCGACGTCGCCGCGTCGGCACCGTTCCGGATCGAGTTGTTCAAGCTCGGCGAAGGCAACTACGTGCTCGCGATGGTGCTGCACCACATCGCCGCTGACGGCGCATCGTTCGGCCCGCTGGCGCGCGACATCATGATCGCCTACGAGGCGCGCTCGAACGGCCGCGAACCCGGCTGGGAACCCCTCGAGATCCAGTACGCCGACTACGCGCTGTGGCAACGCCGTCTACTCGGCTCGGAAAGCGATTCGAGCTCCATTGCGGCGCAACAGATCGAGTTCTGGTTGCGCGCCCTGGACGAACTACCGGATCAGCTCGATCTGCCGTCCGACCGTCCCCGGCCCGCTGTCGCCACCAACGGCGGCGCCAAGAGCCATTTCGTCATCGACGCTCGAATTCACCGTGGCCTCAGCGCAGTCGCTCGGTCGCACCAGGCGTCGTTGTTCATGGTCGTGCAGGCCGCCTACGCGGTTCTGCTGTCACGGCTCAGCGGTACGACGGACATCGCCATCGGAGCACCGATCGCGGGTAGGGCACACGAGAAGCTCGACGACATCATCGGCATGTTCGTCAACACGCTGGTGCTGCGCGCCCGCGTCGAACCGCACCGGTCGTTCGACGAGTTGCTCGATCAGGTGCGCAACACCAACCTGTCGGCGTTCGCCCATGCCGACATCCCGTTCGAGCGGCTCGTCGAAGTGCTCAACCCTGCGCGTTCGACGGCCCGTCACCCGCTGTTCCAGGTGGCGCTCTCCCTCGAGAAGGCCCGCCGACGACGAATGGAATTCGCCGGCTTGGAGGCCGCAGCGGAGGAACTCGACGTTCCGATCGCCAAGTTCGACCTGCAGCTGTGGCTCACCGAGCATCACGACGAGGACGGCCACCCCGACCGGATCGAAGCAACCTTCGATTACGCCACCGACTTGTTCGATCCGTCGACGATCGACAGTTTCGCCGACCGGTTCCTGCGCATTCTTACCGCCATCGTTGCCGACGCCTCGATTCCCGTGGGACAGATCGACATTCTCGCCGGCGACGAACTCGAACGACTCACCTCCGTACACGGCGGCACGGTCGAGTCGCAGCGGTTGCTCCCCGAGTTCCTCGCCGCAGGTGTGTCCGCGAACCCGGACGGCTTAGCAATCCGAACCCCCGACGTCGAGGTCAGCTACCGCGAGCTCGACGAGATCACCGATCGTTACGCTCGCTACCTGATCGACCGCGGCGTCGGCCCGGAAACCGTGGTGGCGCTTGCGTTCCCACGATCGGTCGAGATGGTCGTCTCGATCTGGGCGGTCGCGAAGGCCGGAGCCGCGTGGGTTCCCGTCGACCCCGACTACCCGGTCGACCGCGTGCGCCACATGCTTTCCGACTCGGGAGCAGTCGTCGGTGTCACCACGTCTCAGCGCGTGAACGATCTCCCGGCCACGTGCGAATGGTGGTCGATCGACGACCGGGCCTTCGACGAGGCCGTGCGGAGCTTTCCCGCCGAGCCCGTCACCGATGCCGACCGAACTGCGCCGCTGCGGCTCGACCATCCGGCGTACGTCATCTACACCTCCGGTTCGACCGGACTGCCCAAGGGCGTCAGCGTCACTCATCGCGGCTTGTCCGGCCTGGTCGACCAGTCGCGCGACCTGTACCGCGTCGGGCCCGAAACCCGCTTCGCACACGTCATTTCACCGAGCTTCGACCCGTCGGTCTTCGAGTGGGCGCTCACGGCCTCCGCCGGCGCCACCCTGGTCGTGGTTCCGCCGGCCATCATCGGTGGGCCCGAATTGCACCGGCTCTTCGCCGACCACGGCGTCACGCACGCAATCATCACTCCGGCAGTGCTGGGATCGATGAACCCGTCCGGTCTCGACGCTCTGGAACTGCTGTCAGTGGGCGGCGAGGCATCGGCACCCGACCTCGTTTCCCGCTGGGCGCCGGGCAGGCGTTTCTTCAACGCATACGGCCCGACCGAGACGACCATCGTCTCGACCCGTGGCGAACTGTTCGTGGGCGAGCCGATCACTGTCGGCGGGCCGGTACCCGGTGTCAGCGCAGTCATCCTCGACACTCGTCTGCAGCCGGTGCCCACCGGTGTCGCAGGTGAGCTCTATCTGTCGGGCGAGGCCGTTGCCCGCGGCTACTACCGACGCTCAGGCCTCACGTCCGAACGCTTCGTGGCAAACCCGTACGGCCCCGCAGGCAGCCGGATCTATCGCACCGGCGACATCGTCCGCTGGACCAAAGATTTCGCAATCGAATACGTCGGTCGCTCCGATTTCCAGGTCAAGGTCCGCGGTTTCCGCATCGAACTGGGCGAAATCGACGCAGCCCTCGAAACGTTCCCCGCAGTCACGTTCGCGGCCACACTCGGTCACGAGATGGCCTCCGGCCAAACGGCGCTCGTGTCGTACGTGCACGGATCCTCGAGTATCGACAGCGACGAGTTGACCAAGTACGTCGCGCGCTTGCTGCCGAGCTACATGGTGCCGTCGGCAATCGTCGTGCTCGACGAGATCCCGCTGACGCCCATCGGCAAGCTCGACCGTCGCGCGCTGCCCGAGCCCGAAATCGGGATCAGCTTCCGGCAATTCCGCGCACCGGTCACACCCATCGAGGAGACCGTTGCCACCGTCTTCAGCGATGTTTTGGGCGCACCCGTCGTCGGGCTCGACGACGACTTCTTCGAACTCGGCGGCAACTCGCTGATCGCGACGCAGGTCGTCGCACGCCTCGGCGCGGCGCTCGATGCGCAGGTGCCCGTACGCGCCATCTTCGAATCGCCCACAGTCGCTCAGCTCGCCATTCGAGTCGAGCAGGAAGCCGGTCGCGGCGCCCGCATAGCGCTGACCAGAACCGTTCGGCCGGAACGCATTCCCTTGTCGTTGGCCCAGCAGCGCATGTGGTTCCTCAACAGGTTCGACACCGAGTCGGCCATCTACAACCTGCCGATCGCGCTGCGCTTGTCGGGCATTCTCGACGTGCCGGCGTTGCAGGTGGCGATCATGGACGTCATCGACCGGCACGAATCGCTCCGTACGGTCTTCCCTGATTCGGCCGAGGGGCCCCACCAGGTCGTGCAGGACGCGGCGCAGATCGTTCCCAACCTGATGCCCGTCGAAATCCCCGCGAGCGAGCTTCAACATGCGGTCGCGCAGATGGCGTCGACGGGCTTCGACGTCACCGCCGACGTTCCCGTCCGGGCGCAGCTCTTCGAGATCACCCCGACCGAGCACGTCCTCACGATCGTCGTGCACCACATTTCGGCCGACGGTTGGTCGATGGGCCCACTCGCGCGCGACATCATGGTCGCGTATGCGGCCCGCACCCAGTGGGAATCCCCGGGCTGGATGCCCCTTCCGGTGCAGTACGCGGACTACACCCTGTGGCAACGCACCACGTTGGGCTCCGAGGAAGACCCGAACTCGCTGATCTCCCAGCAGGTCGAATACTGGAAGCGCACGCTCGTCGGCATCCCCGACCAGCTGGATCTGCCGACCGACCGGCAGCGGCCGGCGCGGCAGTCCTTCGCCGGTGGGACGGTCGACTTCGAAATCGAGCCGCGGATTCACCAGGGGCTGCTCGACCTCGGACGCGACCGCAATGCGTCGCTGTTCATGGTCGTCCATGCCGCGTTGAATGTTCTGCTGGCACGGCTGTCGGGAACCGGGGACATCGTCATCGGCACGCCGGTGGCCGGTCGCGGTGAGCAGGCCCTCGACGATGTGGTCGGCATGTTCGTCAACACCCTGGTGCTTCGAACCGATGTCGACGGCGACGAGTCGTTCAACGACCAACTCGCCCATGCCCGTGAGTCGGCTCTCGGTGCGTTCGCGCATTCGGACATCCCGTTCGAGCGGCTCGTCGAGGTGCTCAACCCGGCACGATCGACGGCGCGCCACCCGCTGTTCCAGGTGATGCTGTCGTTCGAGAATCTCGGACCGACGCACCTCGATCTGCCCGCACTCAGCATCGACAGTGTCGATCTGGACGTCGCTGTAGCGAAGTTCGACCTTCAGCTGACGCTGACCGAGCGGCTCACCTCGAGCGGCCGCGCCGACGGTCTGTCCGCCGAATTCACCTACGCCGAAGACCTGTTCGACGCCGCGACAGTGCGCTTGTTCGCCGACAGATTCCTGTACGTCCTCGACGCGGTCATCGCAGACTCGGCTGTCGCTGTCGGCGACATCGACCTCAACGACGCCGTCGAACGCGGACTGATCCTCAAGTCGTGGAACAACACTCGGCACGAGCTGGACCCACGGGCCACGGTTCTGAGCGCTTTCGACGAGCAGGTGGCGGCTCGGCCCGAAGCTCCCGCAGTGGCGTTCGGCGGGGTGTCCATCACCTACGCCGAGTTCGACGCACGGGTCAACCGGCTCGCTCGGTACCTCGTATCGGTCGGGGCCGGCCCGGAAGTGCTCGTCGGCGTCGCGATGAGGCGGTCGCACGAGATGATGATCGCGCTGTACGCGGTGCTGCGGGCAGGTGCAGGCTACGTGCCGATCGACCCCGACCAGCCCGCCGAGCGCAATGACTACATTGTCGACGTCGCAGCGCCGGCGGTCGTGTTGACGACCGGCCACGACGGCTTTGCCGCGTCGCGCGGCATCGACACTGCCGCTGTTCCCGTGGTCGTCGTCGAAGATCTGGCCTTGGGCGATCACGCATCGGCACCGCTGACCGACTCCGATCGCCTTCGCCCGCTGCACCCGTCTTCCGTCGCCTACGTGATCTTCACGTCCGGATCGACCGGGCGCCCGAAGGGTGTGGCCGTATCCCACGCGGCAGTCGCCAACCAGGTGTCCTGGATCGTCGCCGAATACGGTCTCGGCGTCGACGACGTCGTCCTGCAGAAAACCCCGTTCACGTTCGACGTGTCCGTGTGGGAACTGTTCGGTGCGTTGGCCTCCGGCGCTCGCCTCGTGGTCGCGGAACCGGACGGACACCGGGATCCCGCCTATCTGGTGTCGGTCATCGAGTCCGAGGGCGTCACGGCGACGTCGTTCGTCCCGTCGGTGCTGTCGGCATTCGTCTCGGCCATCGGACCCGGTGGGTGCCCGTCGCTTTCGAACGTGCTCATCGCCGGTGAGGCTCTGCCCGCATCGGTGGTCGCCTCGGCAGCCTCGGCTCTACCCGGCGCAGCCCTGCACAACCTGTACGGTCCGACGGAGTTCACCGTCCATGCCACCGCACGACCTGTTGCCGGTGTGCCCGGCTGGAATGTATCGGGTACGTCCGCACCCATGGGTTCGCCGGTGTGGAATTCCCGCGTGCTGGTGCTCGATGCACGGCTGCGGCCCGTTCCTGTCGGGGTTGCGGGAGAGCTGTATCTGACGGGCGTGCAGATCGCTCGCGGTTACTTCGGACGGCCCGATCTGTCGGCCGACCGGTTCGTCGCATCGTCGTTCGGTGACGGCACCCGCATGTACCGCACCGGTGACCTCGTTCGGTGGACGTCGTCCGGCGAACTCGAATACCTCGGGCGCACGGACTTCCAGGTCAAGCTTCGCGGCCTGCGGATCGAGCTCGGCGAGATCGAATCCGCGCTCGTCGCAGATGATTCGGTGTCGCAGTCGGTGGTGCTCGTACGGTCCGAACAACTCGTTGCCTACGTCGTTCCGACGGCGGGGGCAGCAGTCGACACCGGGGCACTGCAGAGCGCGGTCGGTCGGCTGTTGCCGACCTATATGGTTCCGTCCGCATTCGTTGTCCTCGATGCGCTTCCCCTGGGCGCGTCCGGAAAGCTCGATCGCAGAGCGCTGCCCGATCCGGTCTTTTCCGCGAGGGTGTTCCGCGCCCCGCGTACGCCTGTCGAGGAGATCGTCGCGGGCGTGTTCGCGGATGTTCTCGGTTCGGCGCGAGTCGGCCTCGACGACGACTTCTTCGAACTCGGTGGCAACTCCCTGATCGCCACCCAGGTCGTGTCCCGCGTCGGCGCCGCGCTCGGTGCGCGGGTGCCGGTACGCGTGCTGTTCGAGGCGTCCACCGTCGAGGGCCTGGCCGCTCGAGCCGAGTCCCATGTCGGCGACAGCCGCGTGCCCCTGGTGGCCGGTGACCGTCCGGAGCGGATCCCTCTGTCGCTGGCTCAGCAGCGCATGTGGTTCCTCAACCGATTCGATACCGAATCGGCCGTCAACAACCTGCCCGTCGCAATCCGTTTGTCCGGCGTGCTGGATGCTTCTGCGCTGCAGGCCGCGATCTCCGATGTGCTCGAACGTCACGAGTCGCTACGCACGGTCTACCCCGGGACCGACGGCGTTGCCGCGCAGGTGATTCTGCCCACCAGTGCTGCGGTACCGGTGCTCACTCCGATACCGGTTCGCGAGGACGAACTGGTCGAGAGAATCGCGTCGGTTGTTTCGACCGGCTTCGACGTCACCGTCGAGGTTCCGTTGCACGCCGAACTGTTCGCACTGTCCGAGCAGGACTACGTGCTGGTGTTCGTTGCGCACCACATCAGCGCGGACGGGTGGTCCATGGGGCCACTGACTCGCGACGTGATGATCGCGTACGCCGCGAGAACGGTCGGCGAGGCACCCGGTTGGGCACCGTTGCCGGTGCAGTATGCCGACTTCACACTGTGGCAGCGCCGCGTTCTCGGCGACGAAGCCGACCCGAACTCGGTGATCTCGCTGCAGGCAAACTTCTGGAAGAACGCACTGACCGGGCTGCCCGAAGAGCTCGTGCTGCCCTTCGACCGACCGCGGCCCGCCGTGCAGTCGTTCGACGGTGGCACCACTCGTTTCCGCATCGAACCCGAGTTGCATCGCGATCTCGCCGCGCTTGCCAGACGAACCGGAACGACGCTGTTCATGGTCGTGCACTCCGCGTTGGCGGTCCTGCTTGCCCGGCTGTCGGGAACGTCGGACATCGCCATCGGTACCCCGATCGCGGGTCGCGGTGAAGCCGAACTCGACGACGTCATCGGCATGTTCGTAAACACGCTCGTGCTGCGTTCCGACGTCGACGGCAGCCGCGGGTTCGAGAAGTTGCTCGAAGCCAACCGCGAAACCGACCTGAAGGCCTTCGGGCACGCCGACGTTCCGTTCGAGCGACTCGTGGAGATCCTCAACCCTGAGCGTTCCACTGCCCGGCATCCACTGTTCCAGGTGGCGCTCTCGTTCCAGAACCTGCCGCAGACCAGCTTCGAACTGCCGGGACTGAAGGTGTCCGCAGTCGATTTCGACATCGACGTGGCCAAATTCGACCTGTCGCTTCTGCTCTCGGAGCACACCGACGATACCGGTGCGCACACCGGTATCTCGGCCGAATTCACCTACGCGCGAGCACTGTTCGACGCTGCGACGGTAGAGGTGTTCGCGCGTCGGTTCGTCCGTATTCTGCGCGGCGTCGTCGCCGAGCCGAGTCGCCCCGTCGGCGACCTGTCCATTCTCGAGGCCGACGAGTTCGACTGGTTGACCCATGTTCACGGTGACGAGGTCACGCACGGTGGCACGCTGCCCGAGATCTTCGCCTGCGGCGTCGAGATCAACCCGGACGGCATCGCCGTGCGGGCACTTGGTCGGTCCATCACGTACCGCGAGATCGACGCGGCATCGAGCCGGATGGCACGTGCGTTGATCGAGCGCGGCGCCGGCCCCGATCGCATCGTCGCGCTCGCGTTCCCCCGTTCGTACGAGATGGTGCTGTCGGTCTGGGCCGTCGCGAAATCGGGTGCAGCTCATCTGCCCGTGGATCCGACGTATCCGCCCGGTCGCGTCGAGCACATGCTCGGCGATTCCGGAGCGATCTTCGGTATCACCTCGACCGAGTACCGGGACGAGCTGCCGCAGGCCACGGAGTGGATCGCGCTCGACGACGCGGCGTTCGTCGCCGAGGTCGACGCGCAGACCGACGCGCCCGTCACCGATGCCGCGCGGATTTCGCCGTTGGCCATCGGCCATGCCGCGTACATGATCTACACCTCCGGATCGACCGGGCTGCCCAAGGGCGTGGTCGTCACACATGCGGGCCTCGGTGGGGTGCTGGACGCGGCAACGGATCTGTACCACCTCGATGCGAATTCACGCTTCCTGCACATCTGTTCGCCGAGCTTCGACCCCTCGGTTCTCGAATGGATGGCGGCGTTCTCCGAGGGCGCCACCCTCGTGATCGTTCCGTCGACCATCATCGGTGGCGAAGATCTCGCAGAGCTGCTGAAATCCGAGCAGGTCACCCACACCATCATCACGCCTGCCGTTCTCGGCACCATGGATCCGACGGGGATCGACAGCCTGAAGGTCGCCTCCGTCGGCGGCGACGTCACCACACCCGACCTGCTTGCGCGCTGGGCTGCAGGCCGCAAGTACTTCAACGGGTACGGCCCCACCGAGACGACGATCATCTCCACATTCGCCGAGCTTCGTCCGGGCATGCCCATCACCGTCGGACGGCCCATTCACGGCATGTCCGCACTGGTACTCGACGCACGGCTCAACCCGGTACCGGTCGGAGCCGCAGGTGAGCTCTATCTCGCGGGCGGCGCGCTCGCTCGTGGGTACCACGAGCGCCACGACCTGACCGCGTCACGATTCGTCTCGAACCCGTACGGTGCGCCCGGCTCGCGGATGTACCGCACCGGCGACATCGTGCGCTGGGCGTTCGGCTCGGATGCCGTGTCCGAAGATTCTTCGGCCGTCAACATCGAATTCGTCGGGCGTTCCGATTTCCAGATCAAGGTGCGAGGGTTCCGCGTCGAGCTGGGCGAGATCGACGCGGCTCTCGTGCAACACGAGAGCGTATCGTTCGCAGCCACGTTGGGCCGTGAGCTACCGAACGGCACAACGGGTCTGGTGGCCTACGTGTTGCCTGCCCGCGGAGCAACCGTCGACGCGGACGACCTGTCCGCATTCGTGGCTCGCTCGTTGCCGAGCCACATGGTGCCCGCGTCGATCATCGTTCTCGACTCGGTTCCCCTCACTCCGGTCGGCAAACTCGACCGTGCGGCGTTGCCGGAGCCCGTATTCGAGCAGCAAGAGTTCCGCGGCGCGACCAACGAAATCGAGTCGATCATCGCCGAGGTGTTCGCAGACGTTCTCGGCGTCGAACGCGTCAGCGTGGACGAATCCTTCTTCGCGCTCGGCGGCGACAGCATCGTCTCGATCCAGCTGGTATCGCGAGCCCGGGCCCGCGGAATCTCGTTCACCCCGCGAGAGGTGTTCGAGCACAAGTCCGTCGCAGGCCTCGCGGAGGTCGCCACGGTGCTCGGAGACACCGAAGAACGGCCCGTCGTCGCGGAACTGGACGGCGGAGGGACCGGACCGCTCGCGCTGACTCCGATCATGAAGTCGATCCTCGAAGGCCCCGGCAGCTTCGGTCGTTTCGCGCAGTCGGTCGCTGTGATGCTGCCGACCGGAATCGACCACGGATCGGTGACGCGCATTCTCGGCGCCGTCGTCGATCACCACGACGTTCTTCGCTCCGTGGTCGAGCGTGCCGAGGGCGGAGAGTGGACTTTCCACGTCCGCGACCGAGGCACCGTCGACATCGACGACATCCTCGTTCGGGTACCGCTGGATCGGGACATCGACGATGCTGCACTGCGTGCTCGCGCCGAGCGCGAACTCGACTCCGCCAAGGGCCGTCTCGACCCGGAGTCCGGGCGCATGCTCGATGTCGTCTGGTTCGACTTCGACGACTCCGCGGGTGAACGTGAGGCCGCCGAACGCTCGGCGCGTCCCGGCATCCTGCTGATCGTCGCGCACCACTTCGTCGTCGACGGTGTATCGTGGCGAATCCTGTTGCCGGACTTGGCGATCGCGTGGGGGCAGGGCGCAGCCGATCAGCCGATCGTTCTGGCTCCGGTCGGCACGTCGATGCGTCGGTGGGCGCACGGCCTGGTCGACGCAGCGCACGACGACGCCCGTGAAGCCGAGGTCACCTGGTGGACCGAGGTGCTCGCCGGAAGCGACCCCCTGCTGGGCTCGCGGTCGTTCGATCCGCACACCGACACCCTCGACACCACCGAAAGGGTGGACGTCGAGCTGTCGGAGAGCGTTACCGACGCTGTTCTCACTCGCGTGCCCGCTGCATTCAACGGCGGCGTCAACGACGGCCTGCTGGCTGCGCTCGCGCTGGCGTTGGCGAAGTGGCGCTCCCGCCGAGGCGTCCGACTGGGCGAGGCATTGGTCAAACTCGAAGGCCATGGCCGCGAGGAAGACATGGTGCCCGGCGCCGACCTGTCCCGGACGGTCGGCTGGTTCACCAGTGCCTACCCCGTCCGACTCGATCTCGGTGAGATCGACGTCGACGAGGTGTTCGACGTGGCCTCGGCCGTGAAGGCGGTCAAGGAGCAGTTGCGCGCCGTTCCGGACAAGGGGATGGGCTTCGGGCTGCTGCGCTACCTGAACGGTGAAACGGCAAAGGTTCTCGAAGCCGCTGCACACGCCCCGCAGGTCAGCTTCAACTATCTGGGACGGGTATCGACCGAGGGCATCTCGGGCGAACTCACCGGTGGCGCGTGGCTACCGTCGACGGTCCTCGCCGACGTCGGGGCTCCCGGCGACCGCGACATGCCGGCCAACGCGACGGTGGACATCAACTCCGCGGTGATCGACACCGCCGCCGGACCACGGCTGTCTGCAAGCTTCACCTTCCCCACGGGGATCCTCTCGCGCGCCGACGTGGCCGAGCTCGCCGAGTTGTGGTCCGACGCACTGTCGGCCATGGCGGAGTACGTCGCACAGGAGAACGCGGGCGGGTTGACCCCGTCCGATGTGTCGCTGGTGCACGTGTCCCAGCGCGACATCGACGCCTGGGAGTCCACCTACCCGGGCACCCGGGACATCTGGTCGCTCGCGCCGCTGCAATCCGGGCTGCTCTTCCACGCGATGATCGCGCGGACCAGTGTGGACGTGTACACCATGCGGGTGCTGCTGAAGCTGACGGGAACGGTCGACCGCGATCGCCTGCGCGGCGCGGCACAGGCGCTGCTCGACCGGTACGAGAACCTGCGCACCGCTTTCGTACAGAACGCGGACGGCACCTCGGTGCAGTTGGTCGTCGACCATGTCGACGTTCCCTGGCGGGACGTCGATCTGAGCCACAGGTCGGTGGACGAGCGCGAAGCCGAGTTCGACGCGATTCGTGCTGCGGACAAGAGCGAACACTTCGACTTGGCGTCCGCTCCGCTCATGCGCTTCACGTTGGTCAAGATGGCGGAGGCGGATTACCGCTTCCTCGTCTCGAGCCACCACCTTCTTCTCGACGGCTGGTCGACCCCGCTGTTGATGCGGGATCTGCTGGCGCTGTACGCCCTTCGCGGTGACGCCTCCTCACTTCCGCGGGTTCGTTCGTACCGCACGTTCCTGGCGTGGGTGGCTGAGCAGGACGCGCAGGCGTCGCGGCAGAAGTGGATGGACGCCCTGGCCGGGGTGGACGAGCCAACGATGCTGTCGACCGTCGATCAGAACCGTGCTGTGTCCGCAGAGGTCGGCGAGCTGTCGCTCGATCTCGACGCCACGTTGTCCGGGGCACTGCAATCCCTCGGTGCCCGGCTCGGTGTCACGCTCAACACGATGGTGCAGGCCGCATGGGGTGTCCTCCTCGGTCGGTCGACGGGCTCCGAGGACGTCGTCTTCGGTGCCACCGTGTCCGGCCGCCCGGCGGGACTCGCCGGCGTCGAGT
>NZ_JBAWFH010000029.1:0-8507 GCF_049591685.1 Rhodococcus sp. (in: high G+C Gram-positive bacteria) | reverse complement strand
CCCACACACCGTCCGATCGCGTCGCGGGCAGCAATCCCGCCGGCGCGTGACAGACCGCCGAGACGACCTTGCCGCCGTCGAGGAAATCGGACACCAACGCACCGAACTGACCCGACTCCGCGAGGTCCTCCATCGGACCGTGGCCGCCGGGCACGAAGACAACGTCGTAGTCCGTTGCCTTCTGATCCTCGAGCACCTGGGGGTTCTGAAGGATCGAGTCGATGGACTCCAGGTAGTTCTTCTGGTCGGCGACCTTGTCCTCGTCGCCGCCGTTGGCATCGACAGCCAATGAGCCTTGGTCGACGACGGGCGCCTTGCCCCCTGGAGTTGCCACGACCACGTCCCACCCGGCGTCGACGAACGTCCGATGCGATTCGACGAGCTCCTCGGCCCAGTAGCCGGTCGGATGCTTCGATCCGTCCTTCAACGTCCAGTGGTCGGCAGCTGTCACAGCGAACAGTAGTTTCGTCATTCGGAGTGCATGCCCGATCGGGGCGATACGCAATCGTGTGTATTGCGTCGCCATGCTCGCGACGACAACAGACGCATCCCGTTCAACGCGACGATCACCGTCGAACTTTCGTGCCCTGCGACGCCCACGGGCAACGGCAGGGTGCCGACGAGATCCCACGTCACCAGCACGACGATGAACGACGCGGCGATGACCAGGTTGCTCACAACGATGCGGTGGGCACGTCGCGACAGTTCGATGACCGACGCGACCGCACCCAGATCGTCACGGATGAGGACGGCGTCGGCGGTGTCGAGTGCGAGATCCGATCCTCTGCGGCCCATCGCCACGCCGATGTCGGCTGCCGCGAGGGCAGGAGCGTCGTTCACGCCGTCGCCGACGAGAAGGACATGCTGACCCATATTGCTGACCGCTGCTGCCTTGTCGTGAGGCAAGAGACCCGCGCGGACGTCTTCGAGGCCGGTACTGCGGGCGACCGCCCGCGCGGCGCGGTCGTTGTCTCCGGTCAGGAGGACGGCACCGTTGCCGGTGATGTGCTCTAGTTCGGCAACGACGGACGCCGCGTGCGGACGTACCGTGTCGATCAGCCCGATCAGTCCCGCCGGCTGCCCGTCGATCCGAACGACGACCACGGTCATGCCCTCGGACTCGAGCTGCTCGACGGTCTCCGAGTGCGCCGAGTTGTCAGTGGGTTTGGTGACCTCGACGACTCGACCGTACGCCACCCCTCGCACTCCGAGCCCGGGAGTGGATTCGAAGTCGGATGCGCCGGGCACCGCCAACGCGCGCAGTCGGGCGGCTTCGACGACGGCCGCGCCGATCGGATGTTCGCTTCCGCGTTCGACAGCGGCGGCAAGACGCAGTACGGCGTCCTCGTCGAACTCTGCCGTAAACGTTTCGACGCGTTCGACGCGCGGGACACCCTCGGTGAGGGTTCCGGTTTTGTCGAATGCGACGACCGAGGTGGTGCGCAACTGTTCCATCACCACCGCGGATTTGACGAGTACACCGTGCCTGCCCGCAGTTGCCATCGCCGCGAGCAGCGGCGGCATCGTCGCCAGCACAACCGCACACGGCGATGCGACGATCATGAACGTCATCGCCCGCAACAGAGCCGGCTGAAACTCGCTGCCTGCCAACATCGGTAGCGCGAAGATCGCCGCCGTCGCGACGACCACGGTCTTGGAGTAGTACTGCTCGACCTTGTCGATGAACAGTTGCTTTTTCGCCTTCGTCTCCGATGCGTGTTCGACCATCGCGACGATGCGGGCGAGGACCGTCTCGGACGGGTCCACCTCGATCCGCACGCGAAGGGCGCCGGTGCCGTTGATCGTTCCGGCGAACACCTCGTCGCCGACGCCCTTGAACACGGGCACCGACTCACCGGTGATCGACGCCTGATCAACTTCGCTTCCGCCGTCGACGACGCGTCCTTCGCCCGCGATCCGCTCTCCGGGTCGAACGACGACCACGTCACCGGGCTGCAGCGCGGACGCGTCGACCTCATGCTCCTCGCCGTTCTCGGTCAGCACCGTCGCGACCTCGGGTGCGAGGTCCAGGAGACTGCGAATCGAATCGGAGGTGCGCTTGGTCAGTACCGCTTCGAGCGCGCCCGAGGTAGCGAAAATAACGATGAGCAGGGCACCGTCGAAGATCTGACCGATCGCGGCCGCGCCGATTGCGGCGACGATCATGAGCAGATCGACGTCGAGTGTTCTCTCTCGCAGGGCTCGAATTCCCTCGAGCGCTGGTTCCCACCCGCCCGTGGCGTAGCAGGCCAGATACAGAAGCCAGAAGACCCAGTCGGGCGCGGGCGACAACTGAGCGACGAGGCCCAGCAGGAACAGGACCGTCGCGGCGGTCGCCCAACGTACCTCGGGGACGGCAAGCAGTCGTGTTCGCGCGCTGCCGATGGCAGCGCCGGGAGTACGCGGCTTGGAGAGGGTGGTCATATCTACATGATTACATGAAGAGCTATACATGTGTACATTGACTATAGTTGCGGCATGGGACACGGAGTCGAGAGACGCGCCACGCCACCGGCGCAGCTCGACGCCGAGTCAGCGGCCACTGTCGCCGCAACTCTGCAAGCCCTCGCCACCCCGAGCCGCCTCCGCATCCTCACGCAACTGCGGCAGGGCCCGAGCGGCGTCAACGACCTCGCCGACGCCGTCGAAATGGAGCAATCGGCCGTATCGCACCAGCTGAGGCTGCTGCGCGCAATGGGTCTCGTGACCGGCGCCCGGTCCGGGCGAAGCGTCATCTATCGCCTGTACGACAACCACGTCGCAATGCTGCTCGACGAAGCGGTTTATCACATCGAGCACCTCGGCATGAGCGCGCCCGATCTCGATGACTCCGCGTAGGGCTTTCACTCCAGACGACCCACGAACCGTCCTTTCGAACGTATGTATCAACAGGCTGTGGACAAACCTGTGGACAACTCGAGGACCATTGCCGTAATCCTGTGGATGGCGTGTGGACAAACCTTTGAGGCGACGCCAATTACCCAGCTCAGGGTGCGTAGCGATGAATTACACGCCTGTGAGTAACTTCGTCTGTCCGCTGTGCATCGCCGGATACGCTGTACCGATGCCCAAGACGCTGATCGTGTGTTCGTCCGTCTCGCACGGAAATACACGCCAAATTGCCGACGCCCTGAGCGAAGTCCTGGACGCGACCGTCGTGACGCCGGGTGAGGTCGACGCCGCCGACCTCGCCTCCTACGACCTGGTGGGCTTCGGATCCGGCATCTACTCCCGCCGGTTTCACCACGACCTCCGCGCACGGGTCGACTCTCTACCGCCGATGACCGGCAAAGCCTTCGTGTTCGCCACGAGTGGCCTGCGGGAATCGCGCCTCAACCGTTTCGCCAAGCCGTTCGTCGACAACATCGAGAACAAGGGCTATGAAGTAGTCGGCGGCTTCACGTGCCGCGGCTACGACACGTACCTGCCCTTCAAATTGGTCGGCGGGATCGGCAAAGGTCGTCCGAATGCCGACGACCTCGCATCCGCCCGAGAGTTCGCAGAATTCCTGAAGGATTCCATGGCGTGAAACGAAAGATCCCCTGCCCGGCGAACCGGACAGGGGATTGTCGTCCGAGACGATCGTGTGACTCGGCTGCGCAGCCGTTCAGACGGCCGACGACAGCCCAGGGAGGAATGTGACGATCTCAGGTACCACGATCAGGATGGCCACGACCACAACATCGGCGATCAAGAATGGCCAGATTCCGCGGAACACTCTGGCCAGACCGGCTTCTGGTACAGCTCCGGAGTACACGAAGGCATTCATCCCCACAGGCGGCGTGATCAGCGCCATCTCTGCGACTTTCACGATGAGAATGCCCAACCACACGCCGTCGAATCCATACTCGGTGAGTATGGGATGAAGGAGCGGGGCGGCGATGAGGATCATCGAGATCCCGTCGAGGAACATGCCGAGCGGAAGCAGGAGCAGAAGACACAGCACCAGAACCAGGTACGGCGCCATGTCGGCACCGACCACAGCGTCGACCAAAGCAGAGCTGGCGCCTGACAGTGCGAGAAAATAGGTGAATACCCCGGCACCGACCATCAACAGGAACGTCATGGCCGTCAATCCGATTGCTTCCGTGATCGATTCGCGTAGTCGTGCGAGCAACTGCGGTGGCCGCACACGCAGCACCATGACGAGCAGTGCCGTCATTGCACCGAACGACGCTGCCTCCGTGGGAGTTGCGACGCCGAGGTAAATGGTTCCGATCGAGACGCCGAAGATGACGGCGAGGAAGAGCACCCCCGAGATGTCGAGCTTCTCGGGTGCGAGGGTACGCGGAGCGGTATCCGTGTTCGAGCTGCTGACGCAACCAGACGCTTCCGCAGGAGGGTCATTGCGCACCAGCAGGTTCCGTGATCTTCTGCGCTGAAGCAAAACGACAACGACAGCAGTCACCGCATACGCCAGTAACGTCAGCAGCCCCGGTCCGATTCCCGCGAGCAACAGCTGACCGATGCTCTCCTCCGCGACCACACCGTAAAGCACCAAAACGATGGAGGGTGGAATGAGAACGCCCAGCGTTCCGCCTGCACACACAACTCCTGCAGCAAGCCGTAAACCGTAGCCTGCCTTGACGATCGCATCGGTCGATACGCGCGCCATGGTTGCGACAGTGGCGACGCTCGACCCGGTCACCGCAGCGAACAATCCGGACCCTGCCAGGGACGCCAACGCGCTACCTCCCGGCAGTCTCCTCAGTACACGCGACGCAAAATCGAAGCCTGCCTGCGCCAACCCCGCCTTCACCGCCAGAACACCCATGACGATAAACAACGGGATGATTGTCAGCGAGTAGCTGGCAGCGGTGGAATACGGCTGATTGGCCGCCGTGCCCACGGCCGCGTCCAAGCTTCTGAGGCCGATCACCCCGAGCAAGCCGGCAAGCATGAGGGAAAGGCCTACATGCAACCGAATCGCGAGCATGGCCAGGAAGAAGGTCAGAACGAGAACAAGAATCGAAACAGATTCAGCAGTCACCGTGGACCTCCGAGGAAGCAGATTGTTCCGGATGGACGACGGGATCGACATCGGTCTCCTCGATGTCGGCCCGCACACGGAGGAATACGAGTATTTCCTTCCACACTGCAATGACGAAGAACAACCCGAAAGATCCCAGCACCGCCAGTTTGGCCGGCCACGTGGGGAGTCGAAGGATATCGTTCGTTGTCTCGCCACGCTCGAATGCGCTGCCGAGCACTCCGAACATTCCCACCACCAAAACCAAACCGAGTACGGAGATCAACACTCCACGCACCGCACTCAGCACCATCCGGGCGCGTCGGCCGAGCCGGTCTTCGATCAAAGTGACGGACACATGCCTACCGTCGATCTCGGCAGCGGTCAGTCCGAAGAACGCCACCGCGACCAACAACAGGGCGGATATTTCGACTGCGCCGAGAATCGACTGGTTACGTACATTTCGGCTCACGACGTCCGCGACGGTCAGCGCAGCCAAGCCGAACAGAATCAACCCCGCAACCACGGTCAGTACTTGTGCCAGCGCCCGAACCGGTTTGGGAAAGGTCGGTGGTGCGATCACTGTGCCTCCCCGAAGCAGCGAGGTAGAGCATCGACGTAGTCCGACGCGGCATTCTCCTCGGCGAGTATTGTGCGATAGTCGTCGAGCACGGACCGAGCGTCGTAGCCTCTCTCCTCGTATCGCGACACCCATTGCTCGGCCGCGCCGGTCTCCTCGCGCAACGTGTCGAGCTCATCCGCGGGTAGTGCCGAGAAGCTGGTTCCCGACGCACGCAATTGTTCACAAGCGAGCAGGCCGAGTTCGTCCAATTCCTCGAGGCCGAAACCGATGGCATTCTCCCCCGCCTCGAGCAGCGCCTGACGGTAGTTCTCAGGCAGGCTTCGGAACAAGTCCTCGTTCACGACAACAATCGATGATGCGTACGCACCGATACCCGGGTCAACGATGAACGGGGTCGAATCTGCGAGACCGAAGGTCGGCAAATTCGACATCCCCAGCGAGGTATAACCGCTGATGATCCCGCGCTGCATCGACTCGTAGACATCGGTCGCCGTCATCGAGACTGGGTTGACACCAGCCGCGACCATGACCTGAGACACGAGACCACCCGAACGGACACTCCGTCCTTGCAGATCCGAGATGCTGGTCACCGGGGAGGCGGACCCGAGCGTCGCGTTGCCGATGGGCAATGGGAAAAGCAACCTGACGCCTTGACGGTCGAAGTCGTCACGGAACGTTTCGTTCTCCTGGTACATCCGGCTGATCGTTTTGAGATGCGATTCCGGATTCATCGACTCGAAAGGTAACTCCGCGGCGGTATACATCGCGAGATCAGAGGCCGCGTACAGCGAACCGACCTGGGCCAGATCCACCCGACCGTCGAGCGTGGCCGCTACGGACTCGTCGGCGCCGACCAAACTCTCGGAGTAGTGGAACCGCACGGTCACCCCACCGCCGGTGAGGCGTTCGACGTCGCTAGCCCAGCGTTCAACCGTCTTGGACTGATCGGAGGTTGCGTTGGAGTACGTCGAATAATGCAGCACGTAGTCAGCATCGCTCCCCGCGCCGCATGCGGTCAGGCCGCCCGCAGCAAGCACCGCCGCGACCATTGCCGAGAATTGTCTTCTCATGCTCGCTCATCCCTCGCTGTGACGCGATAGCGGCGCAAGGCCAACGCGGGATTGATACCCCGCACCTGTTCGATCCGTTCGGCGTCCAGTGTCGCGACAGCGATACCCTCCGATTCCCCCACGCCTGCCAGCGTGTTGCCCATCGGATCGAGGATCATGCTGTTGCCGGCACCGGTGGGGGCGCATTGATCGGCGGCGACCAGGTAGACGGTGTTCTCGATGGCGCGAGCCCGTAACAACGTCGTCCAGTGGAATTCCTTGAGTGGTCCAGGGACCCATTCGGCCGGCATGGCTATGACGTTCGCTCCTGCGTCGACGAGAGTGCGCGTCACTTCCGGAAACCGCAGGTCGTAACAGGTCTGCATGCCCACGGTAAACGCTCCTACATGGAGCAGCTGGGGTGCTTGCGGGTCGCTGGCGAGCACTTTGTCCGACTCCTTGTATCCAAAGGCGTCGTACAGATGCACTTTGCGATAGACAGCCTGCAATTCTCCTGCTTGAACGCCAATGAGGGTGTTGTGAATTCGGCCCGCGTCGGCGACTTCGTTGATGCCAGCGATGATTGCAACGTCCAACTCGGCGGACAGATCAGCCAGACGGCCCACGGACGGACCGTCCAGCGGTTCGGCACTTTCAACGAATCGGTCATCCATTGCGTCAACGGTGAAGACGGCATACTCAGGAAGGACAACGAGCTCTGCGCCCATCGCCCGTGCACTTCGTACGAGACGGTCGATCTCGTCGAGGTTCGCTGACTTATCGCTCGTAGGAGCGAACTGGACGGCAGCGGCCATTACAGACATTAGGCGTTCACCTCGTTCTCGATAGCGTGCATGGTGTTCATAGCGGTGGTGAAACCGCTGAGCATCGCGCCGTACTGCATTACGCCGATGATCGTCTCCGCTCCCTCCTCGACGGCGAGGCGCTTCTCGGCGTCGCTCCAGGCCGGGAGAATCCAGGGCTTTCCTGCTGCCCGAGCTGCGCGGGCGATTCTGCGCAGGTCGTGAAAGTCATCCTGCGATGCCTTGTACGCGCCCCGACCGCGGAGAAGGGAGAGGTCGGACGGACCGATGAAGACACCATCCACCGTCGGCAGCGCCAGAATCTGCTCGATCTCTTCGTGCGCTGACGCGTCCTCGATCATGGGGAAGCAACGGGTGGAGGTGTCCTGCTCCGCCACCCAGTCGTCGGTGAAACCCCGGTAGCCCGACGTGCGCCCCCCGGCGAAGGACCGCAGACCAAGAGGAGGGAACTTCGCGAACGCCGTGATTTCGGCTGCATGGGACGCCGACTCGACGTGCGGAACAGCAACCGCGTCTGCGCCGAGATCGAGTGCTTGCTGGATGGGGCCTCTTTCAGGGCCGAGCACTTTGACGATGGCCCTCAATCCGCTTGCACGGATGAGGGGCAACATCGAATCGAGCGCGGCGAGGTCGAAGGTTCCATGCTCGACATCGAGGACGACGGTGTCGTAGCCAGCGAGGCCGGCCATCTCGACTGCGGCGCTCGACGGCTCGGACAACCAGACTGCATGACGGGGGGTCGTGTGCACGCGGGAACTCCTCGGTAGTGGATGTGACGACGACTATAAGACAAGTCGACTATTTGCGCACTAGTTGCATACAATTTGCCCACCTGCGTCTGAATTGCCCTGCGACGTCGACCTACCTGCTATTGGAGCTACCCTCAACCCATGCCAGCGCCCATAGATGACCCCGACTCGGACGGGTTGAGGCGCCCGTCGGCCACCACCATCGCGTATCGCGCCATCAGCAACGCGATCTTGACGGGGACGTACGCCGAGGGCCAATTCCTGGATGAAGCGAGCCTCGCCCGTAGCGTAGGGACGTCTCGAACGCCGATTCGCGAGGCCCTGCACAGGCTG
>NZ_JBAWFH010000028.1:0-36608 GCF_049591685.1 Rhodococcus sp. (in: high G+C Gram-positive bacteria) | reverse complement strand
GTCGAATGCCTACCCGTGCAACGACGGTCACTCCATCATCATCGCCGGCAACGGCGACGCCATCTTCCAGCGGTACATGGAGACCATCGACCGTCCCGACCTCGGCGCGGATCCCGAACTGGCCTCCAACGCCGGGCGATGGAAGCGCCGCGACGAGCTCGATGCCGCGATCTCGGCATGGACGGGGCTGCATTCGAGGGACGAGGCGCTGAAGATTCTGGACGCGGCGGGTGTGCCGTCCGGGCCGATCTACACCGCGGCCGACGTCGTGGCCGACGAGCAGTACAACGCTCGCAACATGATTCAGAACTTCTCCGTCGACACCGGTGGGGCCGAACCCACCGACGTCGGATTCGTCGGCATCGTGCCGGTGATAGGGGAGAAGTCGATTCCCATCCGTTCAGTCGGGCCGGACCTCGGCGAACACACGGCGGAAGTATTACGTGACCTGTTGGGCAGGACCGACGAAGAAATGGGCGCCTGATGTACCGATACAGTCCCGCAGCCGAATTACGCGATGTCACGATGCGTGACGGCCTGCAGCTCACCGGCAAAGTTCTCTCCACCGAACGCAAACTCGACGTGGTGCGCGGGTTGCTCGCCCTCGGTGTCCCGTCGCTCGAAATCGGATCGATGGCGCGGCCGGACAAGGTGCCGCCCATGGCGAACACCCTCGAGGTCGTCGCGGAGCTGACCGAGGAAGAACTCGAACGCTGCTGGATCTGGGTGGCGACGCCTCGCCACGTCGAGAAGGCCGCCGCCGCCGGTGCCCGCAACTTCCAATACTGCTTCTCCGCCTCGGACGCGCACAACGAAGCCAACATCGGCCGCACCACCGAGGTCAGCCTGGCCGCCATGCCCGACGCCACCGAGATCGCGCGTTCGGTCGGCGGACAGATCGAATTGTGCATCGCCACGTCCTTCACCTGCCCGTTCGAGGGCATGATCGACGAGAATCGTGTGCTCGCCATCGCAAACGACGAGCGAACCGAGGGCGCGGTCGACATCGTCATCTGCGACACCCTCGGTCAAGCCGTTCCCGCGCAGGTGTCCTCGCTGCTCTCCCGGGTGGCTGCGGAAACGCCGCAGCGCCGCATCGTGTTTCACGGTCACGACACGTGGGGCCTCGGTGTCGCCAACACCCTCGCGGCTATCACCGCGGGCGCGACGATGGTCGACGGATCCCTCGGTGGGCTCGGCGGCTGCCCCTTCGCGCCCGGCGCCAGCGGAAACACCTCGAGCGAGGACATCCTCTTCGCCACCCGTCCCGACTGGTTCGGCCCCGATACGCTGGCAGCCATGGTCGACATCTCCGAGAAGCTCCTCGCCGAACTCGGCGAGGAAATGCGTTCGAAAACCGTTCAGGGCGCCAGGTCCAACGCGCACGCGTTCGAGTGGGTCGTATGAGCAGAATTCTCGTCACCACCGAGATCCCCGCGCCGGGGATGGACATCCTGGCCGCAGCCGGAGAGGTCGACCTCGTCGAACTCGATCACGATCAGCTTTCCGAGCGGTGCGCATCCGGTGAGTACTCCGTAGTTGTCTCGCAACTGGGAGATCGCTTCGACGCCGATCTACTCTACGACGCGAAAATCACCGGAATCTCGAATTACGCCGTCGGATACGACAACATCGATGTCGCAGCGGCCACCGCCAACGGCATCACCGTCGCGAACACGCCTGGTGTGCTGACGGATTCGACCGCAGACATCGCGTTGCTGTTGATGCTGTCGACCGCGAGGCGAGTGGTCGAAGCCGATCACCTGGTTCGATCGGGAGCGTTCACGGGCTGGGAGCCAGAACTCATGCTGGGCAGCGACGTGTCCGGCCGGGTCCTCGGCCTCGCAGGCTTCGGCCGCATCGCACGGGCAACGGCCCGCCGCGCTCTCGGCTTCGGCATGACCGTCAAATTCTGCCCTCGGCCGCCGTCCGACCGCGAGGTGAGCGACGCCGAGCTGGGGGAGTTCGCCGGACGCGTCGAACATGCGTCGTGGGACGAGCTCGTTGCGACGAGCGACTTCCTGTCCCTCCACGTCCCACTGAGCGAGTCGACGCATCACCTGGTCGACGAACGCGTTCTGCGATCGATGAAGAACTCGGCGATCCTGATCAACACGGCCAGGGGACCCGTCGTCGACGAGGCGGAACTCGTCACCGCGTTGAGAGAACGCATCATCGCCGGGGCGGGTCTCGACGTCTACGAGAACGAGCCGGCCCTTGCACCGGGACTGGCGGGCCTACCGAACACCGTCCTGCTGCCACACGTCGGAAGTGCAACGGTGTCGGTGCGGTCCGAGATGGCACGGTTGTGTGCCGAGAATGCCGCGGCGATGGCCACCGGATCGCTTCCGCCGCATCCGGTCAACCGCGAAGCCTGGACTCAGGCGGGGTAGCGCCCACCGAGGGTGCGGGTGATCTGCTCCGCGTGCGAGACGAGCAGTTCGACTCATTCCTCGCACTGCGACAACGGCATTCGTCAGGTGGGTCCGCTGATCGTGACCGCGCCGATGACGTCGGTGGCAGAGTCGAACACCGGAGCGGACAAGCCGGACGCTCCCGTTTCGCGCTCACCGGTGGTGATCGCGAAACCGTCAGACCGTGCCCGTTCCAAAGCCGCGCGCAGCGTGTCCGTTTCGGTGATCGAATAGGCTGTCATCTGGCCGCTGTCGGTGCTCACTCGTCCAACTCAGCCGCGACGGGACTCGAGCAGTCGAAGCCACACCTCGCTGACGGTGGGATACGACGGAACCGCGTGCCACAGGTCGTCCAGCGTCACCTTGCCGACGATCGCGACCGTCGCCGCGTGCAGGAGCTCGTCGACGCCCTGACCCACGAACGTGGCACCGACGAGGACATCGGCGGCGCGGTCCACGACGAGTTGCGCGTGACCGGTGAAGTTGTCCTGCTGCAGTGAAGAGCCGGCGACGGCGATGTCCGATCCGAGAATCTCGACGTCTGTGCCCGCCTCGCGGGCCTGCTTCTCCGTCACACCCACCGAGGCCACCTGCAACGGCGTGAAGACAACCTGCGGGACACGTCCATGATCGGAGCTGGCCGTGAACCGCTTGCCTTCCAACGGTTTTCCCTCTGCCCGTGCAGCGATGACGTCGCCGGCCACCCGTGCCTGATACTTGCCCATATGGGTCAGAGGCGCTCGGCCGTTGATGTCGCCCGCCGCGTAGAGCCAGGACATGCCGCCCACCTGCAGGTGATCGTCGGTCTCGATGTACGTGCCGTCTTCGATGCCGACCGTCGACAGGCCGAGATCCGCACTGGCCGGACGCCTTCCCGCTGCCACCAAGATTTCGTCGACGGTGATGGTGTTTCCGTCGACGGTCAATTCGGCGGGCCCGCCATGAACCTTCCCGTAGCCGGTGTCCTGTGCGTCGGGCCTCGACACGTTCGTCAGGTCGGCGTCGAAGAGTATCTCGACGCCACGCTCACGAAGGGCGTCGGCGACGAGGTCACTTGCAAACGGTTCGGAACCGGCGAGCAGGCGTGGGCCTCGGACGATCATCGTCACCTCGGCGCCGAACGACGCGAGCCAGGTCGCCGCTTCGGAGGCCACGACGCCGCCGCCGATGATGGCGATGCGCGTCGGGATCTCGTGAATGTTGGTGGCGTCGCGCGAGGTCCAGGGCAGAGCCTCACGGAGGCCCGGCGTGTTCGGAACCGACGCGGTGGTGCCGGTGGCGAGCACGACGGCATGTCGTGCGGTCAGCGTGCGGCCGTCCACCTCGACCGTCTTCTCGCCGGCGATCCGTCCGTGGCCTCGCACCACCGAGATGCCCGCGGATTCTGCCCAGCCCACCTGCGACGAGTCGTCGAGCGAGTGGGTGAACGATTCGCGACGGGCCAATACGGCGTCGACGTCGAGTTCTCTGGTGCCGACGAGTTCTTTGACGCCGGGCATGTTTCGCGCGGTCTCGAGGACCTCGCGCGGGCGGAGCAGCGCTTTGCTGGGCATGCACGCCCAGTACGAGCATTCGCCGCCGACGAGTTCGTGTTCGACGATGACCGCGGTGCGGTCGCTCCCGGCGATCGCATAGCTGGCTGCGTTCTCGCCGACGGGTCCGCCGCCGATCACGATGACGTCGAATTCGTCGGTACTCTGCTCTGTCATTGCTCCAGAGTGGCATAGGGTGCCGTGCCATGGGCAAGACGAGGAAAAGAATTCTGATCACCGGTGCAAGTTCTGGTCTCGGTGAGGAGATGGCCAGGCGCTTCGCCGCGATGGGACGGGACCTCGCGCTGTGTGCGCGACGCCTCGATCGCCTCGAAGCTCTGCGCCACGAGCTGGTGGCCGCTCATCCCGGCATCACGGTTGCCGTGCGTGCCTTGGACGTCACCGATCACGATGCCGTCGTCAGCGTGTTCGAGGAACTGCGCAGCGAACTCGGCGGACTCGACCGGGTCATCGTCAACGCCGGTCTGGGCAAGGGCGCCAAGATCGGTAGCGGACGAGCCGACGCCAACCTCGAGACCGCGCGCACCAACTTCATTGGCGCGCTGTCGCAGACCGAAGCGGCCATGCAGATCTTCCGCGCACAGCGCCGCGGCCACCTCGTCCTGGTGTCGTCGATCAGCGCCGACCGTGGGCTACCGGGACCGAAGGCGGTCTACGCCGCAAGCAAAGCGGGCGTCTCGGCGCTGGGTGACGCGCTCGCCACCGAAATGGCGAAGACCGACATCGCCGTCACGACGCTGCTGCCCGGCTACGTCGCCACCGACATGTCGGCGAAAGCAGGCGACAGCAGCGCCCTGACGGCAACCCTCGACCAAGGTGTTTCGGCCATGGTAACGGCCATCGAGAAGGAACAGCGACGAGCTGCGCTGCCCGGCCTCAAGTGGCAGGGCATCGACCTCGCACTGCGGTTCCTCCCGAACGCACTCACCGACCGCTTGGTCTGAGAGGGCCCTACTGCAGGTAGTGTTCCACCTGCTCGACGCTGTTGGCTTCGGCGTCGTCGGGGTTCTGGCCCGCATCCCGCCGCGCTCGCCGCTGCCGAAGAAGGTCCCAGCACTGATCGAGCGCATGCTCGATCGACGCCAGTTCTGCCTTCTCGTCGGCGGGGTCGATTTCCCCGGCCTCGGTCTGTGACCGCAGCTTGTGCTCGGTGGCAACCAGTTGCTCGATCTTGCTGTAGATGTCGTGCTCGCTCATGCGTTTCACGGTAGTCGCTTTCTCCACGATCGGGCGGGGAGACGCAGCCGAGAACACACGGCGAGTGCGCTCTCGGTCAACGCCTGCGATGACGCACTCAGGGCGGCATCGGTGCACACGAGGGACAGCGAGGTTCTGCCGTTCATCGTCGAGGCATAGGTCGACAGCGCGGTCGTCGTGTGCGAACCCGACGCATGCGGATGGATGGCCCTGGTGGCCACGGCCGATGCCGGATGGTCGCCGACGCGTCGAATGTTGTCGGGCAACGCGCCGATATTGGAGCAGAGCACCCGGGCGGTACCCGGAGTGGCGGTCAGCGAAGCAGCCATCTTCTCGGGCATCAGCTGCACCACCTCGGCCGGAACTCCGCCGGGTGCGCCCGCAGGTTTCGCGAACGCGGTCTTGCATGCAGCCTTGATCTCCGCCGCGGTGTCCGTCGTACGCACCAGCACGGTGGCCATGGCGATTCCGTTGACACCCGGTGCGTGTGACCGGAACGGAACGTTGACATCGACGGGCTCATCCAAGCCGAGATCGGCCGCGACAGCCGCTGCGAGAGCAATGAACTCAGAGTTCGACAGCACGCCGTCGATGTCGATCACCGAGGTGGTGACGTGTACGTCGTGGGTACGTTTCGTTCGATTGGACCGGAGGAAGTCGTTCAGCTCGTTGCGCACCTCCCGGCGAAGCAGCCAACGGAACCACGCTTGTACCGACGCGAACACCACGCGAGCGACGAGCGCCACCGCGTCCGCAATGTCCGAGGTCCGACGAGCACGTAGCCCGGTGCCTTCGGCTGCCGTGCCCTCGAAACGCTCGCCCTCCAAAGCTGTGCCTTCGAATGCCAGCCCTGCGGCGGCGATCAGTCCGGCGGCGTCGGCCAGCGCGTGCGAGCACACCAGCGACACGACGGTGCCCCCATGCTCGATCGGTGCGGCGGACAACCGCCAGCCCGGTCCGTACTCCGGATCGAGGTCCGGTTCGCCTTGCGCGTCGGCCCAGTCCAGCACGCCCGACTCCGGAAGTGGTGTGTCGTCGTACACGAACGGAAGCGTCGATGCGTTCGGGCTCCAGCGGCGACGGGCGCCCGGAATCGAAGGCGTGACCACCCGTCGGCCGAGGGTGCCGTATGCGAGGTTGGCGTGAACGGCCGACAACTCGACGCGGCCGATCCGAGTGTCGGTGCGCCAAATCCCCTGCAGCGCGATGGGCAGGCCGTAACCGCGGTGCGTGCGTAGAAAGATGTCGTCGATGACGGACAGGCGGTCGCCGCCGCCGGGCCGGCGCATGTTGTCGCCGGGCCGGCTCACGGTGTTGCTGCGCCGTGCCTTCCGGCGCCCGATGCGAACCGCTGGGCACCGCTCAACGCCTCGGCTGCCATCGAGACCGCGCCGTGGCGGAATTCGTTGGCGATGGCAGCCTCCTCGTCGAGGCCGTCCTGTTCGAGCAGTGAGAGGCGATCTTCGCGCATACACGTCTGCGGCAGCAACGAGAGCTGAGCAGCGAGAGCCTCGGCTTCCGATCTGGCACGCCCGACCGGCACGACGCGATTGGCCAGACCGATCGCGAGGGCTTCGTCTGCGTCTACGGCGCGGCCGGTCAGTACGAGGTCCATGGCGCGCGAGGCACCGATCAGCCGCGGTAGCCGGACGGTTCCGCCGTCGATGAGTGGTACGCCCCAGCGTCGGCAGAACACCCCGAATGTACTGTTCTGCTCGACGACTCGGAGATCGCACCACAGCGCAAGTTCGAGTCCGCCCGCGACCGCATGGCCCGACACCGCGGCGATGACCGGCTTCGACAATCGCATCCTCGTTGGTCCCATCGGGCCGTCGCCGTGTTCGGTCGCGTGGTTCGAGCGCTCGGTGCCGAGGGCTTTCAGGTCCGCCCCGGAACAGAACGTTCCTCCCTCGCCCCACAGGACGGCCACCGCCGCGTCGTCGTCGGCGTCGAACTCTTCGAACGCGGCCACGAGTTGGGCCGCGGTGGGGCCGTCGACGGCGTTCCTCGATTCGGGCCGCGACAGAACGATGGTGGTCACCGGTCCACTGCGCTCGATTCTGACGGAGCTGGGTTCGATCTTGGCAGAGCTGGGTTCGCTCCTGGCAGAGCTGGGGTCGATCGTGGCTGACATGGTTCGACGGTAGTCGAGTGGGGTTGCGTGAAGCAATGAATCGGTGTTCACTTCTTGCCATGCCGTACCGCCGCACGACCGCCGTGCAAGCTCGTCTCGACGCAGGGCGCGAGCGACTTCTCGTATCGGCCGTCGACATACTGTCCGAACAGGGATACCGCGGACTGTCCATCGCGTCGGTCGCTGCCGCGGCCGGAGTGTCCGCGGGCAGCGTCTACACCCACTTCGAGAACAAATCCGCACTCGTCGTCGCAGTCTTCCGTGAGGTGTGCAGCCGTGAGGTGCGAGCGGTCGCCGAGGCCGCCGCGGGCGGAGACGTCGTCCAGCGCGTCAGCGCCATCGTCGAAACCTTCGCCGGCCGCGCCATGAAAAACCGCACCATGGCCTACGCCCTGCTCGCCGAGCCCGTCGACCCCGCGGTCGACGCCGAACGCCTGGTGTTCCGGCGCAGCTTCACCGACGCCATCGCGGGTGCCGTCGCCGAGGGTGTCCGATCCGGCGACATTCCCGCGCAGAACGTCGACCTCGCGGCTGCCGGACTCGTCGGAGCCATCGGCGAGGTGCTCATCGGCCCGCTGAGTCCGGACCGAGCCGGACCGAACTTCGACATCGAGAACGACCTCGACGTGGTACCCGACCTCGTCACCTTCGCCCTACGTTCCCTGGGAGTCTCGTCATGACCATCGACACGCATCAGGTGTTCAACCAGTCCACGGACCTCGTTCCGTACGACACCGCCGACGATGCCTCGCTGCTCGAGGGGCTCCGAAGGGAAGGCGGTGAGTGGGCCGAAGCCGACGTGAGACGACTGGGTGCCCTCGCCGGTAGCTCCGAGGTACAGGATTGGGGCAGGCTGGCCAACGAGCACCCGCCTGTACTGCGCACCCACGACCGGTACGGCAATCGCATCGACGAGGTCGAATTCCACCCCCACTGGCACGACCTGATGCGGGTGGCCGTCGGCAACGGACTCCACGCGACGCCGTGGGTGAGCGATCGCCGCGGTGCCCACGTGGCGCGCGCCGCGAAGTTCTACGCCTGGGGGCAGGCAGACGCAGGCCACATGTGCCCCATCTCGATGACCTACGCGGCTGTGCCTGCGCTACGGCACAATTCGGCGTTGGCGCAAATGTACGAGCCCCTGCTCGCATCTACGGAGTACGACTTCGGGCTCCGCGTTCCGACGGAGAAGCGCGGGCTCGTCGCGGGAATGTCGATGACCGAGAAGCAGGGCGGATCCGACGTTCGCGCGAACTCCACCACGGCAACGCCGTCCTCGGACGGCAGTCACACGCTCGTCGGACACAAGTGGTTCACGTCCGCGCCGATGTCCGACATGTTCCTCACCCTGGCGCAGGCCCCCGGCGGGCTCTCGTGCTTCCTGGTCCCGCGGGTGCTCCCCGACGGAACTCGCAATCGCATTGCGCTGCAACGCCTCAAGGACAAGCTCGGCAACAGGTCGAATGCGTCGAGTGAAATCGAATATCACGGCGCAACAGGGTGGTTGGTGGGGGAAGAAGGCCGAGGTGTGCCGACGATCATCGAGATGGTCAACATGACCCGCCTCGATTGCGTCATCGGATCCGCAGCCGGGATCAGGAACGCCACCGTTCGAGCGGTCCACCACGCGCGGCACCGGTCCGCGTTCGGCGCCCGACTCGTCGACCAGCCGCTGATGCGCAACGTGCTGTCCGATCTCGTCATCGAATCCGAGGCCGCAACAACCGTCATGATGCGCCTGGCGGGTGCCACCGACCACGCCGCTCGAGGTGACGATCAGGAAACCTCACTCCGCCGAATTGCGTTGGCGGTGACGAAGTACTGGGTGTGCAAGCGGGCGCCGACGCATGTTGCCGAAGCTTTGGAATGCCTGGGCGGCAACGGCTATGTCGAGGAATCGGGCATGCCTCGGTTGTATCGGGAGTCGCCGCTGATGTCCATTTGGGAGGGATCGGGCAACGTCGCGGCACTCGACTCGCTACGCGCACTGGCCAAGCAACCGGACAGCGTCGAAGCGTACTTCGCCGAGGTCGGCCTCGCAGCCGGATCCGATTCGCGTCTCGACGATGCAGTGTCGCGGCTCGGTAAGGAACTGGCCGACAGATCCGACATCGAATACCGGGCTCGGCGCGTCGTCGAGCTCATGGCCCTGGTGTTCCAGGGCGCCCTGTTGATTCGGCACGGAGAACCGGCGGTGGCCGACGCGTTCTGCGCCAGCAGGCTCGGCGAGGATTGGGGTGGGGCATTCGGAACCCTGCCGACGGGAGTGGACACCGCGGCGATTCTGGCCCGAATCTAGGCGCGCTGCGGGGCGAACCGGCCGCGCGGTGCACGCTGAGCGGCGGCGGAGACGAATGCGCGCGCGACACGGTCGGTGAGTTCGCGTGGATTGCTCAAGTCCGACCAATTCCATTGCACAACAACCCAACCGAGCGACCGAAAATCATCTCGGCGTCGCTCGTCCTGGGCGCTCCACGGAGCAGGGTGCGCGCCGAAGCGGCCCTGGCCCTCGAATTCGCCGAGAACACCGTGATCCGGGTAGAGGAACGACGCTCGCCCGATGGGTATGCCGATTTCGTCGTACACCCACTGCCCGAGCAGGGGAGGGGGCAGAGGCAACGTGTCCAGCAGCATTCGGCTGCGCGTTTCGCCGACGCTGTCGCTGCGGTCCGACATCATCGCGGCGGCCTGCCGGGCACGCGCGATTCCGGTGCGGTTTCTGGACTCGGCCAGTGCGCGGTCGATGTCGTGGCGAGTGGTCGCCCCGGTTCGGAGGGCGGCATCGCCGACGCATACCGCCGGGGTCAGCGCGAGCGTCCGCGCGAGGTCCACGACCGTTCGTGCCGGGGTGGTGACCGGAAAGCCGTCCACCTCCGTGAGATCCGCGGGTGGGATCGGCGAACCGTGAAGGATGCGATGCCTACCGCGCTTGCCCGCGTACGTTCGCCCGATGGTGAACGTCACCTTGTCGAGCGGCACATCCCAGGTGTCCATCCGGTGCAGCACGGCAGCCGAAACATGGCTGAACACCGTGCTGTTGCTCGACTCCGCGTGAATGGCCTCCGCGAGGGCCAAGTGGCGAGCGTGCGGGCCCAGCGAGCTGTACACCTCGGAGCGGATGAAGTAGCCCCTCCGCACGGTATGCAGTTCGCCGGACGCCCGGCCCCGCCTCAAATCGTCATCGGTGAAGCCTGCAGCCAGCGCTTCTGTGCGGGAGAACATGCGCGGTTGGTCGAAGTCCATACTTCCTTGGACGTAGAAACAGACCGATCGGATCCGTTCGAGCACAGACGAACCCCGAGTGGGGTCGGTCGGTGGCGCACGAACTCTACTTCGAGCGCCCCCGCTGATCCCGGTACCAGCGAACGAGGGCGTCGGTCGACGAATCGCTCTGCTGCTCGGGTGCGTCCGCATCGGTGAGCACCGGCGTCAACTCGAGGGCCTGAGTCTTACCGAGTTCGACGCCCCACTGGTCGAACGAGTCGACGCCCCACACGACGCCCTCGACGAACACCTGGTGCTCGTACAGCGCGATGAGCTGTCCGACGACCGACGGAGTCAACTTCGGGGCGAGGATGGACGTCGACGGGCGGTTGCCGGGCATGACCTTGTGGGGCACGACGTCGGCCGGGGTGCCCTCGGCTGCGATCTCCTCGGCCGTCTTACCGAAGGCGAGCACCTTCGTCTGTGCGAAGTAGTTGCTCATCAACAGGTCGTGCATGCTGCCCGTGCCGTCGCGCGTCGGCAGGTCGTCGGTGGGCTCGGCGAATCCGATGAAATCCGCCGGGATCAGCCGGGTGCCCTGGTGCAGCAACTGGTAGAAGGCATGCTGACCGTTGGTTCCCGGCTCGCCCCAGAAGATTTCACCGGTAGAGGTGGTGACGGGCGTGCCGTCGGCCCTGACGGACTTGCCGTTGGACTCCATGGTGAGCTGCTGCAAATATGCGGGGAATCGAGACAGGTCGTTCGAATACGGCAGCACGGCACGGGTTTCGGAGCCGAAGAAGCTGCTGTACCAGAGGCCGATCAGTCCCAGCAGCACCGGCGCGTTGTGTTCGAGCGGCGTGGTGCGGAAGTGTTCGTCGATCGTGAAGAAGCCGTCGAGGAACTCGCCGAACGCCTCGCGACCGATGACAGCCATGACGGACAGACCGATCGCGGAATCGACGGAGTAGCGGCCACCGACCCAATCCCAGAAGCCGAACATGTTGGCGGTGTCGATGCCGAATTCGGACACTCGCTCGGCATTGGTCGAGACGGCGACGAAGTGCTTCGCAACCGCGTCTTCCCCGAGTGCGGCGACGAGCCAGCGGCGAGCGGCGGTGGCGTTCGTCAGTGTCTCGAGGGTGGAGAAGGTCTTCGAGGCAATGATGAACAGCGTCGTCGCGGGGTCCAATCCGTCGAGGGCCGCGACCAGGTCGGCGGGGTCGACGTTGGACACGAACTCGGCCCCGATGCCCGCGTCGGCGTAGTGGCGCAGAGCGTTGTAGACCATGACGGGCCCGAGATCGCTGCCGCCGATGCCGATGTTGACGACGGTGCGAATCTTCTCGCCGGTGTGGCCGACCCATTCTCCGGAGCGGACGCGATCGGTGAAATCGCCCATCCGAGCTAGTACCTCGTGAACGTCCGCGACGACGTTCTGACCGTCCACCTCGAGGGTCGCATCGGCAGGCAAGCGCAGGGCCGTGTGCAGAACGGCGCGGTCCTCGGAGGTGTTGATGTGTGCGCCGGCGAACATCGCGTCGCGACGGCCCTCGACGTCGGCTGCGCGGGCGAGATCGACGAGAAGCGACATCGTCTCACGGTCGATGATGTGCTTGCTGTAGTCGACGTGGAGGTCGCCGGCTGCGAGTGTGAACGTGCGTCCGCGTTCGGCGTCGCCGGCGAACAGGTCGCGCAGACTCTTCTCGCCGATCCAGGTGTGATGTGCCGCCAAATTCTTCCAGGCTTCGCTGCCCGTGATGTCGCTGCTCATACCGGTCGACCCTAGTGCGCGGACCGCTGCCGTGCGCGTCTTGTCGTTTGTCCGGGCGGCCTGAGGGCACACTGAAAAGTATGGAGATCAACGCACTCATCGAATCCATTCCAGCGAAATTGTGGATCGGTGGCCACGCGGTGGACGCCGAGAACGGCGCCACTTTCGAGGTCAACGATCCGGCGACCGGCAAGCCCATCGCGACCGTTGCCGACGCGAGCGCGAACGATGCGAAAAAGACCATCGACGCGGCAGCGAAGGCGCAGAAGACGTGGGCGAAGACTCCGGCTCGCGAACGGGGGGAGTTTCTGCGGGCAGCATTCGAGAAGATCACCGAACGCGCCGACGACGTCGCAGCCCTCATGACCGCCGAGATGGGCAAGGCGCTCTCCGAGTCGAAGGCGGAGGTCAAGTACGGCGCCGAGTTCTTCCGGTGGTTCGCCGAGGAAGCCGTCCGCATCGAGGGCCGCTACACTCCGGCCCCGGCAGGCAACGGCCGGATCCTGGTGTCGAAGATGCCGGTCGGACCGGTCCTCGCGATCACGCCGTGGAACTTCCCGTTGGCCATGGGCACCCGCAAGATCGGGCCCGCGCTGGCGGCGGGATGCACCATCATCGTCAAGCCTGCCGGTGAGACTCCGCTGACGATGCTGTTCCTCGCGCAGCTTTTCGCCGAGGTCGGGCTCCCCGACGGGGTGCTGTCGGTGCTGACCACCTCCAAGTCGAGTTCGGTGAGTGCTCCGATCCTCGAAGATCCGCGGCTACGCAAGCTCACCTTCACCGGGTCGACCGAGGTGGGCAGGAAACTCATCGAGCAGTCGGCGGGGGGTGTGCTGCGGACGTCGATGGAACTCGGTGGCAACGCGCCGTTCGTCGTTTTCGACGACGCGGACGTCGACGCCGCCGTCGAGGGCGCGATGTTGGCCAAGATGCGCAACGGCGGCGAGGCATGCACCGCCGCCAATCGTTTCCACGTCGCGAACAATGTTCGGGAAGAATTCACGACGAAGCTCGTCGAGAAGATGCGGGCGATGAAGCTCGGGCCCGGCATCGACCCCGACACCAAGCTCGGGCCGCTGATCAACGCAGATCAGCTCGAGAAGGTTCAGGTGTTGGTCGACGATGCGGTGAAAGCGGGCGCGACGGTGGAACTCGGCGGCAAACCGGCAGGCGGGGATGGCTACTTCTATCCCGCGACGGTGCTCAGCAACGTTCCGAAGAATGCGCGCATCCTGAAAGAAGAGGTGTTCGGCCCGGTCGCACCGATCGTCGGCTTCGACACCGAAGAAGAAGGCATCGACGCGGCCAACGACACGCAGTTCGGGCTGGCGGCGTACATCTACACGCAAGGACTCGATCGTGCACTGCGCGTCTCGGACGCACTGGAAAGCGGAATCGTAGGCGTCAACCGCGGCGTGGTCTCGGACGCAGCGGCCCCGTTCGGAGGCGTCAAGGCATCCGGATTCGGTCGCGAAGGCGGAACGGAAGGTATCGACGAGTACCTGGAAACCAAGTACATCGCACTCACCTGACGGAAAAGCTGGTTGTGCGTGCCCGCGTCGGGCATGCACAACCAGCTTCAGGTGTCTCTAGCGTCCGAGTCGTCCGCGGCCCAGCCGCAGCAGGAGCATCGCGAGTGTGTGGCCTTCCTGGCCCAAGCTGCTGAAACGGTCGAGAACCTTCATCTCACGGCTGTGCACCATGCGCGGGCCACCGGAGGCCATGCGCGTGCGGCCGATGAGCTGGGAAACCTCGCTGCGGCGCTGGATGGCGGCGAGGATCTCGGTATCCAGGCGATCGATCTCCTGACGGAGTGCATCGATTTCTTCCTCGGACGAGGGCAACGCAATTTCACTGTCGATCTTGGTCGTGGGTGCCATTTTCTCTCCTCGTGTCACTTCGTGGATCGCTGCCTTGTCCGACACCGTTACGCCTCCCTGTCGATTCGAACACTTGTCAGATGCCCGACCATTCCTGAAGCAACGCACCGTTGTGCGGTCGAACACAGTCGAGAGCCCCGGATCTCGCGGCGGAGATCGCGGGGCAGGCGACGCCATATCGACGTCTCCCGCGCCCTGCAGACGGCGCTGTGCCTGCGTGGCGAAGGTGTCGACCTACGGCCATGTCGATCACCGATCCAGTGTGCCACCTGAGGGACTGTCCTGAAAAGTCGGTCGTTCGGGCGCGAGGTCGTCGGGGTTCGTCCCGTGTCGGTGTCCGCCGGTAACCTGAACGAGCGATGAATACCAACCTGCAGGCTGTGCCCGTCCCCGGAAAATCGAAGTCCGACACGCTGCTGGAGGGGCTGAACCCGCAGCAGCGTGAGGCCGTCGTGCATTCGGGGTCGCCGCTGCTCATCGTGGCCGGCGCAGGATCGGGAAAGACGGCGGTGTTGACGCGTCGCATCGCCTATCTGCTCGCCGAGCGCGGAGTCACGCCCGGGCAGGTTCTGGCCATCACGTTCACCAACAAGGCCGCAGCCGAGATGCGTGAGCGGGTGGCGGGTCTCGTCGGGCCGCGGGCCAACAGCATGTGGGTCTCGACGTTCCACTCGAGCTGCGTGCGCATTCTCCGCAGCCAGGCAACGCTGCTGCCGGGGCTCAACTCCAACTTCTCGATCTACGACGCCGACGACTCTCGTCGACTCCTGACGATGATCTCCAAAGATCTGCAGATCGACACCAAGAAGTTCTCGGCGCGATTGCTCGCGACGCACATTTCGAATCTGAAAAACGAGCTGATCGGCCCGGGGGACGCAGTTGCGTCCGCCGACAACGAGACCGTTGAGCTGCCGAAGCTCATCGCGCAGGTGTACGGCATCTATCAGCAGCGGCTGCGTGCCGCCAACGCGATGGACTTCGATGATCTCATCGGCGAAACCGTCGGTCTGCTGCAGGCGTTCCCCCAGGTGGCCGAGTACTACCGTCGCCGGTTCCGGCACGTACTCGTCGACGAGTACCAGGACACCAACCACGCGCAGTACATGCTGGTTCGGGAACTGGTGGGACGCGAGGATTCCGACGGCGCGCTGCAAGGGACCATTGCGCCCGGCGAACTGTGCGTGGTCGGCGACGCCGATCAGTCGATCTATGCGTTCCGCGGGGCGACCATCCGCAACATCGAGGAATTCGAACGCGATTACCCGGACGCGCGCACCATTCTGCTCGAGCAGAACTACCGCTCGACGCAAAACATCCTGTCCGCGGCCAACTCGGTCATCTCCCGCAACACCAACCGGCGCGACAAGCGATTGTGGACCGATTCGGGTGAGGGCGAGCTCATCGTCGGGTACGTCGCCGACAACGAGCACGACGAGGCGTCCTTCGTCGCCTCCGAGATCGACCGGCTCGTCGACAACAAAGGCGTCCGGTACGACGAGGTCGCGGTCTTCTACCGCACCAACAACTCGTCGCGCGCACTCGAAGAAATTTTTATCAGGCTCGGTCTGCCGTACAAGGTCGTCGGCGGCGTGCGCTTCTACGAGCGCAAGGAAGTCCGCGACATGGTGGCGTACCTCCGCGTGTTGTCCAACGAGAACGACACAGTCAGCATGCGGCGCATCCTCAACACTCCGCGGCGAGGCATCGGCGATCGCGCGGAGGCGTGCGTCGCCGTGCACGCCGAGCAGCGCGACATCAGCTTCTCCAAGGCCCTGCGTGACGCCGCCGAGGGCAAGGTTGCGCTCCTCAACTCGCGTTCGCAGAAACTGATCGGCCAGTTCCTCGAAATGCTCGACGAGCTGCGCGGAATGCTGGGCGCCACCGACGACGACGGCAACGATATCGCGGACATCGGCGACGTCGTCGAAGCCGTCCTCGACCGCACCGGATATCGAGCTGAACTCGAAGCCAGCAGCGATCCGCAGGATGGCGCGCGCCTCGACAACCTCAACGAATTGGTCAGCGTGGCACGCGAATTCACCTCCGAGGCCCGCAACCTCGCAGCGGTCGAAGCCGAACTCGCCGCCGAGAACGCCAACGCCGAAAACGACACCGACGACGAAGGTGATGAGGCGGAGGGCACTCCCGAACCAGGGTCGCTCGCGGCATTCCTCGAACGAGTCTCACTCGTCGCCGACACCGACCAGATCCCCGATTCGGGTACGGGCGTCGTCACGCTAATGACGCTGCACACGGCGAAGGGCCTCGAGTTCCCGGTCGTGTTCGTGACCGGATGGGAGGACGGTCAGTTCCCGCACATGCGCGCACTGGGCGACCCCACCGAACTGTCCGAGGAACGCAGGCTCGCATATGTGGGCATCACCCGGGCGCGGCACCGACTGTATGTCACCCGCGCGATCATGCGATCGGCGTGGGGTCAGCCCATCAACAACCCGGAGTCACGCTTCCTGCAGGAGATCCCGCAGTCGCTCATCGAGTGGAAGCGCGAAGACCCCGGTGTCGGCGGTCGATCGATCGGCGGAGGACGCGCACGCCCCGGTGGTGGGGGCTTTGGTGGCGGGGGAGGCTTCGGCGACCGTCGCGGTCAGTCGACGCCCAGCTTCGGCTCCGCCCCCCGCGCCCGCAACAACAACGTCCTGGTTCTTGCAGTGGGAGATCGCGTCAACCACGACAAGTACGGTCTGGGAACGGTTCTCGAATCGACCGGTTCGGGTACGGCGGCGATGGTTCTCGTCGATTTCGGTACGTCCGGGCGAGTGAAGATGATGCTCATCGGCGGCGTGCCGATGACCAAGCTCTGACAAGGCACCAGGCGCACAGAAAGAAACTCCCGCACACGATGTGTGCGGGAGTTTCGTTTTGTCTGTGTGAGTACGTCAGTCGCGCTCGGGGCCGAGACTGATGCCGCGGGAGGCGAGCCACGGAAGGGGATCGATCTTGCTCTCGCCGGGCAGGTGCACCTCGAAGTGCAGGTGCGGGCCGGTGGAGAAGCCGCGGTTACCCATGCGTGCGATCTGATCGCCGGCCATGACCTGCTGGCCCACGGTGACGTCCGAGCTGTCGATGTGGCCGTAGACGGTGATGGTGCCGTCGGCGTGCTGCAGCCGAACCCACATTCCGAAGCCGGCAGCAGGACCGGAATCAATGACTTTGCCGTCGGCGACCGCGAGGATCGGGGTACCGATGGCGTTGGCGATGTCGACGCCGGCGTGCAGAACGCCCCAGCGCTGACCGAAGTTGGAGGTGTACGTGCCCTGGGCCGGAAGCGAGAACAACGGACGACGCGCGGCGGCTTCGCGGGCTGCACGTTCTTCGCTGAAACGCTGACCCTTGGCCAGTAGGTCGCTGAACTGGCTCAGATCGACCGGGTTCGCGACGTTGAGGATCTGCGGTGCGGAGGAGGGGCTTACCTCGGGTGCGGTGTCCGCAGCGAAGTAGGCAGCCTGCGGAACAGCGGTTGCGGCGACGCCGGGGGCTGCGGGGGCAGCGCCTGCGGCGAGAGCTACTTCTTCCGAGACGGCCTGCGTGGCAGGTCCTTCGTCGATGACTGCCTGTCCGGCGGCGACGACGGCTCCCGCAGCGACCGCGAGAACTGCGGCGCGGCCCTTGAGGGCGGTGGGAGGCGTCGGGATGCGGTGGGCACCGCCACGGCGACTGACCGCGACGACGTTCTCCGGGAGAATGCCCTGGGACATGGCGTCGGTGTTTGCGTCGTCAGCGCTGCTGTGCAGCTCACTGTCGTGGTAGCTGTCGGCCGAGCCGTAGTTGCTCGCGAAGTAGTCGTAGCCGGCCGGATCGTGATCGTCGGCTTCGGCTGCCCAGCTGGTCTGCGTCGAGAACACCGTGGGTGCGCTCTCGGTCACCGTGGCCGGCTTGGCGAAGCGGCTGGTGGTGAAAGATGCGCGGTGTTGCGACAAGACCTGCGACCTCCGCTTTCCGTGATCTGCTCGTGACTTAAGACTCGGCAGACGGTAACGAAACGATTGCGGGGTCCGCAAGTTAAACGGCGCATGAACGCACATGTGTGAGATGGCTCACAGAGCGAGCAGGCGTTTTAAGGAGATCGCCAGTGATCTCAAACAACGCTTGTGTACCCGAGCCGTCGTTATCGAAACGCGGCGCGGGATGCCCGCCAAAGATCTCGTCGAAGGATAGCGTCGTCAGCCGTGGCGTCACCATCGCAGATCGGCAGAGTCTCTCCCCGCGTCATTCCGGGCCGAGAGGACGACGGAAAAAGTCCGCGTGCGCTTGCTGTCACCGCAGCAGCGGGGGCAGTTCTCGCTGCTGTAGCCGCAGTCGCTTCGGCGACGTTCGTCGCTGTGCGAGCGACTCAGGGCGATGCACCGCAGGTCGGTGTCGGCCTCGCGTCCCTCGTCTCCGTTGCACCCATCGTGGTGATGGCAGTGCTGGGAGCGATCACGGCACTTCCCCGCCCAGCAGTCGCCGGAGCCCTGACGGCCGGATTCGGCGCAGTCTCGGCAGGCATGGCAGTGCTCGACGTGAGCCTGCTGCGTTCGCCCATCGACGCGAACCGGCTCGAACTGTTCCGTCCCACGACGGCCGGCGCCTTGGAAGCGGGCCCGGGGGCCTACCTCCTCCTCGCTGCTCACACCATCGCGGCTGTGGCCGGACTGTTCGGTCTCGCCGCGATCAACCGGGCGTCGTACGGCGATGGTTACGGACACGCCCGACGGGCCGACTTCGTCGGACGCGCATCGGCCGTGCGGATCGGCGGCGTCCTGACCGTCGTGGCCGTGCTCGGTGCCGTCGCGGCAGGGGCATCGATGTTCGCGCCGCCGTACGTGTCGACCGACTCGATCGTTCTGGTGCCCGCCATCGTCGAAAGCCCGCTCACGACGGGCGTCGGCTCCGGCCTCGTCGCTCTCGCGGCACTGATTGTGGTGGCTGCAGCGTTGGCGTCGGTCTCACCGGGGATTACCGCGGGCGCTATCGGCGGTGCGGGTCTCGGGCTGCTCGGCATCTTCGGCGCCCGCGTCGCCGCAGGATCTGCGTCGGGCTCCGGCATCGACACTTCGGGTTCGGATATCGACGCGTCGGTGGGCGCCTGGGTGGGTCTTACTGGTTCGGCCGCGCTCATCGCTGTCGGTGTGCTTGCACTCCCCGTCGCGGCGCTGAGGGACCGCCCCGGAAAGCCCACCGAAACCGGCCGTGCCATCGACACCGACACCGACACGAGCCAGTCGTCGCGGTGGCACAGCATCGCCGGCCTTGCCGGAGCGTCGGCCGGAGTGCTGCTGATCGCGGGCGGCCTGCTGCCGACGCTCACCGTGCCCGCCGAATTCCCCGAGCCGTCGATTCTGGCAACCCGCAACGCCGTCGTTGCCGGCTTCGTCCTTCTTCTCACGGCCGTACCGCTGTTCTTCTCGCTGTTCGCGGCGACCATTCGTCCCACTCTCGGCGTCCTCGCGGTCGCCGCCGCCGCATCAGGTGCGAACGTCTTGCAGTCGGTCGTCCTCGCTACCGACATCGACGGAATCGGACTTGGCATCGGGGGCGTAGCGACGGTGGTCGGCGTCGTACTCGCCGTCGGGTGCGGTCTGGGGGTTCTCGTTGCGGGCGGTGCCGAACGAGACGACGTCGACACCACCGACTTCGTCTCGCACGGACTAACCGCGGCGGTCGCTCTCACCGGGGCCGTCCTCGCGGCGGCAGGGTTGGCGCTACCGCTGTACCGCGGCGCGGACGTCACTGCGACGTCATTGCTCACGGTGCCCTGGGGTTCGACCGGCGGCTGGGGCTGGGACGCCTGGGGCAACGCCGCGCTGGCGACGACCATCCTGATCGCCGCAGTCGTCGCGGCGCGATCACGACCCGCACGAGGTGCCGCGCTGCTGGCCGGAAGTTTCGTCGCGACCGTCCTCTATCTGACCGGCTGGCTCTTGACGAAAAGCCGCGCACTCGACCCCGTCGTCGGACCCGGGCTTTACCTCGGCGTCGCCGGTGCCGTCATTCTCGGTGCGGCCGCGATACTTTCGGCCCGACGCCCCGGAAAGTGAGGCGTGGGACACATGGCGGCAACCGGTGAGATAGACCACATAGCCTGCATGCGCCCGATGCGGCCGCGGGGCACCTGGATAAAGTCGATCCTCAGACCCGCTCACACCCCTGGAGCGGGCGTCAACGTAGACGAGACGGTGAGCTGATGGATCTCTTCGAATACCAGGCGAAGGAATTGTTCGCCAAGCATGGCGTACCAACGTCCGCAGGTCGTGTCACGGACACGGTCGAGGGCGCAACACGGATCGCCGAGGAAATCGGCAAAGCAGTAATGGTCAAAGCCCAGGTCAAGGTCGGTGGCCGCGGCAAGGCCGGCGGCGTCAAGTACTCCAAGGACGTCGCAGCAGCCACCGAGAACGCACAGTCGATTCTCGGACTCGACATCAAGGGCCACGTCGTCAAGAAGCTTCTCGTTGCAGAAGCCTCCGACATCGCCGAGGAGTACTACATCTCCTTCCTGCTCGACCGCACCAACCGCACCTACCTCGCAATGTGTTCGGTCGAAGGTGGAGTCGAAATCGAGGTGACGGCGGAGGAGAACCCCGACGCACTCGCACGTATCCCGGTCGACGCCGTCAAGGGCGTCGACCTTGCTTTTGCTCGTGAAATCGCCGAAAAGGGCAAGCTTCCCGCCGAGGTGCTCGACGCCGCTGCGGTGACCATCCAGAAGCTGTGGGAGGTCTTCATCAACGAAGATGCGCTTCTGGTCGAGGTCAACCCGCTGGTTCGCACCCCGGACGATCAGATCCTCGCCCTCGACGGCAAGGTGACGCTCGACGCCAACGCAGACTTCCGTCAGGCCGGCCACGCGGACTTCGAGGACAAGGACGCAGCCGATCCCCTCGAGGCCAAGGCCAAAGAGAACGACCTCAACTACGTCAAGCTCGACGGACAGGTCGGCATCATCGGAAACGGTGCCGGACTGGTCATGTCGACCCTCGACGTCGTCGCCTACGCAGGCGAGGCACACGGTGGCGTCAAGCCCGCCAACTTCCTCGACATCGGTGGCGGAGCCTCGGCCGAGGTCATGGCCGCCGGCCTCGACGTCATCCTGGGTGATGAGCAGGTCAAGAGCGTGTTCGTCAACGTCTTCGGCGGGATCACCGCATGCGACGCAGTTGCCAACGGCATCGTCGGCGCACTGAAGAAGCTGGGCGACGACGCCAACAAGCCGCTCGTGGTTCGTCTCGACGGAAACAAGGTCGAAGAGGGACGCAAGATTCTCGCCGACGCCGCGCACCCGCTGGTGACGCTCGCCGGAACCATGGACGAGGGCGCCGACAAGGCCGCCGAGCTGGCAGCGAAGTAGAGGAAACCATGTCTATCTTTCTGAACAAGGACAACAAGGTCATCGTCCAGGGCATCACCGGCGGCGAAGGCACCAAGCACACCGCCCTGATGCTCAAGGCCGGAACTCAGGTCGTCGGCGGCGTCAACGCACGCAAGGCCGGCACCACGGTCAAGCACGTCGACGCACAGGGCAACGACATCGAGCTCCCCGTCTTTGCATCCGTCGCCGAGGCCATGGAGAAGACCGGAGCCGACGTGTCCATCGCGTTCGTGCCGCCGGCATTCTCCAAGGACGCCATCGTCGAAGCAATCGACGCCGAGATCCCGCTGCTCGTCGTCATCACCGAGGGAATCCCCGTGCAGGACTCCGCATACGCGTGGGCCTACAACGTGGAAAAGGGCAAGAAGACCCGCATCATCGGGCCCAACTGCCCCGGAATCATCACCCCCGGTGAAGCACTCGTCGGCATCACGCCCGCCAACATCTCCGGAACCGGCCCCATCGGTCTGGTCTCGAAGTCCGGCACGCTGACCTACCAGATGATGTTCGAGCTTCGTGACTTCGGCTTCTCGACGGCCATCGGCATCGGCGGAGACCCGGTCATCGGTACGACGCACATCGACGCCATCGAGGCGTTCGAAGCCGACCCCGAGACCAAGCTCATCGTCATGATCGGTGAAATCGGCGGCGACGCAGAAGAGCGCGCAGCGGATTACATCAAGGCCAACGTGACCAAGCCAGTCGTCGGCTACGTCGCAGGCTTCACCGCTCCCGAGGGCAAGACCATGGGCCACGCAGGCGCCATCGTCTCCGGATCCCTCGGCACGGCACAGGCCAAGAAGGATGCCCTCGAGGCCGCAGGCGTCAAGGTCGGCAAAACGCCGTCTGAAACCGCCTCCCTCGCACGGGAAATCCTGGAGTCCATGTCGGTCAAGTAAAGTCCGATCACCGAAAAAGCCCGTCGCACTCGCGGCGGGCTTTTTCGTGTGCCCGTTTCGGCATCGATGGCACATTCCAACCGTCTAGGCGTTGGCACGGACCATCGATGCAGCCGGGTTGCCGCCGAATCCTTTCGAATCACGCTGATTTCAAGTGTGTCCATTACTCCGGGTAACGGATTCACTGACTGTCACGACTACCACCGAACATCGCGTATCGACCGGAAACTGGCCTACGGCGCCGACTGAGGTGCTTCGGAAAATCTGGACAGAGGACGACGTGGACTTCTACCGCATCCACGATTTCACCTTGAAGCCGAAACCGCTGAACACCGTCGAACGCCCCAACCCCGAGCTCTTCCAGGGCGGAAATTCCTCTGCTGCGCAGGAGAATGCGGGCCGCTACTCGGACTGGTACTTCAGCAACGGCAAGGACTACGACGGCGTCACCGAGCAACTGGACAACATCCGTCGAGTAGCCCGCGATCACGATCGAGAGGTGAAGCTCGGCCTGAACGCGTTCATCATCGCGCGCGATACGGAGAAGGAAGCGCGGGACACACTGCGCGAGATCATCGACAAGGCGAACAAGCCCGCCGTCGAGGGGTTCAAGGGCGCAGTCCAACAGGCCGGGTCGTCGTCGAAGGACGGCAAGGGCATGTGGGCGGACTCGTCGTTCGAGGACCTCGTTCAGTTACAACGACGGGTTCAAGAGCAAGCTCATCGGAACCCCCGAACAGGTCGCGCATCGAATAGTCGAGTATCGCAACCGCGGCGTCGATTTGATCCTGGGAGGATTCCTGCACTTCCAAGAGGAGATCGAGTGCTTCGGCGCCAAGATCCTGCCTCTGGTGCGGGAGATCGAGGCGGCGTCGAAACTGTCCAAGGCAGGCTGACGAAGAGACTTGGGCGTTGGGTCGGGTCCGTAGGCTAGCGTTGTCTTTCGGACCCGATCTCATTGCTATCGAGGAGTGTGTCATGACCTTTTCACCCGACGGCCCCCGTTCGTCAGGGCCCGGATCCGGCGGTTATGGCAATTACGGCCCCGCCGGTCAGTCGTACGGCAACCAGGCGCCGGGCCGGCAGTCACAGTTCGATCAGGGTCAGCCGCCCGCGCCGTCACAGCAGTACAACCCGCCGCTGGCGTCCGACACCACCACGTCGTTGCCGAAGATCCTCTCGCTGGCCGTGCTTGCCCTCGGCGTCATCAACTTCCTCATCGGACTCGCGGGCCAGTACCACGCGTTCGGAACAGACACCAACTTCTTCCTCGCAGGAAACGGCGACCCCACCTCGGTCGGACTACTGCTGGCGGCCGGTCTCGTCGCAGGTGTCGGACTGCTGCCACGGCAGCCGACGACCGTCGGCATCGCCGCCGCGATGTCCATCGCCGGGTGGCTGGTCCTCGTCTTCCAGGCGTTCAACACCGGCGAAAGTGGGCCGGCGACCGTGCCGATCGAGCTCGGCATCGGCACCGTGGCAATACTCGTTCTCGGATTCGTTCAGTCCGTCTTGGCAGTGGCCGCAACACTTGCACGCGCCGGCCTCATCAAGGCCCCTCGGCCCAAGTCGTCGTCGTACGGTCAGCAGAATTACCCCGGTTTCGGTCAGCCCCAGTCGGGCGGCTACGGGCAGCAGCAGGGCCAGTTCGGCCAGTACGGGCAGCCGCAGCAGCAGTACGGTGGCCCGTCGCAGGGATACGTCCCGCCCACCTACTCCGGACAGCCGTCGCAGAACCAGCCGAATCAGAACACGACAGGTGGCCTCGGCTACCCCGTCGGCACCTCGAACCCCGATGACCGGCAAGGCGGCAGCCACGCCCAGCCGGGTCAGAGCAATCAGTACGGGCAGTCCCAGTACGGTCAGCCTCAGTACGGCCAGTCGCACTACGGCCAGCCAACCAATCCGGTGTCGGCGCCGAACGAGGGAACTCCGGAGCCGCACACCGAGCGCTCCGAGCAATCCCACGGAGACAGCACCCCGCCGTACAGCGCACCGACTCAGGCATTCGGGACAACTCCGTCGGAGGACGACAAGAAGTAGCGTCCGTCCGGCGCGCCTGATCCAAGCGTTCACCGGATGATGCAACGCTCGTAGCCGATGAGCGCCGTACTGAACCAGGAGAAGCAGCGCGCCGGACGCACCGGTCCGCCGCCGCGTCGACAGATCCTCTCGCCTTCGCAGGCCAAATCCCTCGCCCGAGTCGGGTTCCGAATACCGGGACTGCTCCTTGCCGTCATCGCGACGGTCGTGCTCGTCACCTTGGTCTCGGTCAACAGCGACCTCACCGGCACGTTCGGTGCAATCGCCGGTGTGTGGTTCGCGGTTCACCTGGTTCCGCTGAGCATCTCGGGCACATCTCTGGGTGTGTTCCCGCTGCTGCCCACACTCGTACTGGGTGTTGTCGTCGCTCGCAGTGTCGGTAGAACAGTCACCGAATCCTCCACGCGTCGAGAGTGTGCGTGGCTGTTCGGAGCCGCCGTTCTCGGGCCTCTGTTCGTGACGGTTCTCGCCCTTGCGATCGCCGCCGATGCGTCCGCCGCGATCGGTCTGTCGAGTCCCCGCGCTCTCGTTGCGTTCGGCTGGGTCGCCGCGATTCACGCGGTGTCCGCCGCGGTCGGTCTCGTCATCGGGACCTGGGATTCGGCCGCAGTTGTCGAGCGGGTTCCTACGTGGATGCGCGACGTGGTCGGTCCGACCGTTCGCGCCGCGTCGGTACTCGTCGCGGGCGGCGCGGCCATCGTCCTCGCTGCGATGGTGGCGTCCTGGTCGACCATGAGCTCCCTGCTCGAGGCAGGCAACGGATTTGTGGGAGTTCTGGGCCTCACCGTCTTGTCCGTCCTGTATTTACCGAACGTGGTGATCGGGTCGATCGCCGTGGCCGTCGGATCCTCGGCCCATATCGGCGACGTGTCGGTCAGCCAGTTCGGCACCGTCGGGGGACCGGTTCCGCCCCTTCCCGTGCTGGCCGTTCTGCCCGAGGGCGCCGCTCAGCCCGTGTGGATGCTGATGCTGATCGTTCCCGTCACGGCCGGTGTGTTCCTGGGGCGCGACTGTGCCCGGCGCACCGTCGTCCTGTCGCATGCATTGTCGTCGGTGTGGACGGGAGCCGGGATGGTCGGTGTCGCGGCACTGATCGTCGGTTTCGCCGCAGGCGGCAACCTCGGAACCTTCGGCACCGTCCAGGTGACTGCGTGGTCTCTCGGTCTCCTGACGTTCGCCTGGCTCGCCGTCGTGGGTAGCGTCGTCGCCGCCGTCACCGCCTGGCGAGGAGATCAGACCGAGCAAGAAGCCGAGGCCGAACCCGGAGCAACGCCGGTCCCCGTCGACCACGCTGTCGTGCCGGCCATCACCGAGGTCGCCGAGTCGGAATCGTCCGATCTCACCGCAGCTGCCGAGAGCGAATCGGCCCCGGCAGCTGTCGTCGAGGCCGAAGTGGTCGATGCACTTGACGACGAAGACGCGGTCCCCGCCGAGGTCATGACGCCGGAAGCGGCGACCGAGGACGAGCCACCACTCGACGTCGAGGTCGTGGGCAGCGAGGTCGTGGGCAGCGAGATCGCGGGCAGCGAGGTCGTGGGCAGCATGACGACCGAGGACCTCCCCGACAAGCCACAGAGCGCCAACGACTAGTCTGGGTTGGCCCTGAAGAGACAACGGGCGCCCCCGACGAAAAGACGTAGGAGAAGTGCGCTGACTGCCTCGCGTGAGCACCCAGCACGAGTCGTCGTCCTCGCTTCGGGCACCGGCTCGCTGCTGGAGTCGTTGATCGCGGCAACGCGCGACGACAGCTATCCCGCACGCATCGTCGCCGTCGGAGTCGACCGCGACTGCAACGCCGCCCGCCACGCACATTCCGCGGGTATCCCGCACTTCCGCGTCGGACTCCGCGACCATTCGAACCGGGCCGAATGGGACGCCGCACTCACCGACGCCGCTGCCGCACACCAGCCCGACCTGGTCGTCACTGCAGGCTTCATGAAGATTCTCGGCCCCCGGTTCCTCGACGCCTTCGCCGGCCGCATCGTCAACACGCATCCCGCGCTGCTGCCGTCGTTCCCCGGCGCGCACGCCGTCGAAGATGCGCTCGCGTACGGCGTCACACTGACCGGGTCGACGGTGCATCTCGTCGATGCCGGCGTCGATACCGGGCCGATTCTGGCCCAGGAAGCTGTACCCGTGCTCGCCGGTGACGATCGAGAGTCACTGCACGAGCGCATCAAAACCGTGGAACGACGACTGCTGGTCGATGTCATTGCCGCAGTTGCCACCCGAGGTGTTGTCACCGATGGACGAAAGGCCCAGATCCAACCATGAGCGAACGTAAAGCAGTGCGCCGCGCGCTGGTCAGTGTCTACGACAAGACCGGACTGATCGAGCTCGCGACCGGCTTGCACAATGCAGGCGTCGCTCTGGTCTCCACCGGGTCGACGGCGTCCAAGATCGCCGACGCGGGCATCCCCGTCACCAAGGTCGAGGAGCTCACCGGCTTCCCCGAGACCCTCGACGGTCGCGTCAAGACCCTGCACCCGAAGGTGCACGCGGGCGTCCTGGCCGACACTCGTCGCCCCGAGCACCTGCAGCAGCTCGAAGAATTGGGTGTCGAGGCGTTCGAGCTGGTGGTCGTCAACCTCTACCCCTTCACCGACACCGTTGCCAGCGGAGCGACGCCCGACGAGTGCGTCGAGCAGATCGACATCGGCGGACCGTCCATGGTGCGCGCCGCGGCCAAGAATCATCCGTCGGTGGCCGTGGTCGTCGACCCGGCTCGCTACGACGATGTTCTGACCGCGGTGGCAGGTGGCGGTTTCACTCTCGCCGAACGCACTTCGCTTGCCGCCCAGGCATTTCAGCACACCGCTGCCTACGATGTCGCGGTTGCGTCGTGGATGAGCAGTGTGCTCGTCGACAGTCCCGACACGCAGTTTCCCGAGTGGATCGGCGGAACGTGGGATCGCTCGGCAGTGCTTCGATACGGCGAGAACCCGCACCAGGCGGCTGCCCTGTACGTCAGCCCGGCGGGGTCCGGCATTGCGCAGGCCGAGCAGCTTCACGGTAAAGAGATGTCGTACAACAACTTCACCGACGCCGACGCAGCCTGGCGTGCTGCCTTCGATCACGACGACTTCTGCGTCGCGATCATCAAGCACGCCAACCCGTGCGGCATCGCAATCGGAGCCGACATCGCCGAAGCGCACCGCAAGGCGCACGCCTGCGACCCGGTCAGCGCGTACGGCGGCGTCATCGCAGCCAACCGCGAGGTGACGGTCGAGATGGCCGAGCAGGTCGCCGAGATCTTCACCGAGGTGGTCATCGCACCGTCCTACGCCGACGGCGCTCTAGGAGTTCTGCAGCGCAAGAAGAACGTTCGCGTCCTCCTCGCGACCCCGCCGTCTGCGCAGGGTGTGGAACTCAAGCCCATTTCGGGCGGCGCGCTCCTGCAGCAACGCGATGCCATCGACGCCGACGGCGACAACCCGGCCAACTGGACCCTCGCAGCCGGTGAAGCAGCAGACGAGCAGACTCTGAAGGACCTCGAATTCGCTTGGCGCGCTGGGCGAGCCGTCAAGTCCAACGCGATCCTTCTGGCCAAGGACGGCGCGTCCGTCGGCGTCGGGATGGGTCAGGTCAACCGCGTCGACGCAGCCCACCTCGCAGTCCAGCGCGCAGGCGACCGCGTCGAAGGATCCGTCGCGTCTTCGGATGCCTTCTTCCCGTTCCCCGACGGCCTCCAGGTGCTGCTCAACGCCGGCGTCAAAGCCGTCGTGCAGCCCGGCGGCAGCGTCCGCGACAACGAAGTCATCGCCGCCGCCCAGGACGCGGGTGTGACGCTCTACCTCACCGGCTCGCGGCACTTCGCGCACTGACCCCCGATTTCGCACTTGTGCAGCCCTGTACACCTCTTTTGGCTGCACAAGTGCGAAATCGTCAGGTGTGGATCACTTTTCCGGCCGTCCACAGTTTCGAAGTCGCGATCTTTTCGGTCGGTTAACGATGCAATCGTGAGTGAGTGCATTTTGACAGTCCATTCAGGGGATCACACGCAGTTCGAGACGGCAGGCTGACGCGTCATCGACTCGCATACGACTTTCGGCGTCTTCATCGCGATGTGTACGTCCGAAAAGGCGTCGTAGTCGATGCAGTCGTCAGAGCTCACGCGTCGCATGTGTTCGCGTCGGGACCTGCGGTGTCGTGTGGGCTTTCAGCGGCAGCACTGCATGGCGCCGCATGGATCGACCCGGATCTACCTTCGGAATTGGTGTGGGGCGGACGGAAACGGCAACTCGACGGTTTGCTGATCCGCTATGACAGTCTGCGCTGTGACGAGGTCACCCGGGTAGGTGGACTCGACGTGACCACTGTTGCGCGAACGATGTTCGACTTGGCTCGCCGGCTTCCCAGGTTGCAGGCCGTGCAGATACTGGACTCGTTGGTGCGGGCCACCGGGGTGGACACCGGGCAGGTCCAGTCGCTGATCGAGAAGCGTTCCGGTTCTGCAGGCGTCGCTCTCGCAAGGCGAATTCTGCCCGTGGTCGATGGCGGGTCGGAATCACCGCAGGAGTCCGCAACACGTCTGCTGCTCGTCGATGCCGGTTTGCCGACACCCTCGACGCAGATACCGGTGATCGACGCGAACGGACGAGTGTTCGCGCGCTGCGACATCGGCTGGCCGCGGTGGAAGGTCGTCGTGGAGTACGACGGCGTCCACCACTGGACGTCCGAGCGTCAGCGGACCTGGGATATCGAGCGGTACGACCGGCTCGAGCAAGCCGGCTGGTTGGTGGTGCGAGTCAACTCCGAGCAGTTACGGCTGCGACCGGACCAGGTCGTAGCCCGGGTTCGCGCCAAGTTACGCCTCGCCGGGGCGCCTGTCTGACGTCCCCGCACTTGTGCAGACGAAACCGCCTCACTCGTCTGCACAAGTGCGAAACCGGGACGAAGGTGCACAAACGTGCGAACGCTCGTAGCTTGGAGGCGTGACCTCTAATCAACCTGGCATCACCACTGTCGGCGAGTTGCGCGCGTCCGGACACGTGCAGCGTTCAGTCAAAGACGAACTCCGGGAAAACCTGTTGGGTGCGTTGCGTGAGGGCAGGGATCCGTGGCCGGGCATTCTCGGCTTCGGCAAGACTGTGCTGCCGCAGTTCGAACGTGCGATTCTTGCTGGTCACGACGTCGTGCTGCTCGGTGAGCGCGGTCAGGGCAAGACTCGTCTGCTGCGTACCTTGAACTTGTTGCTCGACGAGTGGGCTCCGGTCATCGAGGGTTCCGAGCTCGGGGAGCATCCGTACGATCCCATCACTCCGGCCAGCATTCGACGGGCCGGAGAACTGGGCGAGAACCTTCCCGTTGCGTGGCGTCATCGCAGTGAGCGGTACGCCGAGAAGCTGGCTACTCCGGATACCTCGGTGGCCGACCTGGTCGGTGACGTCGATCCGGTGAAGGTGGCGGAGGGGCGCAGCCTGGGCGATCCGGAGACCATCCACTTCGGTCTTGTGCCGCGCAGCCACCGTGGCATTGTCGCGATCAACGAGCTCCCCGACCTCGCCGAGCGCATTCAGGTGTCCCTGTTGAACGTCATGGAGGAACGCGACGTTCAGGTGCGCGGCTACACGCTGCGGCTACCTCTCGATGTGCTACTCGTGGCGAGCGCGAACCCTGAGGACTACACCAACCGTGGCCGCATTATCACGCCGCTGAAGGATCGTTTCGGCGCGGAGATCCGGACGCACTACCCGCATGCGCTGGCCGACGAGATCTCCGTCATCGAGCAGGAGGCCGAACTGCCTGCTGTCGTGCCGTCGTACCTGATCGAGGTTCTCGCTCGGTTCACCCGGTTGCTGCGCGAATCGCCGTCGGTCGATCAGCGCTCCGGTGTCTCGGCGCGTTTCGCCATTGCTGCGGCGGAGACCATCGCTGCCGCGGCAACACATCGCGCGGCCGTTCTCGGTGAGGGCGACGCCGTAGCCCGGCCGGTCGATCTGGGAACCATCATCGAGGTGCTCCGGGGCAAGGTGGAGTTCGAGTCCGGTGAGGAGGGCCGCGAGGTGGAGGTGCTCGAACACCTGCTGCGCCGCGCGACGGCCGACACCGTGCGGGAGCGGTTGGGCGGAATCAACCTGGGGCCGTTGGTGTCTGCGATCGAGCAGGGTGAGCCCGTCGTCACGGGTGACCGGATCACCGCCAAGGCGTTGCTGGGCGAGCTCCCTGACCTCGAGGTTCTCGACGAGATCTCGGGCCGACTGGGTGCATCATCCGACGGTGAGCGGGCGTCGGCGATCGAACTTGCACTGGAAGGGCTGTACCTGGCCCGGCGGATCGCGAAGGACCCCGACGAAGACGGACAGACGGTGTACAGCTGATGCCGGCCAGCAGATACGGGCGTTATCACGGTGGGCCTGATCCGCTGGCCCCACCGGTCGATCTGCGTGAAGCGCTCGAATCGATCGGCAACGACGTGTTGGAAGGCGCGTCCCCACGGCGAGCTCTGCAGGAAATGCTCAGGCGCGGGACCGACAACATGCGTGGTCTCGACGATCTGGCCGCGGAGGCGAATCGGCGTCGACGAGAGTTGTTGCGCAAGAACAACCTGGACGGAACCTTGCAGGAGGTTCGCGAACTGCTCGACAAGGCGGTGCTCGAGGAGCGCAAGACTCTCGCGCGGGCGCTGGACGACGATGCGCGGTTCCAGGAGATGCAAATCGGTGATCTGTCGCCGTCGACGGCTCAGGCGGTGCAGGAACTCGCCGACTACCACTGGCGTTCGTCCGAGGCCCGGGAGAACTACGAAAAGATCAAGGACCTTCTCGGACGCGAAATGCTCGACCAGCGTTTCGCGGGCATGAAGAACGCTCTCGAGAACGCGACCGACGACGATCGGCAGGCCATCAGCGACATGCTGAAGGACCTGAACGAGCTTCTCGCCAAACACAATCGAGGCGAGGACACCGACGAGGACTTCGCCGATTTCATGCGCAAGCACGGCGATCACTTCCCGGAGAATCCACAGAACGTCGACGAGCTTCTCGACTCCCTCGCGCAGCGGGCGGCTGCTGCTCAGCGGCTCCGCAACTCGCTGAGTTCGCAGCAGCGTGCCGAACTCGACGCGCTCGCACAGCAGGCCTTCGGGGATTCGAACCTGTTGTCACAGCTCGATCAACTCGATCAGAACCTGCAGCAGGCGAGGCCGGGGGAGGACTGGGACGGATCGCAGAACTTTCGCGGCGAGAACGGTATGGGTCTCGGCGACGGTACCGGCGCGCTGCAGGACATCGCCGACCTCGAGAACCTGGGCAACCAGCTGTCGCAGCAGTACAACGGCGCGGCTCTCGACGATATCGACGCCGAATCGCTTCTGAAGCAGCTCGGGCCGGAGGCGGCGGCCGACGCAAGGCTGCTTTCCGATCTCGAAAAGGCCCTGCAGCAACAGGGTTTCATGGACAAGGGTGCCGACGGTCAGTGGCGCCTGTCTCCGAAAGCGATGCGTCAGCTGGGGCAGTCGGCGCTGAAGGATGTGGCCGGCAAGATCTCTCGACGCGGCGGAGAGCGGGATACCCGCAAGGCCGGTGCGATGGGAGAGCCGACCGGTGCGTCACGGGCCTGGGAGTTCGGTGACACCGAGCCGTGGGACGTGACGCGCACCGTCAACAACGCGGTGCTGCGTACCGCGGCCGAGGGCTCGACGTTCCCGGTTCGCCTGCAGGTCACCGATGTCGAGATCAGCGAAACGGAGACGCGTACTCAGGCGGCGGTGGCGCTGCTGGTGGACACCTCGTTTTCGATGGTGATGGACGGGCGGTGGGTGCCGATGAAGCGGACCGCCCTGGCTCTGAACCACTTGGTCAGCACCAGATTCCGCGGGGACGATCTGCAGCTCATCGGGTTCGGCAGGCACGCGCAGAAGTTGACGGCCTCCGAGCTGGCGGGTCTCGACGGTGCCTACGATCAGGGTACGAATTTGCACCACGCGCTGCTGCTTGCGGCGAGGCATCTGCGTCGACACCCCAATGCGCAGCCGGTGGTGCTGATCGTGACCGACGGTGAACCCACCGCGCATCTCGAGCCCGACGGGCATGCGTTCTTCGACTATCCGCCGCATCCTCGGACGCTCGGGCTGACGGTGCGCGAGCTGGATACGATCGCAAAACTCGGCGCGCAGGTGACGATTTTCCGCCTTGGCGACGATCCAGGTCTGGCTCGGGTGGTCGACCGAATGGCGGAGCGTGTCGGGGGCCGCGTCATCGCACCGGACCTCGACGGGCTCGGCGCTGCGGTGGTGAGCGACTACCTGAAACGTCGTCGCAAGGGCTAGGTTTTGCTCACCTTGATACCGACGCCGCCCCAGAAAGCAAAGCCGGTCACGATGATGCGCGGTGCGTGGGTAGCGCCGACCTGGCTGAGGTGGTCGAACCCGCCCATGATGCCTGCGCCGCGCACCTCGACGCTGACGTTGCGCGGCACGATGATGTCGATACCGCCCATGATCGCGATGCAATTGACGGTGACGACGTCGGAGGTGAAACGGGCTCGGGAGAAGTCGATGTCGCCGCCGCCCCAGAATGCGACGGCGTCGATGCGCGGTGCGACGGTCCACTCGCCCTTGCGGGTGAAGCCGCTCATGATCGCGATGGCGCGGTCGGTATTCGGCCCCGGCGCCGCGGTGGGCACGGGTGGGGACAACACCAGATCGCTGGTGAGCACGTCGAGTTCGCCGTAGGTCTGCGCGCGATACGCCGATGCGGTGCGCTCGTCGTATTCGGCGAGGCTGAGTTGGCCGTCTGCGAGTGCGTCGCTGAGGAGCTTCGCGACGAGATTGCGGTCGGCGTCGGCGGCTCGAACGGACGCTCGGTGCGGGTCGGGCAGCTGATCACTCACCCGAGTCAGGCTACTAGGCCGCGTTGACGATTTCTCGGTCTCCGAGCGGACGCTGCAGCGTCATCTGCATGGTTCCGTAGACGGCCACCATGATGCACGATTTGTCGGCGGCTTCCGGCAAGGTTCCGGTGTGCAGGGCGATGATCACTTCGGTGTCGGTTTCGGTGACATGCGCCTGCGCGCCATAGCACTCGGGGGTGCCGGTCACGAAGTGGATCGCGATCGTGTTGGGAGAGACGTGGCTCCAAGACTCGAACGGAGTGGCCGTCGCGCGCACGAGGCCGGGCGTCGACTGGAACATGGTGCCCACTTCGCCGACGGGTACTTCGACGGGGACGGGCGGGGAGCTCGGGCTGCGCAGCAAGTCGGCGGAGGCGGCGGGTGCGGCACTGCTGGTGGGCTCGATGTCGTCACCGCCGCCGTCGGTCGTTCCGCTGGAACAGCCGACCAGCAGGATGCACGCCAGTACTCCTGCAGTCAGAAACCTCATCCCTCCAAGGTAGCGCCGTGAGCTGAGGAGAACCTTTGGGACCACAACTTCAGGCCAGGAGTGCGGTGACGAGGCCGATCACCGGTATCGAGACGATGGTCGTGACGAGGGCCGTGTCGCGAGCGAGCACGACGCCGCGGTTGTAGCGGTTCGCGAACACGAATACGTTCTGCGCGGTGGGGAGTGCCGAGATGACCGTGATCGCGAAGAGATCGCGCCCTTCGAGACCCATCACGTGGGCCATGCCGAACCCGAGCAACGGTTGCACGACCATCTTGAGGGTCGACGCCAATGCGACGTCCCGACGTGGGCTGACGCCCTTCTGCAGCACCCGGGTGCCGTACAGCGATAGCCCGAAGGCGAGAAGGGCACCAGGAACCGCCGCACCGCCGACCAGATCGAAGGGCTGCATCAGAGCTTCGGGGAGCTCGACGCCGCTGATCGAGAGGGCGAGACCGGCGGCGCCGGCGACGACGATGGGGTTCCTGAACGGGCTCGCGACGATGTTCTTGATCGAAACCTTCCCGCCCCTGGTGGACAGGTCGAGAATCGTCAGCGCCATCGGCGAGTAGATCATGACCTGGAACAGCAACAGCGGGGCGACGAAGTTGGCGTCACCGAGTACGAAGACGGCGATGGGGATACCGAGGTTGGCGGCATTGACGTACGAGGCGGACAGTCCGCCGATTGCCGCTTCCGGCACCGCGCGCTTCAGCGCGAGTTTGGCGATGATGAAGTACAGCGCGCCGACGAGTAGGGCCGTCGTGCCCGCGACGACGAGGATCGGGGACAGAATGACCGACAGATCCGACGTTCCGAGGGTGACGAACAGCAGGGCGGGGGTCGCGACGAAGAACACCAGCCGGCTGAGGACGAATTGACCGTGCTCGCCGAGCACTTCGAAGCGCGCCAGCATGTAGCCGAGCGCGATGACAACGAAGATGACGGTGAAGCCTTCGAGAACACCGGACATGGAAGCTCAGGGTCTCGTTTCTGATCGACAGGGCGAGGAGTCGGACCAAACTCTAGTGTTCATGCAGAAAGGCCACGCACTCCAGGTGGAGTGCGTGGCCTTTCCGGCAAGAAGTTTTCAGCGGCTGGTGAAGGGCAGCAAAGCCATTTCACGAGCGTTCTTCACCGCGACGGCGACCTGACGCTGCTGCTGCGGCGTGAGGCCGGTGACGCGGCGGCTACGAATCTTGCCGCGGTCGGAAATGAACTGACGAAGAAGGTTGATGTCCTTGTAGTCCACCGTGGTGACCTTGGCGGCATTCAACGGGTTCTTCTTCGGTCGACGGCCTGCTTCGGCGCGGACCTTCTTCGACGGTGCTCTCTTTACTGCCATCTTCGTTCCTGTTCCTTACCAGCTCGACTTGTGGACGCCTGGCAGCTCCCCGCGGTGAGCCATCTCGCGAACATTGATGCGAGAAAGTCCAAATTTCCGTAGGTGGCCGCGCGGACGTCCATCCGCAGCGTCACGATTGCGCAATCGTACCGGACTCGAGTCGCGCGGTAGACGCTGCAGTGCCGTCTGGGCCTCCGCGCGCTCGGAATCGGAGGTCGAAGGCCTGCGGATGGTCTCCTTGAGCTCGCTGCGACGCGCCGCCCAGCGTGCGACGACGACCTTGCGCTGCTCGTTCTTGGCAATCTTCGATTTCTTGGCCATCTCAGCGCTCCTCACGGAAATCGACATGCTTGCGGACGACGGGGTCGTACTTCTTCATGACCATTCGGTCGGGGTTGTTCCGCCGGTTCTTCCTGGTCACATAGGTGTAACCGGTGCCTGCGGTCGACTTGAGCTTGATGATCGGACGGACGTCCGTGCTTTTCCCCATCAGAGCTTCTCCCCGCGGGCGGTCAGCTTGGAGACGACTGCGTCGATGCCGTCACGGTCGATGGTCTTGATGCCCTTCGCCGACAGGGTCAGTGTGACCCGGCGGCCGAGGCTCGGCACGAAGTACGTCTTCTTCTGGATGTTCGGATCCCAGCGGCGGCTGGTCCTGACGTGGGAGTGGGAGACGGACTTGCCGAAACCCGGCTTCCTTCCCGTCACCTGGCAGTGCGCGGACATGCGCGCTCCTCTCTAGCTGTTATGACAATCATTTTCGACAAAGCGATCGTTCGAATGTAGCGTGCTTCTTCAGGGAATGACAATCGTTGTCGAAAGAAGGGTGCTCGTGAATCTCGTGGACGGTCGTACACCGCTCGTACTCGTGTCGGGCTGGACCGGCGCAATGGACGCGGTCGTGGGTTCGCTCCTCGCGCCGGGGACCGTGGCAGTCAGGCACGACCTCCGTCAGGTGTACGAAGGAGTGGTTCGCCGCACCCTCTACACGGCCGACGCTCCGCCGCGCGAAACCGTGCTCGAACTCGCGCACGGCTGCGTCTCGTGCACACTCCGCGAAGACCTGCTGCCGCTTCTGCGCAAACTAGCCGCCCGCAGCACCGTCGACCGCATCGTCATCGCCATGGATCCGACGCTCGAACCCGAGGCGCTGTGCTGGGCTGTCGAGAACGTCGTCGTCGCAGACGTGGTCGGACAGGTGGATGGCCCCGCGTCCCGTGACGTGCGCATCGACGCCGTCGTCACCTGCCTCGACGCGTCGACCTGGCTGACGGACGCCACCGGCGACGACGCGCTCGCCGACCGCGGCATCGTCGCGAGCGGGGACGACGACAGAACGGTCGCCCAGGTCGTCGTCGGCCAGGTCGACTACGCCGACGCGCTCGTCGTCAGCGCCGGTCCCGAGGTAGAGGGATGGGAGAGGGCGAAACTGGCCGCGGTGCTCGCGCGCCTCGCGCCGGGCGCGCCGATGGCG
>NZ_JBAWFH010000027.1:0-5053 GCF_049591685.1 Rhodococcus sp. (in: high G+C Gram-positive bacteria) | reverse complement strand
TAATTACCGTGGGCGGTCATTACGCGCGCACGAGGGGTGAAGGCGGCCCTGGGGTGACCGAAACAGATATTCGTTCACCCCAGGCGAACCGGCGAACCCTGAACCGCCTGCTCAGTGCATGCGCTGGCCCAGGGGGTGGTCGCAGAAGGCGCCGCCGACGCGCTGGAGGATGGGATCGGCGAAGGTCCACTCGTGGTCGGCGAGGAACTCCTCCGCGAACTGTTCTGCATCATCCTGGGGTTCGTATCCGATTGCTTCACCCTGTGCACCCGACCACCATGCCCGCGAGTTCTTCGAGATCCCCCACACGGTGTGAAATCCCTTCGCGCTGTCGGACAGTGATGCCTCGATGAGGCGCGCTGTGTCTGCCGGCGACATCCAACTGGCAAGGCCGCGGTAGTTCGGCGGCTTCGCGAAGCTCGATCCGATACGTAGGTTCACGACGTCGATGCCGAAACGGTCGTGATACAGCCTCCCCAATGCCTCGACCGCAGCTTTCGACCAGCCGTAAAAGCCGTCGGGACGAGGCCCGATGTCACCGGCCAAGGCCTCGCCACCTGCTTCGTCGTGTGTCCAAAAGCCCACCGCGTGATTACTCGACGCGGCGACGACACGGGTGACTCCGTGCGCGACTGCGGCCTCGAAAACCGCCTGCGTTCCGTCGACATTCACGGACAGAATGTTGGCCCACGAATCCTCGGTGCTCAGTCCGCCCAGGTGCAGGATGGCGTCGACGCCCTCGACCGCGCGGGCCACCGCCTCTCGGTCGGTGACCGACCCCTGAACGAATTCCTCTGTGGCGGAATCGATATTGCTGATCTCGGCGATGTCGAACAGCCGAAGTGTGCGATCCGGTCTGCGCAGCAACGGTCGAAGCATCTTCCCCATGTTTCCGGCGGCACCGGTGATCAAAAGCCGTGTCATGTTTTCTCGCTCCTCGTCGAAAAGTCTTGTGCTGCGCATCACGTTAGTACATACTTCGAAATGAAGTCATCATCTTGACTTGCATTCGCATACGTGAACAACAAAACCTCCATTCGGATCGTCCGGCACGTTCCTGCCGGTGAAGGAGCACACCCATCATGGCAACAGTTGCGTTCGAGAACGTCACCAAGTTCTTCCCCGGCGGCGACAAGCCCGCTGTCGACCAGCTCGACCTCGCGATCGAGGACGGCGAATTCCTCGTACTCGTCGGACCGTCGGGCTGCGGCAAGTCCACCTCACTCCGCATGCTGGCAGGCCTCGAAGACGTAGACCGCGGTGCAATCACCATCGGCGGCAACGACGTCACCGAGTTCCAGCCGAAGGACCGCGACATCGCCATGGTCTTTCAGAATTACGCGCTCTACCCGCACATGACCGTCGGGGAGAACATGGGCTTCGGACTGCGCATCGCAGGTGAGGACAAGGCCGAGATCAAGCGTCGCGTCGAGGATGCCGCGAAGATCCTCGACCTCACCAAGTTTCTCGATCGCAAGCCCAAGGCACTGTCCGGCGGTCAGCGCCAGCGGGTCGCGATGGGCCGCGCGATCGTCCGGAAGCCGCAGGTCTTCCTCATGGACGAGCCGCTGTCGAACCTCGACGCCAAGCTGCGCGTGCAAACCCGCGCCCAGATCTCGGCGTTGCAACGGCGTCTCGCGACCACCACCGTCTACGTGACCCACGACCAGGTCGAGGCCATGACGATGGGTGACCGCGTCGCCGTTCTCAGGGACGGAGTGTTGCAGCAGTGCGACACTCCGCGCCGTATGTACGAGCACCCGAACAACGTGTTCGTCGCCGGTTTCATCGGATCGCCTGCCATGAACCTTCTCGAACTGCCGCTGGTCGACGGCGGAGTCCGTTTCGGCGGCGAGGTCGTCCCCGTTCCGCGCGCCGCTGTCGCGAGTATCGGCGAAACCTCGGTGACCCTCGGCGTGCGACCCGAGGACCTCGAATTCACGACCGGCCCGGGCCTCGAAGTCACCATCGACGTTGTCGAAGAGCTTGGCGCCGACGCCTATGTCTACGGGCAGGCCGACGTCAACGGGACCAAGCAGCCCATCGTCGTGCGTGCCGACGGGCGGACCCCGCCTCGCCGCGGCGAGACGATCACGCTGTCCTACGCGGCCGAGCGCACCCACTTGTTCTCGACCGTCACCGGCGAACGCCTCGTCGACTAGAGCGCCACGCCACTTCTGGGACCACCACAGTGATGGGCGACTACCCACAATGATGCTCTTCTTGTATCGAAGCATCTACAAATTATGTTGTACTGGAATGGATTTCACTTATAGCGTGTGAGCCAGCACACCATCGCCGTTCTAGGGAGATCGCTGCAGTGTCCATCGATTCCACACTCAGAGCACCCAAGCCCACGAGCGGGCTCACCGCTCCCGATGCTGCGGCCTTGGCCTTGGCCTCGGGCGAGGCGTCAATCGATCGTATTGCGCACGTAAAGCTTTTCGTCGATCACGCTGCCGCTGAAGAACCCGATCAGCGATGCCGAGGTCCTGACCGGTCGCCAGAAGGCCATTCAACGAGCACCTCGAAACCCGTGGCGGCAGAATGTATCTCTCCGACCGCCCGGGCCTCGGCTTCACCCTCAGTGATCAGGCCAAGGCCTGGACCATCGGAACGGCGGAGTTCGGCAAGTAGGCCACCTGAGCGGTGTGGCCGCTAGGCGCGGAGCGCTTGCTGGCCCCACTAGGCGCGGAGCGCCTGCAGGGTCGCGCGCGCACCCACGGAGTGCAGTGACTCCATCTGCTTGGTGTATTCCGCCACGAATCGCTCGTTGTCGACGAGGTCGCCGAACACGTCTCGGTTGGCGATGAATGCGGTCGGGTCGTCCTTCTGCTTCTGCGCCAGCGGGACGAGGATGTTTTTCAGCTGATCGATGATCTCGATGGGCTGTCCCTGCTCGTCTGTGCCCTCCGCGTAGCGCGCCCAGCTCGCGACGACGGCGGTGGACAGCGTGATGTCGCCACCGGTCTCGAGGTTCTTCCGGATGACAGGCAACAGCCACTTGGGAATTCGATCCGACGACTCCGCGCACAGCCGAGCTACGGTATCCCGGACCTCCGGGTTCGAGAACCGTTCGATGAGGGTCTTCTTGTAGTTGTCCAAGTCGATGCCGGGGACGGGCTGCAGCGTCGGTGTCGCCTCGTTGTCCATGTAGGACAGCAGGAACTCCGAGAACAGCGTGTCCTGTGCGACCTCGTGCACCAAACGGTAGCCACTGAGATAGCCGAAGTAGGCCAAGGCCTGATGGCTTGCGTTGAGCAGTCGAAGCTTCATCAGCTCGTACGGCGTGACGTCGTCGACCACCTGCACGCCGACGTCCTCGAGGGGTGGCCTGCCGAGCGTGAACTTGTCTTCGAGTACCCACTGCGTGAACGGCTCGCCTGCCACGGGCCAGTGGTCGTCGATGGCATAGCGTTCGGCAAGTCCTCGCACGACTTCGGGTGTGGTGACCGGTGTGATGCGGTCCACCATCGAGTTCGGGAACGCGCCCTCGGCCGAAATCCATTCGGCAAGAACAGGATCCTTTAATCGCGCGAACGTCGCGAACGTCGACTGTGCCATGTGGCCGTTACCCTCGATGTTGTCGCACGACATCACCGTGAACGGCTTGAGGCCCCGCTCCTTGCGGCGCGCCAGTGCTTCCGTCACCAGTCCGAACGTGGTCGACGGAACTGCGCCGTCCTCGAGATCGGCGACTATCGCGGGATTGTCGGAGTCGAACTCGCCTGTCGTCGCCGAGAAGTTGTATCCGCCCTCGGTGATGGTGAGCGAGACGATTCTGGTGGTCTCAGCGGCCATTTTCTCGATGACGGCTTCGGCATCGTCGGGCGCGAATAGGTACTCGACGATGGACCCGATGACGCGGGTGTCCCACGTTCCGTCGGGATGCCTGAGCGTCAAGGTGTACAGGCAGTCCTGAGCGTCCATGACCTCCTTCATTTTTCGGTCGTTCGGCAGCACGCCTACGCCGCAGATACCCCATTCCAGCGCCTCGCCCTGCTGAAGCAAACGATCGACGTACATGGCCTGATGCGCCCTGTGAAAGCCTCCGACACCGAAGTGCACTATCCCGACCGTCACCTCGGACCGGTCGTAAGTGGGCACTTCCACGTCCTCGATGAAGTCGTCGAGGGTGTGCGAGTTCAACTTCATGCGTCGATCTCCTCCGTGAGTCCGGGTACGACAACAGCTTTGATGCTTCCGGCAGCCCTGTCCGCGTTCAAGGCATCTTCGACGTGTGCGAGATCGAAGCGCGCGGTGACCATCGAATTCAGGTCGACGAGCCCGGCCACGACGAGTTCTCTCGCGATCGGCCAGGTGTTCGCGTATCGAAAAACGCCGGTCAGTACGATTTCGCGGTTCTGAATGCGCGAGATCGGCAGGGCATAGTCGGATGCACCCATACCCACCAGAACGACGGTACCGGCCGGCCGCACGGCATGAATCCCGTCGACGACGGCTCGCGGCGCACCCGAGGCGTCGATGAACGCGTCGACCTCCAGGGAGCGGATGTCGTCGACGGCCGGGTCGAGGGATCTGCTCGCCCCGAACGTGGCCGCGTTGACGCGCCTCGACTCGTCGATGTCGCTGACGATGACCTCCGTCGCGCCGAATGCGCGGGCGACCTGCGCCGTGACGAGACCGACGGGGCCGGCGCCGGCGATGAGCACGCTCGATCCCGGGGTGATGCGTGCCTTCTGTGCCGATGCGATTGCGACCGAGAGGGGTTCGAACAACGCGGCTGCCTCGTCGGTGATCTGATCCGGCACCCAATGCGCGAAGACCGACTGAATGACGACGTATTCGGCGAGCGCCCCGTCGATGGGCGGCGTCGCGAAGAATTCCATCGCCGGGCACAGGTTGTATCGACCCGCGCGCGATTGGGCGCTGGTGGGATCCGGACGCTGCGGCTCGATCGATACCCGCTCACCGATCCGCGTGTCCGCCACCGCGGATCCGACGCCGACGATGACACCCGCGGCTTCGTGACCCAGTACCAGCGGGCCGCGCACCACGTGGTCGCCAATGCGGCCTTCGCGGTAGTAGTGAG
>NZ_JBAWFH010000026.1:0-14936 GCF_049591685.1 Rhodococcus sp. (in: high G+C Gram-positive bacteria) | reverse complement strand
CTGCCCCGGGCAGCACGTATGGCACTGTTGACGCCATGGCTGATCACCCCACTTCGCTCGTCAGGTATACAACGGACGCCGGTGCGGAGGTTGCAGTACTCACCTTCGACCACGGGCCACTCAATCTTTTCGATCAGGCGATGTTCGATGCCGTGGCCGCGGACATCGCCGAGCTGACGGCGAATCCTCCTCGCGCGGTGCTGTTGCGCAGCGAGGGAAAGGTCAACTCCGCGGGCGTCGATGTCCGCGTGTTCGACGGCTTGTCTGCGGCGCAGGGCGCAGACCTGTGGCGAAAGCTGTTCGCCGACATCGCACATCCGCTCGAGGCTTTGCCGTGTCCGGTGGTCTACGCCGCGCACGGGTTGACGTTGACGGCTGCGTTCGAGATCTCTCTTGCCTGCGACATCATTCTTGCGGGCCCGAAAGCCAGGTTCGGTTTGGTCGAAACCGTTGTCGGACTGACGCCGTCGATGGGCGGACCGCAGCGTCTCGCCGAGCGAGCCGGTTCGGGCCGTGCGCGCGAACTCGTCATGACCGGTGATCTGTACGACGCCGAGACGCTGAAGGAGTGGGGCGTCGTGAACGCCGTCCACACCGATGTCGACGCCGAGGCGCGCGCTCTGGTCGAGCGGTTGGCCGCGGGCCCGACGGTGGCTCACGCTGCCACGAAAAAGATTGTGGCGGCGTGGCGTTCGGGCGGTATTGCTCATGCGGACGAGATCACGTCGGACGTGTCGGGGGCGTTGTTCGAGACCGACGATCTTCGCGGAGCGGTGAGGAGTTTTCTGGAGAACGGTCCGGGGAAGGCGACGTACAGCGGTCGGTGAAAATTTCGGGGCGGTAAGATTCATGGGATGACCACCAAGCCCCTCGCCGAACTTCACATGCACATCGAGGGATCGCTCGAGCCGCCGCAGATTTTCGAGTTCGCCGAACGCAATGCAATTGCGTTGCCGTACAGCGATATCGAGGAGCTGCGGCGGTTGTACGAGTTCACCGATCTTCAGTCGTTCTTGAATCTGTATTACGCCAACACCTCAGTTCTTCGCACGGCGGAGGACTTTGCCGATCTCGCGCGTGCGTATTTCCGCCGGGCGGCGGAGGGCGGCGTCACGCATGCGGAGGTCTTTTTCGATCCGCAGGCGCACACTTCGCGTGGTGTTCCTCTGGAGGCGGTGGTCGAGGGTTTGGCGGATGCAGCGGCGTCGAGCGAGCGTGAGTTCGGGGTGACGAGCGGGCTGATCGCGTCGATCCTGCGGGACAAGCCTGTCGCCGAAGCCAACAAGCTGTTCGACGACCTGTTGGCGATGAACGCGCCGATCATCGGCCTCGGCCTCGATTCGGCGGAGGCAGGCTTTCCGCCGTCGCTGTTCGTCGATGTGTTCGCGAAGGCCCGCGCCGAGGGCTTGCACGTCGTCGCTCATGCGGGCGAGGAGGGCCCGGCCGAATACATCTGGGAGGCACTGGATCTGCTGGGCGCCGAACGCATCGATCACGGTGTTCGCTGCCTCGAGGACGACGCGCTGATAACCCGGCTCGTCGACGAGGAGATCCCGTTGACGGTGTGTCCGTTTTCGAACGTCCGACTGAAGGTGATCGCCGACCTCACCGACCACCCCATTCGCCAGATGATCGAACGCGGCTTGATGGTCACCGTGGGCTCCGACGATCCGGCGTACTTCGGCGGCTACGTCGACGACAATTTCGCGGCGCTCGCCGAGCAGCTCGGGCTGACGGAGCGCGAGCGTGAGATTCTCTACGACAATTCGATCAAGGCGTCGTTCACCGCACGGTGACGAAAGCTTGCGGGTAGCCGGTGGCGCCGTCGGGCACGGTGTCGGCGGTCATCGACGTCTGGATTTCACCGTCGGCGTCGGTGGCTCGCGCGCGGATCGTGTGCTCGCCGGGCGTGAAATCCCATGTGAGCGCCCATTGCCGCCAGGTGTCCTTCGAGTACTCCTCGGAGAGGTTCGCCGGAACCCAGTCGCCGCCGTCGATTTGTACGTCGACGGCGGAGATTCCGGTGTGCTGCTTCCAGGCCACCCCGGCGATGACGACGGGCCCTGGGTCGATGTCGGAGCCGGATGCGGGGGTATCGATGCGGGCAGCGGTCTTGATCGGGCCGCGTTCGCCCCAGCCGCGGTCGGTCCAGTACGCGGTCGCCCTGTCGAATCGCGTCACCTCGAGATCGGTGACCCACTTCGTCGCGGAGACGTAGCCGTACAGCCCGGGCACGACGAGCCTGGCCGGGTAGCCGTGCTCGACGGGGAGCGGTTGGCCGTTCATTCCGACGGCGAGGAGTGCGTCGCGGCCGTCGAGTAGCGCTTCGAGCGGCGTTCCCGCGGTGAACGCGTCGTGGCTCGACGAGAGCACCATATCGGCACCTTCTTGGATGCCCGCCTCGTCGAGTAAATCTTTCAACGGGTAGCCGATCCAGGTGGCGTTGCCGACGAGGTCACCGCCGACGATGTTCGACACGCACGTCAGGGTCACGGTGCGTTCGACCGCTTCACGCGACGCGAGGTCGTCGAACGTAATCTCCATTTCGCGGTCCACCATGCCGTGGATGCGCAGCGACCACGTGTCCGACGGCACCTGCGGCACCACGAGCGCGGTGTCGATGCGGTAAAAGTCCTCGTTCGAGGTGACGTACGAGGCGAGGCCGTCGATGCCGAGGTCGGCGCCTGCCGGGATAGGCGGCTGAGGCGTCGGTGTCGGCAGGAGGAATCCGAGGCGGTTGGCGGTGACACTGCGTGCCTGCCCGAGCATGCGCCCCGCGGTTCCTGCCGCGACGGCGACGAATCCTGCGGCCACCGCGAGGCCCAGAAAGCTGCGCCTGCTCATGCTTTCGGATTCGGTCGGGTGCGTGGGATCGGTCGTTCGGAGCAGCGCGTGGAGGACGACGATGCCCGCAGCGACGCCGAGGATGGTGGGGAGCGCGGCCAGCGGCGACGCGGTGGATCGAGTGACGGCGGCGAGCACACCGACAACGCCGAGGACGGCGAACAGGATCGCCCCGCGGGGCCGCCGCAGCAGGCCGGCGCCTGCGGCGATCAACCCGATGACCAACGCCATCCCCACGAACAATGCTGCTTTGTCGGACGTACCGAAGGTGTCGATGGCCCAGTCGCGGACGGCTTCGGGGGTGTTGTCGACGACCGCGGAACCGACCGCCACGAACGGGCTGGAGCCACTGCCGAACGGGACGGAGACAAGTTCGCCGACGCCGATGATCACTGCCGCGGCGATGATGCCGGCGAATGCCTTCTTCATGGCACCAGTGTGCGCCAACCGGGGAGGTACTTCGAAAACACGCTGTGAGATGTAGGTAACACGGGCGCGGGACTCGACGACATATTCCCCAGTGGGCGCAAAACCGAAGAACCACGAGGATTCGACCCGGAGGGCTCTTTCCATGACCGTCATCACCGATTCGACGCATTTCAACGCGCTGCATCTGTCTGCCCCGGACATCGTCGATCGGTCTGCCTCCGATGTCGTAGCACCGACCATCGTGCCCATCCGTGCCTCCGGCGCCTCGGCCCCGGTGTTTTGCATTCACCCGATCGACGGGCTGGCGTCGCGCTACGCAGCGCTGGCCGAGCACATCGGGTTCGATCACCCCGTGTACGGCGTTCAGATCGCCGGCGCAGGAGAACGGGCGGTGTCCATCGGCGCGCTCGCCGCGCGCTACGCCGACGACATCCTCGTGGTGGCCACAGCCGGCCCCGTTCACCTCCTGGGGCTTGCCTTCGGAGGTGTCCTCGCCCACGCCATCGCCGTCGAACTGCAGGGTAGGGGCGTCACCGTGCTCAGCGTGACCCTCCTTGCCAGCGACCCGATGCCGCGAGATGGATCAGGATGCTCGATCCGACAGCAGCACGAACTGCTCGCCGGAATGGGCGACGACATCGACCGCAGCCGCGCCGAGGAGCTCCTCGCCGCCGCCGCGCACAACGAGAACTTGGCGAGCAAGCACTTCCCCGGCATCTACGTTGGTACCGCGCTCGTCGTGTCGAACATCGGATCCGACGCCGGATCGGCATGGCACGCATTCGTCAGCGGCACGGTCTCCAAGTTCGAGGTGCCCGACACCGCCGCGTTCGGACTCGTCGGAGCACTGGTCGACCGCTACCTCTAGCTTCCCTTCATTCGCCCAGCACTCCTTGCAGATACTCGTTGTCGAACACTCGGCCGGGATCGAGTTCGTTTCGTACTGCCCGGAAGTCCTCGAAGTGCGGATAGCTGTCGGCGAGATCCACCGAACCCAGCGAGTGCAGCTTGCCCCAGTGCGGCCGTCCGCCGACGCTGAGAGCGATCGACTCGACCGCGTTGAAATAAGCTCGGTGATCTCTGCGGTGATATTGGTGCACGGCGATGTACGCGGTGTCGCGCCCGTACGCGGTGGACAGCCAGATGTCGTCGGCTGCGGCGAAACGCACCTCGACGGGAAACGCGATGAACACCCGCGACGACTCCAACCAGCGATCGACCTCGTGCAGCACGTAGGTGATCGACTCCGCGGGCACCGCGTACTCCATCTCTCGAAACCGGACCGTCCGCGAGGATGCGAACACGCGGTGGCTGCGATCGGTGAACTGCCGTGCGGACAGCGCCCGTGCGGACAGCGCGTTCACCCGGGGAATGATCCCGGGAAACTCGGTGACGATGCGATTGATCGCCCCGAATGCTGTGTTGGACAACAGTTCGTCGTCGACGAATGCCCGGACTCGACCGAGCGGAGCGAGAGGGGCGTCGACCGGTAGCCGAGTGTTGCGTTTGGTGAGCACGCGGTCGGTGTGCGGAAACCAGTAGAACTCGAAGTGGTCGACCGCAGACACCGCCCCGTCGATGTCCGCCAGCGTGCCGGTCAACGTCGCGGGCGCTTCCTCCGCGCGCAGAAGGAATGCCGGCACGCAGTGCAGCGTCACCCGGGTGACGATGCCGAGAGCGCCGAGCCCGATGCGCGCGGCGTCGAACACCTCGGGGCGCGTCTCCCGCGAGCAGGTCACGACCCCGGAATCTGCGGTCACCATCTCCAGGGCACGCACCTGGGTTGCGATCCCGCCGAACTGCGCGCCCGTTCCGTGCGTACCGGTCGAGATGGCGCCGGCGACGGACTGTGAGTCGATGTCTCCGAGGTTGGTCATGGCCAGCCCGAGATCCCACAGGGCTGCCGTCAGCTCGCGCAGCCGGGTACCCGCAAGCACCGTCACGAGTGCAGATCCGTCGGGTGCACTCTCGACGGATTCGATGCCGCGCAGGTGATCGAGGCTCATCTGCATTCCGTCGGTGACCGCGATCGAGGTGAACGAATGCCCGGCTCCGACGGCTTTGACGGCCCCCGGGGCCCGCGCGAGGTCGTGCTGCACGTCCGGAACGCTCCGCGGCATTGCCACCTCGGTGGGATACGCCGTCTGATTTCTTGCCCAGTTCTGCCATGCAAGCCCCGTCATCGATCAACTATGAATGGGTGCCGCCGACACGGTCAATGTCGTTCCGCCTTCGCGGCTGCGCGCCTACGATCGAATTATGCAGACGCGGCTGCCGGTCGACACGCGACGTGCCCAGCTGGTGCAGGCTGCCTTGAATCTCGCCGAACGTGTCGGTATCGAAGGGTTGACGGTTCGCGGCGTTGCCGAGGAAGCAGGCGTGGCTCGCGGCGCGGTGTACTACTGCTTCGAATCGAAGGAGGTACTGGTCACAGCCATGGGCGAGGGGCTGATCGTCGACGTCACCGGCGCCCTGCATCACGCATTCTCCACCGCGGTGCGGACGCGGGATCTCGACGGTCCCCGTGGTCTTCGTGAGTTGGTGCACAGCGGGCTCAGTGCCATTTGGCCTCTGGTGCAGAGCACGGCGGACCGCCAGTTGCTGTCGTACGAGATCAAGACCTACCTCCTTCGCCATCGAGCGCTCGGCTCCGCACCCGCTGCTGCACTGGCGGGCGGCCAGTACCGCATTCGTGACTCCGAGGCGTACGCGTTTTTCGAAGCGTGCGCCGAGCACACCGGTACGCGATGGATGGAACCGATCGATTCGGTTGCACGCTTCGGCATGGCCACGGTCGACGGGTTGATCCTGCGGTGGCTCGTCGACCGCGACGACATTGCCGTCATTGCAGCGCTCGACGACCTGTCCGGGATCATCGCGGGCAAAGCCGTGAGCGTTCGATGACGGGATCCGATGCGCTGGCGCGTATCGACGAGGCCACGAGGGGTTTCGAGCCACCGTTCGCTGCGGTCGACGCAGCTGCCCTCGACGCCAATGCGGCGGCTCTCGTTCGGCGGGCGGGCGGACTGCCGGTGCGGGTCGCGAGCAAATCGGTGCGCGTCCGGGGTGTGCTGGCGCGCGTTCTGGGTGCCGAGTTGACGGCCGCGGACGGGTTCGCCGGACTGATGACGTACTCACCGCGCGAGGCGATCTGGCTTGCCGAGCACGGTGCGCGCGATGTGTTGATGGGGTATCCGACGGTGGACCGCGCAGCGCTCACCGCGATCACGCAGAGTCGGGCGCTGACCGAGCGCATCACGTTCATGGTCGACGACCTTGCCCATTTAGATCTGCTTCGCGACGTTGCCGGATCGGCGAGCATTCGTCCACGCATCTGTATCGACGTCGACGCCTCCCTGCGCATGGGGCCGTTGCACCTGGGTGTCCGGAGGTCGCCGCTGCGTCGCCCCGACCGGATCGCCGAGTTCGCGCGCGAAGCGAAGAACCGTGGGTTCGCGGTCGTGGGCGTCATGTTCTACGAGGCGCAGATCGCCGGGCTACCCGACTCGAGCCGTGCGGTCGAGTGGATGAAGAAGCTGTCGGCGTCGGAACTGCGAACGCGCCGCACGGCCGTGGTCGACGCGGTCACCGGTGTCGTCGGCCCGTTGTCCATCGTCAACAGTGGCGGTACGGGGTCCCTCGAGGTCAGCTCGGCCGACGCCGCGGTCACCGAGGTGACGGCGGGTTCAGGACTGTTCGCACCCACGCTGTTCGACGGGTACCGCGCGTTCACCCCGGTGCCGGCGCTGTACTTCGCGCTGTCCGTCGTTCGTACCCCGACGCCGTCGATCGCCACTGCATTCGGCGGCGGCTACATCGCGTCGGGACCTGCGTCGGCGTCGCGGTCGCCGTCGCCGGTTGCCCTGTCGGTTGCCCCGTCGGGAGGCGTGGGGGTCGTGCGAGGCGGTCTTCGGCTGCTGCGCAACGAGGGTGCAGGCGAAGTTCAGACGCCGGTTTCCTCGCGCGGCGCGGCTGTCGGTGATCGCGTGTGGTTCCGCCACGCGAAGGCCGGGGAGGTATGCGAACGCTTCGACGCGGTGCACATCGTCGAGGCCGACGGAGGCGTCACCACCCTTCCCACCTACCGCGGCGAGGGCAGGAACTTCGGCTAGTGCGCGTGCGAATCGGTCAGAGCCAGAAACGCTCCGAGCGTGTCCAGGCCGTCCGGGGTGGCGGGGAGGTAGTGGGTCAGCGTTCGCGCGTGGACGATGATGGCCGCCCACTGACCGCGAGAGATGGCGACGTTCAGCCTGTTTCGTGACAGCAGGAAGCCTGCGCCGCGGGGAGATGCGGCGAGGTTCGAGGCCGTCATCGACACGATCGAAATCGGTGCCTGCCGACCCTGGAACTTGTCGACGGTGCCGACGAGCACGTCGCCGAGGCCGGCGTTGTCGAGGTGTTCGCGGATCAGTGCCACCTGGGCGTTGTACGGTGCGACGACGAGGAAGTCCGCGGGTTCGAGTCCCCGGACGCCGTGGTGAGTGTCGGGGTCGGTCCACGGCAGACCGATGAGCTTCTCGATCTGCCGACGAATCTCCTCGGCTTCTTCGGGTGACTCGGTGGTGTTGTCGTGGTGCTCGATGGTGACGGTGTGCAGTCCCGGTGGCAGGCCGTCGAGCACCCGTTTGTCGGTCGCGTCCTCGTTCGAGAACAGCTTGCCCTCGTAGGACAGAGCAGAGACCGGTGCGCACAGCGCGGGATGCATGCGCCAGGTGCGGCTGAGGAAGTACCCGCGGTCGGTCGGCAGGGCTCCATGGCCGGCGGCGAGCCATCCCAGCGCAGATTCGTCGACGGGCTCGGGGTGGGTGCCCTGGCTGACCTGCGGCAGCTGCTGCGGGTCGCCGAGCAGAAGCAGAGTGCGGGCCGAGCCGGCGACGGCGATGGTGTTGGCCAGCGAGAACTGTCCGGCTTCGTCGATGACGAGCAGGTCGAGAGAACCCGGCACCACCCGGGTCGCGTGCGAGAAATCCCACGCGGTTCCGCCGATGACGCACCCGTCGGCGGCGTCCGCGACGAACGATGGATACTCGGCTTCCTTCAGGTCGGTGAGCCCGTCGGGTGCCTTCTTCTTCCCGATCTGCTCGGTGGGCACACCGGCTTGTGCGATGCCCTGCAGTAGGTTCTCGATGACCGAATGTGATTGCGCGACAACGCCGATTCGCCAACCGTGCTCCAGAATCAGGCGGGTGATGACGGCTGCTGCGGTGTACGTTTTCCCGGTTCCCGGTGGGCCCTGGACGGCCAGGTAGGAGTGGTCCAGATCGAGCAGCGCAGTGGTGATCGCTTCGGTGTAATTGCCGTCCACCACCGGTGGCAGGCCCGCTCCGGAGATCGTCCGCGGTGTCGAGCGCGAGGTCAGGTCGGCCACGGCGCAGTGCGGGAGATCCGGTAGTCCTGCGAGCACCTCCTCGGATGCGCGGCCGATTGCCGCTTCCATGCTGGCCGTCGGTATCGGGGCGTTGGGAGCGATCGCCATCGGCAGCGAGTCGTACGGGTCGGCGGCCGCCGCCAGCTTCTCGTCGACGAGTACGTAGCTGTCACCCAGTTCCACCACATCGGCCTTGCTGCATGCGCGGTAGCTCGGGTGCGGCTGATCGAGGCCTTCGGGCGCAGGCAGGTCGTAGAGCAGCCGGACGTTTCTGTCCAGACCGGTCGCGACGGTCCCGTTCAAGCGGAGACGGCGGCGCAGCAACTTCTGGCGCGGTGTTGTCTTGGCCCACACCGATTCGATGCAGCCCGATTCCACCGTCATCACGTCCGGGGTTTCGGGCCACTCGTCGACGGGGCTCTGCAGGCGGTCGAAGTGTGCCCACCAGAATGGTTTTCGTTCACGGCGGTGGTAGCCGATCGAACCGCCGTACAGCGCGACTGCCTGTTGCACGCCGGTACGGTCGGCCGCTGGTCCGGTACCGACGAACTCGCGCAGTGACTCTTCCAGCGGTGTCGCGTGGTCGTCGGTGTCGGGAACGAGCTCGGCGGCCTGCCGCGGAGTGACTCCCGCCTCCGTTGCACGTGCGAGCAACCAGTCGCGCAGCCGGATCGTCGATTCGCAGTCGTACCGGTTGTATTCGGCAATTTCGGCCAACAGGGCAGCTGCTTCGTCGGTGCGGCCCTCGTCGCGAAGATCGCACCAGTGTGCGTACTCGGCGATGGACGCCGCGGCATTGGTGACGTCGCTTATCCGCCCCGTCGGCATGTACAGGGGCTCGAGTTTCTTGATGCTGTACGACCGTTCGCCGATGCGGAGCGACCCGCGAACAACAGGATAGAGGTCGACGAGGACGTTCTCGCGAAGCAGATTGTCGACGATCTCCTCGCCGACGCCGTACCGTCCCGCGAGCCGAAGCAAGGCCGTCTTCTCGTAGGCGGCGTAGTGGTAGACGTGCATGCCGGGATATTCGCGTCGGCGGGCCACGAGGAAATCGAGGAACGCTTCGAGGGCGGCGCGCTCCTCGGCGCGGTCGTGCGCCCAGAACGGGGTGAACTCCCCGTCCGTGTCGAGCACGCCGAAGAGGTACTCGAGCCCCCATTCGTGCGAGTTCGGTTCGGACCAGAGGGGGTCGCCTTCGAAGTCGAAGAAGATGTCGCCCGGGTTCGGTTCGGGAATCGATGCCAATGCCTCGGCGTCGAATATCTCGTATTCGGTTGCGCCGCTTCGGCTTTGTGCGATCTGCAGAGTCGCCTGGGCCCGCAGGTTGTCGTGCACCCGCGCAGCGAGGTTCGGCACGGGCGCAGAGGAGGCAGCCAGTTCTGCCGTGCTGGTGATGCCCGCGTCGATCAGATGCGCTCGTTGACCGCCGGTGAGTCCCGCGACGAGAAGCAGGTCGTCGCGCGCGACGACCTGCTCGTCGCATTGGTCGCACCGTCCGCAGGCGGTGTACCGCGGGTCGCCCCAGTCGACGGGGTCGCCGTCGGCGACATGCTCGTCGAGGATCTGCTCGAGATGGGCTCGGCGACGGCGATAGACGGGGAGAAGATTCTTCGTCGCGTGGTCGGTGGTGCTGCCGTCACCCAACATCAGATGCAGCGAATCCGACACCTCGATGCCGCCGCGCTGCAGTGCGTCGGCGTAGGCGGCGAGCTGCAGGAGGGCGGGCACTCGTGCGTGTCGGGACAGCTTGGTGTCGTACACCGAGTACGCGCCTCGGTCGGCGGGGGTGCCTTCCCTGACGAGGAAGTCGCAGAACCCGAGGAAGCGGCCGTCGAAGAAGGTTGCCTGGTAGAGAACGTCGTATCCCCACAGGACTGTTTCGATGGTCGCTGCATTGGCGTCGGCGAGTCCGACGAGCGAACGCTCCGGCCTCGGCATGATCGACACGCCCACGCCGTACCGGGCCTCAAATGCTTCGAGTTGACGCTTTTCGTGGGCGAGGCCGAGTGCCGATGTGCGTTCGAGCATGGGGTCCGGCTCGGCGCGCACGGCGGCAATTCGGCCGAGTACCGCGTCGAGGGAACGGAGCATCGCGTACTCGCACGCGGCTGCGGCCGACAGGTCACTGGCGCTGTACACGACCCGGTCGTCCAGTAGGAACACGCGCCCAACTGTAGGTGAATGCAGCGGAGGGCAGACGCAGCAGGCAAAATAGTCGAATGCCGTTTTTCGAGGGAGCCACCGGTGCCGTCCACTACCGCTCGTGGACGACAGCACATCCGCAGCTAGTGCTGGTTTTTCTTCACGGTCTCGGCCAGAACAGCGGCCACTACCACCGCTTCGCGCGGATCATGAACAACGAGAACATCGACGTCTGGGCGGTCGATCACGTCGGCCACGGCTTGACCGAGGGCGAACTGTCCGACGCCTCTCAGATCGACGGCCTGGCCGACAACGCGCTGCAGTTGGCGGACATCGCAAGGTCGGAACGCTCTGGCGTGCCGGTGGCACTGATGGGTCACTCACTCGGAGCTGCGACGGCCATCGCGGCTCTCGGCAAGAACCCGAGCGGGTTCGGCTCCGCAGTTCTGTGCGGCACGCCGAAGTCGACGACGGGCAAGGCGACCGACCTGAACGATGCGACCATCCCGCTGCTGGCGCTGCACGGTGTCGACGACCGGATGGCGCCCATCGACGCTGTTCGCTCGTGGATACCGTCGGTGCCCGGAGCGTCGTTGCGGGAGTTCGAACATGCGGGCCACGACCTGCTGCACGAGAAGGTGCACCGCACGGTGTCGCTGGCGGCCGCAGAATTCCTGCTCACCCACGTGTGACCTCCCGCTCCGCCGAGATCGAGGTTGCGTAGGGATTTCCGTGGATTTCCTGACGCAACCTCGATCTCGGCGGGCAAGGACGGACTAGCTGTAGATCGACTCGATCTCCGAGCTGCGCTCCTGGTGGATGATGTTGCGCTTGAGCTTCATCGTGGGAGTGAGCTCACCGGTCTCGACGGTGAAGTCGTTCTCGAGGATCTTGTACTTCTTGATCTGCTCGGCCTTGGACACCTTCTTGTTGGCGTCGGCGACGGCCTTGTCGATCTCGGCTACGAGGTCGGCGTTCTTCTTCAGTTCTTCGAACGCGACGTTCTCGGCGACGCCGTTACGTTCCTTCCAACCCGGGAGGGCTTCCGGGTCGAGGGTGATGAGCGCGCCGATGAAAGGCTTCGCGTCGCCGACCACGAGGCACTGACTGATCAGTGCGTTTGCGCGGAGGGCATCTTCGAGCACTGCGGGTGCGACGTTCTTGCCGCCCGCGGTGACGATGATTTCCTTCTTGCGGCCGGTGATCGAGACGTATCCGTCCTGGTCGATGCTTCCCAGGTCGCCGGTGTGGAACCAGCCGTCGATGATGGACTCGGCGGTCGCCTTGTCGTTGTGCCAGTAGCCGCTGAACACGACCGGTCCCTTGACGAGCAGCTCCCCGTCCTCGGCGATCTTGGCCGAGTGGCCGTTGATCGGCTTCCCGACGCTGCCGATGCGCTGTTCCGCCGTGGTGTTGACGGTGACGGCTGCGCTCGTCTCGGTGAGGCCGTAGCCCTCGTAGACGGGGATGCCGACACCGCGGAAGAAGTGGCCGAGTCGGGCACCGAGGGCGGCGCCACCGGCGACGGCGCGATCGCAGTTGCCGCCGAGCGCAGCGCGGAGCTTCGAGTAGACGAGCTTGTCGAACACCTTGTGCTTGACATTCAGCACGAGGCCGGCGCCGCCCTTGTCCTGCGCCTCGCTCCACTCGATGGCGGTGGCTGCGGCCTTGTCGAAGATGCTGCCCTTGCCGCCGTCGTGCGCCTTCTGCTTGGCGGAGTTGTAGACCTTCTCGAACACACGCGGTACCGACAGGATGAAGTCGGGCTTGAAGCTGGCGAACTGATCGAGCAGCGTGGTGACATCGGAGGTGTGTCCGACGGTGGCCTTCGACTCGAACGCTCCGAACGAGATGGCGCGCGCGAACACGTGCGCCATCGGAAGGAACATCAGGGTGCGATTGCCTTCCTTCATCGAGTCGTGCAGGGCGATCTGTGTCGCCTGGACCTCTGCGTAGAAGTTGGCGTGGGTGAGCTGCACGCCTTTGGGGCGGCCCGTGGTGCCCGAGGTGTAGATCAGTGTCGCGGGAGTGGACGCAGTGACCTGGTGGCGACGTGCGTCCAGATCCTCGTCGGTGACGTTCGCGCCGCGGGTGGTCAGTTCGTCGATGGCGCCTGCGTCGATCTGCAGTACCTCACGCAGATCGGCGGCGCCTTCGGTGACCTCCTTGAGGGCCTCGGCGTGCTGCGGCGTCTCGACGACCAGCAGCTTCGTGGCAGAGTCCTCGAGGATCCACTGCGCCTGATCGGGCGCGGAGGTCTCGTAGATCGCGACGGTGCAGCCGCCTGCGGTCCAGATGGCGTAGTCGAGCAGCACCCATTCGTAACGGGTGGCCGAGAGAATTGCGACTCGGTCGCCGAGCTCGACACCCGAGGCGATGAAGCCCTTGGCCACGGCTGCGACCTCGCGAGCGAACTGTGCTGCGGTGACGTCCGTCCACCTCCCGCCGATCAGCCGCTGGAACGGGACGACGTTCGGGGACTCCTTCTCGTACCGGAAGACGGTATCGGCCATCGACGCATCGTCGGGAATTGTGAATGAAGCCGGCACAGAATATTCGCGCACTGTAGAACCCCTCCGGGAAAATGACGTAACAGGTGTGCATTTCATCACATTCGGGGTCGGGTTGCACTACCGATGGTTGTCCGGTTTGCGAAATTTCGACTCGTCCTGCGGAGTTATGTGTGACTCGTCGTGCACCTTAACTGTTGCGTGGGTCGATTTCGACAGTGCGGTGTCTGTTCGGTCACCCTCCGATCGACCGGCTGGCAAGCTTGTCCACGAAGTTTCCGGCACTCCGTCCTGCTCGAGCAGTGACAGGGACTAAACTCGGCTGTATATGAGCACAACAGAGCCAGATCAGGACGCCGCCGTGACCCCAGACGCCGTGACCGCACATTCGGCTGCCGGCCCGACTTCGGCACCCGCGGAAGAGCGTGAGCAGTTGACGTTTGCCGACCTCGGAATCGACGAGAGGGTCCTGAAGGCTCTGCGCGATGTCGGCTACGAGACCCCGTCGCCCATCCAGGCCGCCACCATTCCACCGTTGATGAGCGGAAGCGATGTCGTCGGTCTCGCGCAAACCGGAACGGGCAAGACTGCCGCGTTCGCGGTACCGATTCTCTCTCGTCTCGACGTCTCCCGCCGCGTCCCGCAGGCGTTGGTGCTGGCACCGACGCGCGAGCTCGCACTGCAGGTGGCCGAGGCGTTCGGCAAGTACGCCGCCAACATTCCGGGTCTGCACATCCTGCCGATCTACGGTGGCCAGGCCTACGGCATTCAGTTGTCCGGCTTGCGCAAGGGCGCGCAGATCATCGTCGGTACTCCGGGTCGCGTCATCGACCACTTGGAGAAGGGCACGCTCGATCTGTCCCAGCTCGAGTACCTGGTGCTCGATGAGGCCGACGAGATGCTCAAGATGGGGTTCCAGGAGGACGTCGAACGCATCCTCTCCGACACTCCCGAGTACAAGCAGGTGGCGTTGTTCTCCGCCACCATGCCGCCGGCGATCCGCAAGATCTCCAAGCAGTACCTGCACGATCCGGTCGAGATCACGGTCAAGACCAAGACGTCGACGGCACCCAACATCACCCAGCGTTACGTGCAGGTGGCTCATCAGCGCAAGCTCGAGGCGCTCACTCGGATCTTCGAGGTCGAAGAGTTCGAGGCCATGATCATGTTCGTTCGCACCAAGCAGGCCACCGAGGAACTCGCGGAGAAGTTGCGGGCACGGGGATTCTCTGCAGCAGCGATCAACGGTGACATCGTCCAGGCCCAGCGCGAGCGGACCATCGGCCAGCTCAAGAGCGGTGCCATCGACGTCTTGGTCGCCACCGACGTCGCGGCGCGTGGTCTCGACGTCGATCGCATCTCGCACGTCATCAACTACGACATTCCGCACGACACCGAGTCGTACGTCCACCGCATCGGCCGTACCGGTCGCGCTGGTCGCGCCGGCGAGGCGTTGTTGTTCGTCGCGCCCCGGGAGCGTCACCTGCTCAAGGCGATCGAGCGCGCCACGCGTCAGCCCATCACCGAGATGCAGCTTCCGAGTGTCGACGACGTCAACGCGCAGCGCGTGATGAAGTTCGGCGACTCGATCACCGCAAGCCTCGAGAACGAGAACCTTGCGCTGTTCCGCAGGCTGATCG
>NZ_JBAWFH010000025.1:0-2238 GCF_049591685.1 Rhodococcus sp. (in: high G+C Gram-positive bacteria) | reverse complement strand
CCCGTGGGGAGGTCGTGTACGGCGCCGAATTCTTCCGTTGGTTTTCCGAAGAAGCAGTACGTATTTCGGGGGATCACACTCTCACCGGTGACGGGAAGAATCGCATCATCGTGACGCGAGCACCCGTCGGCCCCTGCATCCTCGTCACACCGTGGAACTTCCCCCTTGCGATGGGAACCCGAAAGATCGGACCGGCGTTGGCGGCCGGCTGCACCGTCGTGTTCAAACCGGCCGAGCAGACGCCGTTGACGGCACTTGCGCTGGCGGGGATCCTTGCCGAAGCGGGTGTTCCCGAGGGCGTCGTCAACGTCGTGCCGACCACGGATGCGGCCGGCGTGGTCGGTTCGTGGATGGCCGGCGGTGTCGCTCGCAAGATCAGCTTCACCGGATCTACGGAAGTGGGCAAGATCTTGCTGGCGCAGGCTGCTCCAACCGTGATGCGGACGTCGATGGAACTCGGAGGCAACGCTCCCTTCATCGTCGCCGAGGGCGCCGATATCGATCGAGCAGTCGACGGCGCCATGGTGGCCAAGATGCGCAACATGGGGGAGGCATGTACCGCCGCGAACCGCTTCTTCGTGCACCGCCCGGTGGCGACCGAGTTCGCCGAAAAGCTCGGAGCCCGCATGGGGGACTTGAAGGTGGGCGCGGGAAGCGCGGACGGGGTGGAGGTCGGACCACTCATCGATCAGGACGGCCGCGCGAAGGTCCAGCACCTCGTGGACGACGCACTCGCTCGCGGCGCGAAAGCCGTTGTGGGTGGTAGCGAAACCGAGGGGCCCGGTTACTTCTACCCGCCGACGGTGCTCCACTCGGTCGATCCGGCGTCGGAACTGATGTCCACCGAAATCTTCGGTCCCGTCGCCGCCGTAGTCCCGTACGACACCGAGGACGAGGTGATCGCACTGGCCAACGACACCGAGTGGGGTCTCGTCGGATATGTGTTCACCCAGGACATCGACCGTGCGCTGCGGATGGGGGACCGGCTCGAAGTCGGGATGGTGGGGCTCAATACCGGGCTGGTGTCCAACCCGGCTGCGCCCTTTGGCGGGGTCAAACAATCGGGCCTCGGACGAGAGGGCGGCAAGGTGGGGATCGACGAATTTCTCGAATACAAGTACTTCGCCATTCCAAGATCGTGATGCCTCACATCTCGACGCAGTGGTCCGCAGTTCGATGAGCACGTTCCAAGCAGGAGGAAAGCCAATGGCACGCTCGCGAAGGTTGACGCCGTTGAACGCTCGCAACACGTCGATGGTCATCGCGGACCAGATCCGCGATCGCATCATCGACGGCTCCTACGCGCCCGGTGAGCAGGTCAACGAGGCGAACGTGGCGGCCGAGCTCGAAATTTCGCGTGGGCCCGTGCGCGAAGCGTTGCAGCGGCTCAACCAGGAGGGTTTGCTCGTCAGTTACCGCAACAGGGGCGTCTTCGTCGTCGAACTCAGTATCGACGACGTCGCCGAAATCTACGACGCCCGTGCCGCGATCGAGGTCGGTGCTGCATGGACGCTGGTGCACGGTGACAAGGAGTTGTTGACGGCAACGGCCTCGGAGCTGTCCGCGATCGTCGACCAGATGCAACCGTTCATCGACCGCGCGGATTGGTTGGGTCTGGCCGAACGCGATCTGGCGTTCCACACGGCCCTGGTGTCGGCCACGTCGAACAGCCGGATGGCGCGGATGTACGCAACACTGGCGGCCGAGGCGCGTATCTGCATGGCCAATCTGGAAACGGCGTACTACCGGCCGGAAGCGCTGGTCGAAGAACATCAGCTGCTTGTGGATCTTCTTCTCGGTAACGATTGGAACGCATTGGAAGCCGGCTTGCACGAGCATATGGATACCGCGGTGCATGATCTGACTCAGTCGATGCGTGACGAAGCTGCGGCGGAGAATGCCGCTGTGTACGCCGAACCGGGCTGAGCCGGGCCGCGTCATAACGCAACATCCGCAACGCAGAAGTAACACGAATTCCCTTGCTGCTGTTCAACTCTTGCGTCTAGCCTGATTGTCAACAATCTGCAAAGTGTTACGGGTTGGTCGCCGATCGCCCGCACTGCACCGAAAGGGGGTACCGATGAACGAAAACGACCACCATGCCGGACATTCGGCCAGGCCGAAATGGACCAGCGCGGTCGGAACGGATCATGCCCCGGGACTCGCCGAATACGTCGACTTGCCCAACAGCACGCCGATCACGTTCACCGACGTCGAGTACTCCGCCCGCCTCCAGGC
>NZ_JBAWFH010000024.1:0-15652 GCF_049591685.1 Rhodococcus sp. (in: high G+C Gram-positive bacteria) | reverse complement strand
TTTCCATTGCGCGGCGTGCGGTTTCTGGATGGTCGGCAGCGACGAGGACAATGGGTTCACCTTCGTGACGTACCTCGTCGAAGGCCAGCACTGGTTGGTCCCACGTGTGGTCCAGCCCGAAACAATTCCGACCCGGAACGTCCTCGTGGGTCAGAACTGCCTCGACGCCCGGAGTAGCCAGTGCCTGGGAGATGTCGACGGATACGATGCGCGCTCGCGGATGTGGACTGCGCAGGGTCGCGCCCCACAGCATCCCGTCGACGAACAGATCGGACGAATAGGCGAACTCCCCCTTGACCTTCAGGTTGCCGTCCGGACGCAGCGGACTGTCGCCGACGCGGCCGCGGCCGGGTGCCGCGATGTCTTTCGGGGCTCGGGTCGGCGCGCTCACAGCACGTCCTCGGCCAGTGCCATCAGACGGCGGTGCGCGTCGGCACCCTCCTTGGCAACGGACTCTTGATCGACGCTGACGAGCACCTCGTTGTCGACGATCGTCCGCCCTCCCACCATGAGCCGCGCCAGCGGTGGCGTGCGCCCGTAGGCCAGAGCGACGATGGGGTCGTCGACGGCGCCGAAGAACCCGTCGGTCTTCCACAGCGCCAGGTCCGCGACCTTGCCGATCTCGATGGAACCGATTTCGTCGTGTCGGCCGAGCACCGTTGCCCCGCCGAGAGTTGCGATTTCGAGTGCCTGCCGCGCGGACAGAGCCGTGGGTCCGTACTTCACCCGCTGCATGTACATCGCCTGCCGTATCTCGCCGGCCAGCGGCACCATCTCGGCGGACGCGCTTCCGTCCACCCCCAGCCCGACCGGCGCTCCGGCCGCGAGCAGGTCCGACACTCGGGCTATACCTGCGCCGAGGCGGGCGTTCGAGCTCGGGCAATGTGCGACGCCCGTACCCGTGGCCGCCATCGTGGCGATGTCTTTGTCGTGCAGGTGAACCGCGTGGGCGAACCACACGTCCCCACCGAGCCAGCCGACCTGTTCCATGTATTGAACCGGTGTGCAGCCCATTTGCGCCAAGCAGTGCTCTTCCTCGTCCAACGTTTCCGAGAGGTGCGTGTGCAACCGGACGCCCTTCGCTCGGGCCAGTGCCGCCGATTCGACGAGCAGGTCCTTGCTGATGGAAAACGGCGAGCACGGCGCAACCGCGATGCGCAGCATCGATCCGAACGACGGGTCGTGGTAGGTGTCGATCGCATCTGATGTCGCGGTGAGAATGTCGTCGAGGCTTTCGACCACCTCGTCGGGCGGCAGACCCCCGTCGGACACCCCCCTGTCCATGGATCCGCGGCACGGCTGGAAACGAACACCGATCCGCCGGGCTGCGTCGATCTCGGCCGCGAAAAGATCGCCTCGTCCCTTGGGGAAGATGTAGTGGTGATCCGTTGTGGTCGTACAGCCCGACAGTGCGAGCCAGGCAAGGCCGGCTGCCGCAGCGCCACCGACCACTTCGGCGTCCATTTTCGACCACGGCTTGTAGAGGGCGACGAGCCACTCGAACAGCGTGTTGTCCTTGGCGACACCCTGCGAGGCCCATTGGTACAGGTGGTGGTGTGTGTTCACCAGACCCGGAGTGAGCAGGCCCCCGGCGGCGTCGATCGATTCGGCACCCTCTAGGCGAGGTGCAGGCCCGGCTCCGAGCGCCGAGATGATGCCGTCCTCGACGATCACGTAGCCGCGAGGGATTTCGTGACCGACGATGGGTGCGATGTAGGCGTTGTGAACGATCTGTCGGGTCATCGTGCGTCTGCCTTCTGTTCTGGTGCCCCGGCTTTACGGGCTGCGGCGAGCCGTACTGCGTCGAGGATTTTCTCGTAACCGGTACAGCGGCACAGATTGCCGGCGAGTGATTCGCGAATTTCTGCATCGGACGGGTTCGGGACGCGCTCGACCAGATCGTGCGCTTGAACGACGAGGCCCGGAGTGCAGAAACCACACTGCACTGCACCGCATTCGACGAATGCCTCCTGCATCGGATCCAGTGTGTCGCCGTCGGCGAGTCCCTCGACCGTGCGAATCTGCCGGCCCTCGACTTGCCCCGCCGCTACCAGACAAGCGCAGGCGGGCACACCGTCGAGGTAGACCGTGCATGATCCACATTCGCCTTGTTCGCAGGCATTCTTCGATCCGGGCAGCCCCATTCGCTCTCGCAGGAGGAAGAGCAGACTTTCGCCTTCCCAGACGTCGTCGGCTTCGAGTTCTCTACCGTTGACCGTGCATGTGACGCGCATGTCCTATGCCGCCTTTCCGTTGTCGCCGAGGTCTTTCCATGACCAGCCGAGTGTTCGTTTCGCCATGACCGCCAGTGCATGTTTGCGGTAGTTCGCCGTACCGCGAACGTCGTCGATCGGGCTCGCTGCGTCGGCTACCAATTCACCGAAACGACTGACGACGCGCTCGTCGAGTGGGCCTGTCCAGTCGAGTTCGTTCGCCAGGAATCGCTCGGCCTCGTAGGCCCGCCTGGGGGTCGGCGCGGCCGATCCGAGCCCGGTGCCCACCCGCTGCTCCGCCGGGAACAGCGCGATCGAGAACGAGCAGACCGCGATCACCATCGCATTGCGGGTGCCGATTTTCGAGAAGTACTGGGGTCCGGCCGCGGGCGCGACGTGGAAGGCCCTGATCAGTTCGTCGGGTTCGCAGCGGTGCCGCTTCACACCCACGTAGAACTCGGTCGCGGGAATCATCCGCGTGCCCCGCGCTGCGGATTCGACCTCGATGGTCGCTCCGGCAGCGAGGAGCGGCGCGTGGAGATCTCCGGCGGGTGACGCACCCCCGAGATTGCCTCCCACGGTGCCGCGATTGCGGATCTGAGGTGATCCAACGGTGCGCGACGCCTGAGCGATTCCGGGCAACTCCGCACCCAGCTCGGCGATGATGCGTACGTACGGAACCCCCGCACCGACGCGGAGTGTGCCGTCGTCGAGTCGTTCCCAGGTGGTCAGCTCGTCGATCGAGCCGAGGTCCAGGAGGGCCGCGGGCCTGTGGACGTCGAAGTTCAATTCGACCATGACGTCGGTTCCGCCCTGAATGGGAACCGCGTCGGTATCGTCCGACTTTGCCGCCAATGCGTCGGCCCAGGTGTGTGGCCGTAGGAAGTCCATGCTGCTCGCTCCAACCGAAGTACCGTGTGTGTGCATTCAGTACAGCTGCGTGGACGTCCGTGAACGAGAGACAAGAACGACGAAGTATGACGGCGATCACAGTGTAGGTTCTGGATGTTCCTACAAACAGCGAGGTAGATGGGCCAGTGAGGCTGCGCGATTTGCTCGAATCCGGCTTGGGACTCGACCCCCTGGTGGCCCCGGAACACTTCGATCCGGTGATTCGGTGGGTCGTCACGACCGACATGCTCGATCCCAGCCGCTACCTCACCGGTGGCGAACTGGTGCTCACCGGGCTGATGTGGCGAACCTGCCCAGCCGACTCGCACACCTTCGTCCGCGCCGTCGGCGCAGCCGGCGCAGCGGCTCTGGCCGCATCCGAAGGCGGGGTCGTACCCGACGATCTCGTCGAAGCTTGCAGATCGCACGGACTTCCGCTGTTCCGCGTACCGGCAGACATCGCGTTCGCCACGGTCACCGAAAGCGTGGTCCGTCAACTGTCGGCCACCCGCACCTCCGACCTGAAAGCCGTGCTCGAGCGACATCAGCGCCTCGTCTCGGGTTCCGGACCGAGCGGAGTAGGCACGCTCCTGGAATTGGTGGGAACCGAACTGGGCATGGAATGTTGGGCTCTGACCGCGTCCGGTCGTGTGCTTGCCGGGCCACAGAGCCCTCCCGAACCGACGCGTCTCGCACGCGAGTTTCTGGAGGCACGTCGACTGCCTCATTTCGTCACCGATCTCGGCATATCCCTGCTACCCGTCGACGGCGAATCGGCCGCGCGCGTCGTCGACTGGTTCATCGCCGTCAGGAACGACTGGCAGAGTTGGCATCCCGAGAAGCTCTCCCTCGCAGAGCAATTGACCTCGATCGTCGCATCCGAGAGGATGCGCAGCGACGACCGCTTGACCGGTTCCGGCGCCGTTGCACAGGAATTCGTGCGTGCGGTCGCAGCGGGCGACGGCGCTTCCGAGCTCGCCTCGCACATGCGCGTGATGGGTCTTCCTGCGACTTCTCGTTACGTGGCGGTAGCGGCCGCGGTGACGGGATCTGCGCTACGACTCGGGGAGGTGCGGCAACTGGTCCGCGAACTCACCGCCCCCGCAGAGGCCACGATCGGCGTCGTGGGCGACGAGGTCATCGCACTGGTGGAGTCGCAGGTCGACCTGACGCCTTCGATCGAGGCAGTCGTGGACGTGCTGTCGCCCGGACTCGACGGCTCGGGGGTGTCGATCGGTGTCAGTAGCCCGGTGGCGGCCGGGGACATGCGCAGTGCGATGGAGGAGGCGCGGCACGCGAGGCAACTCGCCGAGCGGCGAAACGACGATCGCTACGTCGTGGGCCACGACGAACTCGCGAGCCTCGTCCTGCTTCTCGCCGGCGTCCCCGACGACGTCCGGCGCATGTTCACCGCGCGGTTGCTGACGCCGTTGACCGACTACGACGCAGTGCACAAGAGCGACCTCGTCAGCACGTTGTCCGCATTCCTCGACGCGAACGGTTCGTGGACGAGATGCGCCGAACAGATGCACCTGCACGTCAACTCCGTTCGGTACCGCATCCAGCGCATCGAAGAGCTGACGGGGCGAGATCTCTCGAAGCTCGAAGACCGTGTCGAGTTCTATCTGGCGCTGCGACTGACATGAGTGGACCGCAGCGACTACCCATCTGATACCGATCGGTGTCAAGATCGCTGGGTGAGCACTTCCGATACCCATGTCGCCTCCGGCCGACCGTACCGCGGATCGTCCCCCGATCAGCGGAAAGAGGACCGGCGCGAGAAACTGCTCGACGCAGCTGTCGAGATTTTCGGTACCACTGGATATCGAACCGCATCGATCGACCGAATCTGCGCCACGGCCGGGCTCACCAAGCGGTACTTCTACGAGTCCTTCTCCGGTAGCGAGGACCTTCTCGTCGCGGTGTACCGACGAGCGACGGCCACCATGCTCGCCGGCGTCACCGCTCCTACCGACGACGCCGTGTCCAAAGACGAACTATCGGACAATGCTGCCTCCGACGCGCCTGCATCGGCTGAAACGGTTCTGCGCGCGGCGTTGTCGAATTTCTTTCGAACCCTCGCCGACGATCCACGGTCGGCACGCATCGTTCTCCTCGAGGTTCTCGGCGTTTCGTCGGAGGTGGACGCGCTGTACCGACAGACCATCTCGCAATTCGTCGACGCGGTCCTCGCCTTGGCAGACTCCGTCGGTACCGCGCACGGGTTGGCAGGCCCGAACCGCCGAACCCTTGCCGTCGGACTCGTCGGCGCGGTGTTGATGATGACGCAGCAGTGGCTCCTCGCACCCGAAGCCGACACAGCCCGGGCGGAGTCCCTCGATGCCGTCATTACCGGCGCGCACACGATCCTCGGAGCGGTGGCGTTCGGGCGGCTCGATTGACACCTCAGGGTTGCCGGTAGAGCTGCTCCGCGTAGCTGGGCCCGTAATACTGCTCGAGTTGCTGGACCGTCTCGGGACTGTGCGGCATCACAGCTTTGGTCAGCTCCGCGACCGTGGGGAGCGCTGCCGGGTTCCAGGTCTCCGGCTCCCACAGCCTCGACCGCATGAACGCCTTGGCGCAATGAAAGAAGATCTGCTCGATGTCGACGACCAGGCAGAGGATTGGTCGGTGCCCCTTCACCTTCATCTCCTCGAAGAACGGCGCGTCCTTGACCAACCGTGCGCGTCCGTTCACCCGCAACGTGTCACCTCGTCCCGGAACGAAGAAGTTCAGACCGACGAAGGGGTTGAGCAGGACATTGCGGTAGCCGTCCATGCGCTTGTTGCCCGGACGTTCGGCGATCGCAAGGGTGCGGGAATCGAGAACACGGACGAGCTGACCGGCGGGATCACCCTTCGGCGACACGTCGCATCGCCCACCGGCGTCGGCCGTCCCGATGAGACAGAACGGCGACGCGGACAGCCACTCCACGTCGACGGGGTGCAGACTTGTCCGATCCTTGTTCGCGGCACGGTAACTCGGTGAGCCGAACATTGCCGTGAGCTCTTCTGCGGTGCGTATCTCTTCCCAGGTCACGACCGCGAGACTAACCCTTCCACGCGTGCGAGCGACACCCCATTCTTCGCAGGGCGACAGGCTCGATCATCACCGGTTGCAGACAGGGGTAATTCGCCGGTCAGGCGGGTGGGTGTGCGGCGGTGAAGTCGGCGACCCTCGTGTAAGCCGATTTCGGTGAGAAGTCGCGACGCAACAGCCCGAAGTTCTGCTCCGGATCCGCGAGGTTGGTACCGGAATCGCGGGTGCTGTAGACGTACGCCGGGCCGATCCACGAGTTGCCCAGCACCGCGTCCATGATGATGCCGACGGTGTCGGCCTGCACCTGCTCGGTGACCGCATTGGGCGCGGTACCGGTGGGAGCACCGAACTCCGTCAACCAGATCTGTTTCGCGCTGTCTCTTCCCGCAACCATGATGTCGCGCATCGGCCACAGCTTCATCGCCGTGTTCCACTCTGCGGTGCTCGGGTCGTTGGGCAGTGCCGGGTACGTGTAAGGGTGAAGATTGAACGCATCGAAGTACCGGTTCGCGCCGAGCCGGTACATTTCGGACAAGTACGTCGTCGGGTCGATGTTGGTGCCGTTGTTCGTAGCCGGTGCGAGACCACCGGACAGCACGGTCGACGCAGGCTGCAGTTGCTTGATCTTCTGGTACGCCGCGCGCAGCAACAGCGAGTACGCAGTCACGTCGGGTGCCGGTTTGAAGAATCCGACGATGTTCGGCTCGTTCCACACCTCCCACAGATTCATCTTGGCGCGGTAGCGCTGCACGACGGTCCCGACGAAATTGGCGAACACGTTCGGATCTGCCGGACGTGAGTGGGAGTCCCCCGACGCGGCCGGTACCCGTGCCCACTGCGGGGTGTACCCGATGATGCCGAGCGGGCACATTCCATGCGCGACGATGGCATTCAGCACCCTGTCCGTGTTCGCCCAATTGAACCGTCCACGAGTGGGTTCGATGATGGACCAGTCGATGTCGACACGGACACCGAACATTCCGGCGTCGCGCGCGAGGCCGAGCTCGCGAGCGAGGTCCGCGTCGGAAAGGGCTCCGAGACTCGCGCCCGGCGAGCCGCCTATTCGCGGCGCTGCCGACATACCCGAGCACCGTCCGTCCGCAGTAACGGGAGCCGCGTTGACGGCTGAGGGCATAGAAAAGGTGAGAACGGAGGAAAACACGAACGTGATCAGCAAGAGGACCACGCTCAGCGACGCGCGCTGGAACATCGACGGAATATAACAGTAATTCGAACTCGCACCAGCATTCAATCGGCGTAATCGCGTCGACACGAAGAGTCGACGCGTAAAGATAAATGGGTCGCTCGCCCGCAACTGCACTACCATCGGGAAAATGACTGAAGTTGTTCCCGGTTTCGACGACCGCCTCAACGAGATTCTCGAGCAGCAGGCCGCGAAAGCCGGTGAAGCCGTCGACGGCTACGTGCGACGCGCCGTCGTGACCCGGCTCGTAAAAGAACTTTCGGAGGACGAGAATTCGGAATTGGGACAACTGCTTCGCCACCTCGAGGACGCTCGGATCGAGCCGGCAACCGACGACAACGGCTCCGCCGGAGTCGCACGGCCGTTGTTCGATCCCGCCCGACTCGAGGCCGTCGCGCAGACGGGACAGATGGACAGCCCCCGCGAGGAAAGCTATGACCGGCTGGTCAAGATGGTCGCCGAGGCGTTGAGTGTGCCCTCCGCCGCAGTGTCCTTCATCGATGATCGACGGCAATTCTTCAAAAGCGGGGTAGGCCTACCGCCCGGGCTCGACGAAGCTCGGGAAATCACCGTGGATCAAAGCATGTGTCAGTACACGGTGGACGGCGGCAAGCTGCTCGTCGTCGAAGATGCTCGCCTGGACGAGGTGATGAAGAATCACCCAGCTGTCTTGAACAAACTCGCTCTCTCCTACATGGGCGTCCCTCTCACCGACGACAACGGCCACGCGGTCGGCACCTTGTGCGTGTGGGACGAACAGCCGAGGCAATGGACAATCGGGCATCAACAAATCCTGCAGGATCTCGCGTGGATCGTTCGCGAACGCGTATTCGGTTGAAATGGGTTTTTACCGAACACCCGCCCCGTAAACCGCTCGGCGAACCGGATTGCGGTTGCTTTTGCGAAACACGATCGGCAATGCAAATGTTCACCCGGTACCGTTCTCTGGGCTAGCCTTTAGCAGTGCTTGGAATTCGAACTAGGTCCCATACGGAAGTCTGACCCGTGTCGAAAACACTGGAAACGCCCGCTCCGACGTCGTCGAGCACACGCCGAGAAGTGCAGTCCAGGCCGCGCAGCCTGACCGACCGGCTGCGCGTCGACCCGCTGCACACCGTCATTACCATCGCGGTAGACATACTCACGGCAACCCTCGCGGTCGCCGAGGGTTTGCTGTGGCGAACCGGCAGTCTCACCGAATACGGCGTGCTGCCCTGGCTTTTCGTTCCGGTGCTCATAGCGATACTGGGTGCCAAGTCCATGTATCAACGCGGTCTGCGGCGAAATTTCCTCGACGAATTCGGCCCGGTCGAAACCTCGGTTGCGTTCGCCACGCTGGCAATCCTGACACTGATGCTGATTGCCGATACCGAATACCGACCGGGCGCCTTGATGATTCGCATCTGGATCTGCGCCGCGGTATCGCTCGCGATCGGACGCCTCATCCGCGTGGTCCTGCAGCGACGTATCCGCAGCAAGTACGGTTCCGCAGCGCCCACGTTGGTCATCGGCGGTGGACCCATCGGGCATCAACTCGTCACCCGTATGCGTCAGTTCCCGGAGTACGGGCTGCATCCGATCGGACTCGTCGACAAGACGCCGGTCGCGCCGGTGGATCCGAGCGCACCCGAGTACATCGACGTGCCGTATCTGGGCACCCCGGACGCGTTCGAGATGATCGCCCGAACCACCGGAGCCGAAGAAGTCATCGTCGCGTTCGCCGACGTCGAGCACGAGCATTTGGTGTCGGCCATGCGATCCGCACACAAGCTGGGCATGCGCGTGTGGGTCGTACCGCGCCTCTTCGACACCGTCGGCAGCAAGGCCCGCGTCGAACACCTCGGCGGACTGCCCCTGATGGTGCTGCCGCACGTCGATCCGAAAGGGTGGCAGTTCGTCCTCAAGGGTGTCATGGACCGAATCCTCACCGGCATCATGCTCCTCCTGCTCTCCCCCGTGTTCCTGGTCTTGATGCTTCTGGTGCGGCTCAGTTCGCCGGGCCCGATCTTCTTCGCGCAGGAGCGAATCGGACGCGACGGCATTCCGTTCGACTGCCTGAAGTTCCGTTCGATGCGACCTCCCAGGGCCTCCGATGCCGAGTTCGTGCGCACCGAAGGCGCCGCACCCGGTGGCGTCGAGGGTGTCGACCGCCGCACCAAGATCGGCAAGATCATGCGGCAGACGTCGCTCGACGAACTACCGCAGCTGCTCAACGTTCTTCGCGGCGACATGAGCCTGGTCGGACCTCGGCCGGAGCGTCCGGAGTACGTCGATCTGTTCGCAATGCAGATCCGCCGCTACGGTGAGCGCCACCGCGTCAAGGCCGGCGTGACGGGCTGGGCACAGGTGCACGGCCTACGCGGCCAGACGTCCATCGCGGATCGCGCGGAGTGGGACAACTACTACATCGAAAACTGGACGGTTTGGCTGGACATCAAGATCCTGTTCCTGACGGTGCTGGCAGTCCTCAAACGCGCCGAGGACTGAGCAACAGTGCAATCCGCGCTCGATCCTGACCTACGCCCCCGTCCTGGGCATTCGTGATCGTCTTCATCGGCATTGCCTTCGCAGTCGCGCTGGTGCTGGCGGCCGCCTATCTGATTGCCGCCGCCATCGTTCGGCGGCCACAGCGTGGCCTTCTTCTCCTCGCCGCAGCGGTGCCGTTGAACGGTCTGTTGTTCCTCCTTCCGCTGCCCGGCATCGTGTCCGGATGGAAGGAAGGCCTGGTGCTGTTCACCCTCGGCTGCGCGTGGGTTCGCCGGATAAGACGCCGCTCCGAGTACTCCCCGCCGCTGCTCATGCCATGGTGGCCCGCTGCTGCGCTCTACCTCGGTTTCGGTTGCATTTCGGCCCTCGTCACGTTCGGCCTGGTCGGCGCATTCGGCATCAAGGTGACCTTCTTCTACGTGCTGGTCGTCGGTGTCCTGTGGCTCGCGCCGTTCGACGCCAAGGACCGCGACGACCTCGTCACCATCCTCATGGGCATGGGTGTGTTCACGTCGGCGGTAGGCATAGTGCAGTTGATCGCCGGCCCGGCGGCATTGGTGTCGCTCGGCTACGAGTACGGCACTCAGGTACGTACGTCGGGTGGTCTGTTGCGAACCTTCAGTACGTTCAACCTTCCGTTCCCGTTCGGGCTCTACGTGATGCTCTCGTTGCTCGTCGGCGGCTCGGTTGCGCTGGCCGATCCGCAGCGCCGCCGAAACATGCTCTTCCTCATGGCAACCCCGATAATGGTCGTGGCCATGGCGAGTTCGATCGTGCGCGGCGCGATCCTGGGATTGGTGGTCGGTGCGATCTACTTGATCGCCATCCGGTTTCGATATCTCGCGGTCCCGCTGGCCCTCGCCGGGGCCTTCGTTGCCGTCGTCGTTCCGTTCGTTCCGAAGATTTCCTCGGTGTTCTTCTCGTCGAGCAGCCTCGGGCAGCGAGGAGACGGATGGAACAACATCATCGCAAGCATTCTGGTGCATCCCCTCGGTACCGGCCTCGGTTCCAGCGGTGCAGCAGCAGACCGAATATCCACCGCGGCGGGCGTCGCCTTCACCGAAGGCGGATTGTCCACCAATTACCAACCGGACAACTACTACGTGAAGGCAGCGTTGGAGCTCGGCCCGATCGGCTTGTGGGTGGTGGTCGCTCTACTGGTCACCACACTGCTGTGGTGCACCCGCCTGTCCCGGGCACTACCGGGCCGAGACGGCGCACTCGCACTGGGCGTCGGGGCGTCCATCGTCGCCGCGATGTTCGCGAGCCTCGTCTCGACCTACTTCGAGATCTTTCCGATCGATGTATATTTCTGGCTACTGTTAGGGGTGGTGGGATGCGCAGCGGCGCAACACAGTTCGTGTACGGAGCACTCGCGCTCCGGCCCGGCGGAAGCGGCGTTCAGACGTACATCCGCGAACTTCTGAACGAATTACCGGGGCAAATTCCCGACGCGGATCTGGCGGCCGTCGTTCAGCGCGATGCGGTCGACGAGTTGCCGCCCGGGGTACGCCCGATGCCGCGGCGGGTGGCGGACGGTTCGGTTCGGGCCGTCCTCGGTGCCCTTCCGGTCGGCTCGTGCGATGTCGTGCACGGACTCGACGTCGACCTGCCGCTCGTCACGGGCGCCTTCAAAGTGGCCACCGTGCACGACCTTTCCGTCATCGACATGCCTTCGGCGTCGAGCCGGTTCCGTGCGCTCGGCGAACAGCGACTCGTGCGCCACACCCTGCGGCGAGCAGATCTTCTCATTGCCGTATCTCAGTTCACGGCCGATCGCATCAAGGAGATCAGCGGCCGAGACGCGGTAGTGGTCGAACTCGCGCCTGCCGCATGGGCGACGCCGCCGTCGGCCGCGGATATCGAAGCCGTCCGGACCAAGTACGCCCTGCCGGAGAAGTTCGTACTGCAGGTCGGCACGGTCGAGCCCCGGAAGAACGTCCAACTCGTTGCCGACGCAGCCGAGCGGCTGGGAGTGCCGTGCGTCTTGGCCGGTGCAGGGTCGACGGGTCCGGATGCGCCCACGTCGTCGGTCGGCCTCGGCTACATCGATGTCGCCGACCTGCCCGGTCTGTACGGAGCAGCAACCGTCACGGCGTACGCCTCGCGGTACGAGGGATACGGATTGCCACCTGTCGAGGCGATGGCCTGCGGTGGTGCGGTGGTTGCCAGCGCAGTCGGCGCACTGCCCGACGTCGTCGGCGACGGGGCGGTGCTGCTTGCATCGGAGCGCGTGGACAACTGGGCCGACGCCATGAGGCCACTGCTGTTCGACGAGCAGGCGCGGGATAGCCTCGTGGCCGACGCGCTGAAGGTCGCCGACGGTCTGTCGTGGCGCCACACCGCCGAGAAGACCGCGAACGCGTACCGGGATGCCGGGGTTGTTCGATGACCGAAGGGCCCGCTCCCGACGGCTTGGAGACGGCACCGGACTATCGAGCGATCGCCGCCGACTCCAAGGCAGCCGCGCGCGCCACAGCTGCAGTGCTGGCAAGCCGGGTCGTCGTCGCAGCACTGGGATGGATCGGCAGCGTCGTCGTAGCCCGGTCGCTGAGCCCTGACGGATGGGGCCAGTTGAGTTTCGTCTTCGCGCTGCTGGGTCTGATGTCGGTGGTCACCGACCTCGGCGTGGGACGAGTCGTCCTGGCCCGACTGATGGACGACGACGGGGAGGAGATCAAACGCACGGCGTCGTCCTTCCTCGCTCTCCGTTTCGCACTCGGACTCCTCGGATACGCGTTGGCAGTCGGTTACGTTGCAGCGCTCGGCTACCCGAGCGAAGTCCTGTTGGCGACGGCCGTCGGAGGCCTCGTCGTCGTGTTCGCGACCCCGAGCCACGCGCTGTCCGTGCTGTACCAGAGTCGCCATCGCATGCTGCTGGTTGCCGTCGCCGAGAGCGTCGGACAGGTGCTGCAATTGGGGCTGACGATCCTCGCCGCGGTGTTCGAACCCACCTTGCTCATCTTCGTTCTGCCCGCGGTCGCCAACGAAATCTTCAAGCTGGTCACCAAGGGCTTCGGGATAAGAAATCCGTCACTCGGACTCCGCCCGTCCCGACACGTCGAGTTTCGTCGGTGGATTCCCTACCTGAAGGAGGCCGTTCCGCTCGCCATCGGGTTCGCATTGACTATCGCGATGCTGAAGATCGACGTGCTGATGCTGAGCCTGCTCGATTCGTTCGACGCCGTCGGCCTGTACTCGATCGGCTACAAGTTCTCGGACATGATCGATACGTTCGCGCTGGCCGCCGTCGCACCGGTGAGTACGCTGCTGATCGCTTCGTGGCCTCACGACCTGGGCACGTTCCGTTCGCGCTCCCGTTCGTCCGCCGCGCTGTTCGCGGTGTTCGGCGCAATGTCGATCGCGGCGTTCTGGCCGTCCGCCGAGCCGCTCATCCGGCTTCTGTACGGAGAGAGATTCGTGGAGGGATCGAACGCTGCACGGCTTCTCGTGCTCGGCGCCGCATTGATGTCGTTGGTGCTGCTCGGTATCTTCCTGCTCGCCTCCGCAGGTAGGCAGCGCCATTACCCGCTGGTCGCACTGTTCGGCCTCGCCGTCAACGTCGGACTCAACCTGGTCCTCATTCCGCGCATGTCGTACAACGGTGCAGCAATCTCCACCGTGGTCACGATCGTCATCACCGTCGTCCTGTTGTGGATCGTGATTGCCCGCAGCATGCCGGTCCAAGGCCTGCTGCCGGTACGCTCGATCATCCTGTTGGTCGTCGTCACAGCAGTGACTACAGGAGCGGGTTACGTTGCCGTGCAGTCGTTTTCCGCACTATGGTTCCCGATCTCGGTGGTGGCCGCGCTCCTCGTGGGCACGTCAGTTTACGGATCCGCCAAGCTGGGCATCATCGAATCACCGCTGCCCGCAGGCGAAAAATCACCCCTGCCCGCAGGCGAAAAATCACCCCTGGCCGCAGGCGAAGAATCACCGCTGACCGCAGGCGAAGAGGAGCCGAAGTGACGCCATTCGTACAGGTGCGCGGTCGGCAAGCGTCGATTTCATTCGACTGCGCGTCGGCGGACACGACGAAAGCCGACGCCATGACTGTTTCAGCCGATCATTTTGCGCTCGTGGGCTTTTCGCCGTACGCGTCGCCCACCACGGAACTGTCCGGTAGGTCGGTTATGCTCGGAACCGTCCCACTCCACCGCCGGCGTTTCACCGGAACAGTCCGTCTCGACGACGTAAGGAGATTCGGTTGGTGCACGTAGACAGCGCCACGCACCGGAGTGATGTTCCTCCTTCGATAGACCTCGCCGGACACATGCGAGAACTGGGACGAGCGTTGCTGCCCGCGTTCGTGATTGCGGTGCTCGTCGGAACCGCCGTGTTCTATGTGCGCAGCGAACTCACGGAGAAGCAATACTCGGCTTCCGTCGTCACCGAGATCAAACCCAGTCAGACGCTCGTGCCGGGTGACGCGTTCATCGAGCAGTTGCGTGCCCCGTTCGTGGAATTGGCCATGGACGGCGACGTTCTGGACGACGTCGTCGGTCAGGTCGGTACGGATTTGACGGCATCTCAGCTGGGCAGCAGTATCGCGCTCACCCCGGGTACGTCGCCTGCGCTTCTCACGTTCGAGGTCACCGCCGAATCGCCGGACCTCGCGCTCGAACTGGCACGTTCGTTGGTCTCGACGGTGTCCGAGGCATCTGCAGCGAACTACGCGCGCGATGCAGCGAACCAGGTCGAGCAGGTGCAGGCGGCCATCGCGGCCGAGGAAGCGAGACTCACAGCACTGCCCCCGGACGATCCGCAGCGAGCCGGTGCGCAGGCTCAGGTCACCGAGCTCCGATCACAGCTCAATACCCTGCAGAGCGGCCGCGGCGACCAACTGGTCGTTCTCGCGAGCCCCGAGCAGAGTTCGCAGCCGGTCTCTCCGAAGCCCCTGTCGGAGGCACTCGTCGCCGCGCTGGCGGCACTGATCATCGCAGCGGAGCTCATCGTGCTTCTTCGAGGACGATTCGGGAAGAAGCCCAACCGATCCTGGGCTCGCCGTACCGCGAAGAAGACGGGCGCGATGTACGACACATCCTTCGCGGACACGTTCCCGCCGATCTTGGTCGCCAAGATCGACGCACTTTCGAGTGAGGGCAAGACGGAGTCCACCAACGCGCGACACTCTGCGCAACCGCGTGACTCCATCGTCGTCGTTCTTGTCGGCGACGACGCCGCATACAGTGCGCCGCCCACCTATTCGTCTGATCAGCGACCGCAACGCAATGCCGTGATCACCATGGGGCTAACGGACGAATGGTGGCGAGCCGTGGACGTCGCCGATGTCGACACGATCGTGGTTCTGTTGTCGAAGGGCGGAAAAGACAAGAGGGAGGCCGAGCGGACACTTCGACGGATCGCCGAATTCGACCGTCCTGCCTACCTGCTGCTGCAATCGAAAAGCCGCAACCGCCCCACCACTCAGAACACGACGTCTCAGAATACGGAGGTCGACAGCAATGCCGGCTGACAGACTCGCGCTCGTGCACGAGCGATTCACCGAAATCGCCGGCTCCGAACACGTTATGGAGCAACTAGCCATTCACTGGCCGCAGGCCAACGTGTTCGCGCCCATCGCCCGCGAGCAGGGTATCCCGGCGGGAATGACGAAGCCGCCCACGACCACCTGGCTGAACAGCGTGTACAACGCCATCGGGCAGCGCTCGTATGCACCGGTCCTACCGATGGTCCCCATCGCCTTCCGACGTATGGACTTGAAGAGCTACGACGCAGTGGTGGTAAGTCATCACGCGTTCGCAACCCAGGCGGTCTTCGCCACCGACGCACCCGTCGTCGCTTATGTGCACAGCCC
>NZ_JBAWFH010000023.1:0-6341 GCF_049591685.1 Rhodococcus sp. (in: high G+C Gram-positive bacteria) | reverse complement strand
ACGGCAGACTGCGCCCTCGTTATCCACAGGCCCGCAGGCCGCCGACCGGCCTCGACGCAACGAAAGCGGGGTGCGCCGAAAGTTTTCGGCGCACCCCGCTTTCGCGGTGTTGCAAGCAGGGCGGACTACGCGGTATCGCTGCCGTCTGCGTCGTCGTCTCCGGTCTTCTCGCGCCGCAAACGCTCCTGCGCCTCGGTCGCTTCGAGCTGCGCGATCGGGTCGTCGAAGCTCGACGAGCCACCACCGACTACTCCGTCGATGAAACCGGCGGGATCGTCCAGGTCCGCCGAGACCGGAAGAAGATCGGGATGGGCCCAGACGCCGTCGCGGCCGTCGATGCCTGCGGCGGCGCTCAGCCTGCGCCATAGCTCGCTCGCTTCCCGGACCTTGCGAGGACGGAGCTCGAGGCCGACGAGCGTTGCGAAGGTCTGCTCGGCAGGACCGCCGGATGCGCGTCGGCGTCGAATCGTTTCCCCCAATGCCACGGCGCCGGGCAGTCGGTCTCCCAGGGCTTCGGCAACAATGGTTTCGACCCAACCCTCGACCAGCGCGAGCAGCGTTTCGAGGCGTTCGAGGGCCTGCTTCTGCTCGGGAGTCGTCTGGGGTTCGAAAGCACCCTGCTGCAGAATCTCTTCGATCTTCGACGGATCGGTCAGCGACGACGGGTCCAGGCCGGCAGCCGCTTCCTCGATGGCGGAGAAGTCCATCCGGATGCCACGTGCGTACTCTTCGACGGTTGCGAGGACTCGCTGTCGAAGCCACGGTATGTGGCTGTACAGCCGCTGGTGGGCTGCCTCTCGCGCGGCGAGAAAGACCAGCACTTCGCGCTCGGGCTGCTCGAGGCCCTCGGTGAACGACGCGATGGCTTCGGGCAGCAAGGCTGCTACCCCGCTCGGTCCGAGCGGGATGCCGATGTCGGTCGAAGTCAGAACTTCTTTCGACAGCTGGCCCAGGGCCTGACCGAGTTGGGAACCGAAGGCCATGCCGCCCATCTGCGTCAGCATGCCCATCATCGGGCCTGCCATCTGCTGTGCCTCCGCAGGAAGGCCGGCGGTCCACATTCCCGAAATCTGTTCGGCGACGGGGTCACACAGCCGCTTCCAGGTGTCGATCGTGTTGTCGAGCCAGTCGCCGGGCGTCCACGCGGCGGTCTTCGACGCGCCTGCGGGGAGAGTGGTGGCACCGTCGAGCCACAGTTCGGCCAGGTGGGCGGCGTCGGCAACTGCCTCTGTCTTGCCGGCGCCGATGGGAGTGATGGTGCCGATCTGCTGGCGCGCCAACTGCTTTGCCAGGTCGTAGTTGACCGGACCCGCCGCGGCACCGCCGGCGCCCGGAGCGCCCATTCCGCTCAACATCTGGCCGAATTGGGTGAGCATCTGGCCGAGCGCGGCCGGGTCGAAGCCCTCGCCTCCGAAGCCGAACCCACCGGGCCCGCCGGGAGTGCCGTCGCCCTGGTCCTTCTTCTTGTCCGGATCCTCGTCGGAGCCCTGGAAACCAAAATTGCTCATGGGTCAACGGTACAAGGCATGGAGGCCGGGAGCACCGCTGTGCGTCACGCTGCTGGCGAACACACCGGACCGCGCCGAACCGGGACAGAAGAGAGCCGACGAAGAGCACGACGCAGGGGGCTCACATCGTGCGCACAGTCGGCGGATCTAATGTTTGTCGGGTGAATCGTAGGATTGCCACTCTGGTAGCCGCTCTCGTGCCCGTCGTCGTACTCGGCGTAGTCGGCACGGTGATCACCGTGCCGTTCGCAGCCCTGGGGCCCGGGCCGACGTACAACACGCTCGGTGACGCGGACGGCGCTCCGGTCGTGCAGATCGACGGCGCGGACGTCGATCCGACAACCGGCCACCTCAACATGACCACGGTGGCCGTTCGCGATCAGCTGAACATCTTCGAAGCGGTCGGATTCTGGATCAGCGGTAGGCAGGGCCTCGTTCCGCGGGAGGAGGTGTACCCGCCGGACAAGACCAAAGAAGAGGTGCAGCAGAGCAATCAGGCCGACTTCGAGCAATCCGAGGACAGTGCTCAGTTGGCCGCCCTGCATCATCTCGGGCTGCCGGTCGTCCTGATTGTCGGATCGGTCGCGCCCGACGGTCCTGCCGCAGGCGTTCTGAACGAGAGGGAGCGGCTGGTCTCGGTCGCGGGCGTCCCCGTCGACACCGTCACCGGAGTACGCGAGACCGTCAGCGCCCGGGCGCCGGGGGAGACCATCGATATCGTCGTCGCGACGGATACCGGAGAGCGGACCGAGTCGGTCGTGCTCGGTGCGCGACCCGACGACGGCGAACAGGGTTATTTGGGAGTGACGCCGGCCGAGGAACCGGACGTCCCCTTCACCGTCAAGTTCAACCTCGCCGACGTCGGCGGCCCATCGGCCGGTCTGATGTTCAGCCTTGCCGTCGTCGACAAGCTCAGTCCCGGCGAGTTGAGCAACGGAGACTTCGTCGCCGGCACGGGCACGATCGATTCCGAGGGGGTCGTCGGGCCGATCGGCGGAATCCCGTACAAACTCATCGCGGCAAGAGAAGCCGGAGCGAGCACCTTCTTGGTCCCGTCCCGAAACTGTGACGAAGCCAAGCAGAACGTGCCCGACGGGTTACGACTCGTGAAGGTCGAATCCCTCGACGGCGCGATCGAATCTCTGGAAACGATCGGCAGCGGCGGCGACGCCCCGAGCTGCTGATCCTCCGTCGTCAGTCGTCTTCCACCACATCGAAAGTCGCGTACAGGGCGTTCACGACTGCCGGGGCAAGATCGTCGTAGAGCAGCAGTTCGGTCGGCGCGAACGGGTCGGCGTCCTCGTCGGGCTGCATCTGCAGCAGCGTCAGTGACGGCCCGTCTTTGACGACGGCAGCGATCAGGCGTCCGTCCTTGCGATCCGGATGCGAATGCGCAGCGTGCCGCGCGGCATCGTCGGCTGCGTCGCGATCTGCCAGTAGGGGAACGAGCGCATCGTCGAGCGCGGATTCTGCCGCGGGGGGCAATACGACGATCTCCTGAACCAGAGCACAGCCCACCACGCCGTCGGGCCAACTGGTCTGCGCCAGGAACTCGTCCAGCGCGCGAGGACCTTCGGTGAGATCCTCCGGGAGCGAATGCTGCTGAATCGGTGTCAATGCTGCACCGTCGGTGAGCTCGTCCAGCAGGGCGGGTTCCGCTGCGGCGAGGAGCGATGTCGGGACGAGCGCGAACAGTTGAGGCGGCTGGCCCCACCCTTCACCGTCGACGAAATCGGCTACCTCACGCGCGCAACGCGCCAAAGCATCACCGAGGGCTTGGACGTTCGAATCCGGATCCACTCCGTCACGGAAGAGGTCGTCGTTGAAATCGCTCACCGACTCATCTTCCCACCGATGGTCGACGACCACGGCACTGCCCGAGACGAGGGGGGTCGGCGGGGCGGTCGACCGTTCCGTACAGTGGGTCCCAATTCGGACATCAGCGCACATCGTGCGCCGTCGAACCATCTGCGATGCCATGCGGTATCGCCCGAAGTTGGAGTGTGGCACGTGGGCATGAGGGCCCCAACCGGTTTACCGTCGCTGTCGCGGCGCGGCCGAATATTACTCGTCTTGGCATTGGTCCTCGCAGCGTTGCTGCTCGTCGGTCCGCGCCTCATCGACACCTACACGAACTGGCTGTGGTTCGGAGAAGTCGGTTTCCGTCAGGTCTTCACCACGACATTGGTGACGCGGCTGGTCCTGTTCCTGATCGTGGGCTTGCTCGTTGGCGGCGTCGTCTTCCTGTCGTTGCTGCTGGCCTACCGAAATCGCCCCGTGTTCGTTCCCGTTGCGGGGCCGAACGATCCAATTGCGCGATACCGCACGACCGTCATGACCCGTCTGCGTTTGTTCGGCATCGGGATTCCGCTGGTCTTCGGTGTCATTTCAGGTCTTATCGCGCAGACCAGCTGGATCACCGTTCAGCTGTTTCTGCACGGCGACAACTTCGGTGTCACCGATCCGCAGTTCGGCCTGGACATCGGTTTCTACTCCTTCGATCTGCCGTTCTACCGATTCGTTCTCAACTGGCTTTTCGTCTCCACGCTGATCGCATTCTTCGCAAACCTGGTGACGCAGTACGTTTTCGGCGGCATCAGGCTCGCAGGCCGGGAAGGCGCACTGACCCGCGCTGCGCGTATCCAGCTGGCAGTACTCGCTGGTGCGTTCGTTCTGTTCAAGGCCATCGCGTACTGGCTCGACCGGTACTCGCTGCTGTCCAGTACCCGCAAGGAACCCACGTTCAGTGGCGCCGGCTTCACCGATATCAACGCAGTGCTTCCGGCGAAGCTGATTTTGCTGGCCATCGCATTGATCTGTGCAGCAGCGTTTTTCGCGGCGATCTTCCTCCGTGATCTGCGGGTACCCGCCCTTGCCACCGCACTGCTGGTGCTCTCGTCCATCCTCGTCGGCGCGGTGTTCCCGCTGTTGATGGAGCAGTTCTCGGTGCGCCCGAACGCGGCCGAGAAAGAACGCGCCTACATCGAGCGAAACATCGACGCCACGAGAGACGCGTACGGAATCGGCGATGACGTCGTCGAGTACGAGGCCTATTCAGGCGAGGGCTCAAAGAACCCGCGCGAGAGCCAGGCGGACATCACCACTATCGCCAACACCCGCCTGCTCGATCCCAACGTTCTTTCTCGCACGTTCACGCAGCAGCAGCAGCTGAAGAACTTCTTCGGCTTTCCCGCGTCACTCGACATCGATCGCTACGAGATCGACGGGCAGCTGCAGGACTACATCGTCGCCGCACGTGAGCTCTCTCCCGAAAGCCTGACCGGCAACCAGACCGACTGGATCAACCGCCACACCGTCTACACCCACGGCAACGGCTTCGTCGCGGCTCCCGCGAACCGAGTCAACGCGGCAGTCGAGGATCCGACGGCCGAGGGTGCGAGCAGCAACAGCGGCTACCCGATCTACACGGTCAGCGACATCGCGTCGCAGGGCACCGATCAGGTCATTCCGGTCGATCAGCCCCGCATCTACTACGGCGAGGTCATTGCGCAGGCCGATCCCGACTACGCAATCGTCGGCGCCGCCGGATCGGACGACCGCGAGTACGACACCGATACTTCCCGCTACACCTACACCGGTGGCGGCGGCGTGTCCGTGGGCAACTGGATCAACCGTTTGGCGTTCGCCGCCAAGTACGCCGAGCGCAACATCCTCTTCTCGGGTGCAATCGGCGACGATTCGAAAATCCTCTTCAATCGGGACCCGCGCGAGCGCGTGCAGAAGGTCGCTCCCTGGCTGACTACCGACACGGACTCCTACCCGGCGGTCGTCGACGGCAAGATCGTGTGGATCGTCGACGGCTACACCACGCTCGAGAACTATCCGTACGCCCAGCGTGCATCGCTGGACGGACTCACTGTGGACAGCGTCGAGCCCACCACCGGCCGTCCGCTTCCTCGCGACGAAGTGTCGTACATCCGTAACTCGGTGAAGGCGACCGTCGACGCATACGACGGTTCGGTCACGCTGTACCAGGTCGACGACACCGATCCCGTTCTCAAGGCGTGGATGGGTGTGTTCCCGGATTCGGTCCAGCCGGAGTCGGCTGTGTCGGACGAGTTGCGTTCGCACTTCCGGTACCCGGAAGACCTGTTCAAGGTTCAGCGCGAAATGCTGGCCAAGTACCACGTCGACGACCCCAACGAATTCTTCACCAACAATGCGTTCTGGTCTGTACCGAGCGATCCGACCATCGACGGTGGCACCGATCTGAACCAGCCGCCGTATTACGTGCTGATCGGTGATCCGGAAACCGGCGAGCCTTCGTTCCGGCTGACGAGTGCCATGGTCGGGTTCAACCGAGAACTGTTGTCGGCGTACATCTCGGTTCGATCGGACCCCGACAACTACGGCAAGTTCACCGTGCTGCAGTTGCCGACCGACACTCAAACTCAAGGTCCGCAGCAGGCGCAGAACTCGATGACGTCCGATTCCCGAGTTGCGTCGGACCGCACTCTGCTGCAGCAGTCGAACAACATTCAGTACGGCAACTTGTTGACGCTGCCCATCGCAGACGGCGGAATCCTGTACGTGGAACCGCTGTACACCGAGCGCAATACGGCGTCGACGTCGACGTTCCCGCAGCTCACTCGAGTCCTGGTCAGCTACCGCGAGCCAGGATCGGACGGCGGAGTGCGCGTCGGCTATGCGGCGAGGTTGTCGGAGGCGCTCGATCAAGTCTTCGGCTCCGGCACCGGCACGGCTGCTACCGCGCCCGGAGGGGATGCCGCGGATCCGCAGCCGACTTCGGAGGCAGGTACCCCCGAGGCTGCGGCACCCGCGGGAACACCCAACGCGAGTCCCGCCCCTGCA
>NZ_JBAWFH010000022.1:0-8488 GCF_049591685.1 Rhodococcus sp. (in: high G+C Gram-positive bacteria) | reverse complement strand
CCGGAAAGCCCACCGTAATGGCGCCTGCCAGCGGTTCGGGTATCTATCGGCGAGGAAAGTGTAAGTGCTGGTGTGGTGCGCCGCCAGGTTGCGGGCGGGATCGCGACCGGTGGAGTGCCCTTTGGCGTGCAACACCTCAGCCGACGGCACGTAGACGTTCTGCCAGCCGGCCTTCCCCAGCCGATCACCGAGGTCGACGTCCTCCATGTACATGAAGTAGCGGGAATCGAACCCCCCTACGGAGTCGAATGCGGATCGACGCAGCAACAGACACGAACCCGACAGCCACCCCACGGCCCGTTCGGTGACTGCCTCGTTGTCCTGTCGGTATCGAAGCGTCCACGGATTGTTCGGCCACACCTTGCCGAGCAGCGCATGGCCCGCACCCGACGTCAGGTCGGGCACGGCGCGCGCCGACGGGTACCTGCTCCCATCGGGCTCGCGTATCAGCGGACCGAGGGCACCGGCGCGCGGCCAGCGCTCCGCCGCGGCGAGCAGTCCGTCGAGCGAACCGGGATGCCAACGGACGTCGGGGTTGACGACCACGACGAATTCGATCGACCGGTCGATTTCGGCAACCGCACGGTTGACTGCCCCGCCGTACCCGAGGTTCGCTCCGGTTCGGAACAGCCTCACGTTCGGATACGCAGCCTCCGCGGCTTCCGGCGTGCCATCCGTCGATCCGTTGTCGGCGAGGATCACCTGCGGTGTCTGGGTCGTCGCGTCTGCGAGGGAGGCCAAGAATTGATCCAGGTACTTCCCGGGCGAATAGGTCACCGTCACGACGGCCAGCTTGGAACTCACGCGGGCAAGACTATCGGTCTGCGTGCAGTGCGTCGGCGAGCGCGTCCTGCCAATCGCGAAGAGGTGTCAACCCGGCGCGTCGCCACGACTCCGCCGACAGAACGGAGAATGCAGGCCTCGGGGCGGGCCTTACGTACTCGGCGCTCGAGCACGGCGCCACCCGGTCGGGGTCGGCGCCGACGCCGACGAACACGGCGCGAGCGAGGTCGAACCAGCTGGCCGTACCCGCGTTGGTGGCATGCAGGATTCCGCCCACCTCCTGGGCATTCGCTAGTTCGAGCAGTCCCCCGGCGAGGTCGTACGAATACGTGGGCGACCCGACCTGGTCGTCGACGACGCTGATCGTTTCGCGCTCGCGTTCGAGTCGAATCATGGTGGACACGAAATCCGTCCCGACGCCGGTGTAGACCCAGGCGGTACGCACCACTGCGGCCGACGGAAGTGCCCGCAGCACTGCCTGCTCGCCCGCGAGCTTCGTGCGGCCGTAGACGGTCCTCGGGTCGGTGGGGTGATCTGTCTCGTACGGAGCGGTTTCTGTGCCGTCGAACACGTAGTCGGTGGAGATGTGCACCAGCCGAGCACCCACGGTGGCACACGACTCGGCGAGATTGCGTGCGCCGTCCGCGTTGACGGCGTGCGCGCGGTCGGCGTCGGTCTCGGCGGCGTCGACAGCCGTGTAGGCAGCGCAGTTGATGACGATGGTGCCCGGTTCGATCGCGTCCGAGACCGCTCCGGGGTCGGTGATGTCGAGCTCGGCGCTGGTGACACCGACCGTTTGGTTCTCCGGATAGGCGACGCCTGCCCGGTCGAGGATCTGCCGTCCGAGCTGTCCGCCGGCTCCGGTCACAAGGATATTCGCCACAGTCGGAAAGTGTGGCACGCCGTTGCCGCTTGAGCGAGGCAGTGAGATTTCACAAGTAGCCTCGACAACTGGGGACGACGAGAAGCCGATACGAAACCGCGAGGAGACCTGGTGCCACGAGAGTCGGACGCATTCCGGGGTGAGCCTCGCCCCCGATCTCGTCACGGCGAGCCTCGCAGGCGCCCGAACGGCAGGTCGAGGGTCGAACGCGAGTCGGATCCCCGCCCCGGGTCTGCCGGGTCCCCCAGTCGCCTGCGTCCGCCCCAGATGATCGTCGCGGCTGTGTCGGTATTGGTGCTGGTGCTCACAGGTTTCGCGTGGCGCAGTGTCGACAGTCTCCGTTCCAACATCGCCACCGCGGGCGCCCTCGGTCTCGGCGGCGGCTCCGACGGCGCGGTCGACATCCTCATGGTCGGGACCGACAGCCGCACCGATGCGCACGGCAATGCTCTGTCGCAGGACGAACTCGCCTCGTTGCGGGCTGGCGAAGAGGTTGCTTCCAACACGGACACGATCGTTCTGATCCGGGTACCCAACGACGGGTCCTCGGCCACGGCGATTTCCATTCCGAGAGACTCGTACGTCGCGGTACCGGGCATCGGCATGTCCAAGATCAATGCCGCCTACGGTGCCACCAAGGAGACCACGCGCCTCGAACTCGTCGAAAGCGGCGTTGTCGACGCAGAGGCCGACACCCGATCGACGGAGGCGGGACGCGAAGCGCTCATCGGGTCGGTCGCCGACCTGACCGGCATCACCGTCGACCACTACGCCGAGGTCGGTCTGCTCGGTTTCGTCCTGCTCACCGACGCGGTGGGCGGGGTCGATGTCTGCCTCAACGCGCCGGTCGACGAGCCCATGTCCGGTGCCAATTTTCCCGCGGGTGAGCAAACCCTGTCCGGTGCAGATGCGCTGAGCTTCGTCCGTCAGCGGCACGCCCTGCCGCGGGGGGACCTGGACCGAATCGTGCGTCAGCAGGTGTTCATGGCGTCACTGGTTCGCAGTGTGTTGAGCGCCAAGACACTGAGCAACCCGAGCAAGCTCGGCCAGCTGAGCACAGCGGTGCAACGTTCGGTCGTTCTCGATTCCGATTGGGACATATTGCAATTCGCTACGCGCCTGCAGGATCTGGCCGGCGGCAAGGTCAAGTTCGAAACAATCCCGGCGCTCGACATCAACGGGATCACCGACTACGGCGAGTCCGTCGTCGAGGTCGATCCCGCAGCCGTCAAAACTTACGTCGAGGGACTGCTGGACGGCACTGCGGACGAACAGGATTCACCGTCCGACGCGGAAGCCCCGAGCATCGACCCGTCGTCGGTGACGGTCGATGTCGCCAACGACAGCGGCATCGACGGCCTCGCCAACGGCGTCGCGAGTGCACTCGGAGCGCTGGGCTACGTCGGCGGAACCGTCGAAAACTACGAGGGAACGTCGTTGCAGCGCACGACGATTCAGGCCACTGACCCCGAGAGCGACGAAGCCAGAGCCGTCGCCGCCGCGCTCGGAGGCCTCGACGTGGCGGCTGACGACACTCTCGCCGCCGATACCGTCCGGGTCGTCCTCGCGTCCGACTACGCGGGGCCCGGTTCGGACGGCCGAGCTGCCACGGAAGCGGCGAGTGCCACGCCGGCAACCGCGACGTCGGGGTCCGAGTCGCCGGCGCCGGCGATCGATGCCGGCGCGCAGGGACCCGCCTGCGTCAACTGATCGGTCCGACCGGATCCGATAGGGTTCGGAACGTGGCTTCGACTCTGACCCAGGTCCTGCTCGATCCGATCCTCGCAACTGATCCCGCCGGGCCTCGCATCACCTATTACGACGACGCCACCGGCGAGCGGGTCGAGGTGTCGACCATCACGTTGGCCAACTGGGCGGCCAAGACGGCAAATCTGCTTCGAGACGAGTTCGGTCTCGAACCCGGGGCGCGTGTGAGTGTGTTGCTACCTGCTCACTGGCAGACCGCAGCGGTGCTGCTCGGCGCCTGGTGGGCGGGCGCAGACGTCACACTCACCACGGACGCCGACGCAGAGGTCGCCCTGGTCCACGGTAGCCGAATCGACGAGGCGGGCGACGTCTCGGAGATCCTCGCGCTGTCGTTGGATGCCTTCGGTAAGCCGGTGCCGGGCCTACCCATCGGCGTCACCGATTACGCCACGTCGGTCCGCGTCCACGGAGACCAGTTTCGACCGTCGGGTCAGCAAGGCGCCCTCGACGGTCGCTCCGTCGACGACGTTCTCGCCGCGGCACGTTCGCGCGCGGAGGCTCACTCGGTGGCCGTCGGCGATCGAGTTCTGTCCTCGTTACCGTGGAACGATGCCGACCAGCTGATCGACGGGTTCGTGTCGGTCCTGGTGGCAGGCGCGTCGCTCGTTCAGGTGCAGAACCCGGACGCGGCAAGAACCGAACGCCGCATCGCCACCGAGAAGGTGACCAAAACTCTCGGTTAGGACGTGTACCCGCCGTCTCGTAGCCCCGCCTCGATTTCGTATCTGTTGCGGGCGCCGGGCCGCCGCACTTCCTCGAAGAGGTAGCGGACGGCGAAGAACAATCCGTAGCGCGCCCATTGGTCGGCGTGCACGGCTTCATGGCGCAGGACGGCACGGGAGACGTTGCGCCGAGTGAGGTACACCCCGCCGATGGTGGTTCCACCGCGGCCGAAACCGCCACGCATTCCCGACGCGACGAACAGGCGAGTGTCGTCGTCGAACTGGATGTGGGCACGCCAACACCGGGCATAGGCGAGCGCGAGATGCGACGCGAGAAGGGCCTGAAAGCTCCCCCGCGTCGCATCTCGCAGCCGAACGGACACCGGGCGCTAACCGAGCAGGTTTGCCCGCAGCGCGGCGTCCTTCTCCAACACCATCGTTTCGAGTCCTGCCTGGAACGTTTCCATACGCTGCCGAATGGAGACGTCCGAGGCACCCAGAATGCGCACCGCCAGGAGTCCGGCGTTGCGTGCGCCGCCGATGGACACCGTCGCAACCGGCACCCCGGCGGGCATCTGCACGATGGACAGCAAACTGTCCATTCCGTCCAGGTACTTCAGCGGCACCGGAACACCGATGACAGGCAACGGCGTCGCCGACGCGACCATCCCGGGAAGATGCGCAGCCCCACCCGCGCCTGCGATGACGACCTTCAGTCCGCGTCCTGCCGCGCTTCTCGCGTAGTCGATCATGCGTTGCGGGGTGCGGTGGGCGGAGATCACGCCAACCTCGAACCGGACGCCGAACTCGGCCAATGCCTCCGCGGCTGCTTCCATTGTCGGCCAGTCGGAATCGCTACCCATGATGAGCCCGACCTGAGGCCCGAGCTCATCCCTGTTCACTGCTTCGCTCATGCGTGCGGATCCCATCCGTCGGTCCATTCGGCGTGCGACATCCAGTGCGCCGCGCGCTCCGCCTTTTCCCGCACCGCAGCCACGTACGCCTCGTCGGCGGAGCGTCCGTGGGCGCCGCCGACGATGTTGACGTGCCCGATCTTGCGGTCCTTGCGTTCGCTCTTGCCGTAGAGGTGGACCTTTGCGTCCGGCATCCGCGCCAGCAGGTGGTGCAGCCGCTCGTCCATGCTCATCGCGGGCGCCTCTGCCGCTCCGAGAATGTTGGCCATCACGGTGATCGGAGCCAGCGGCGTCGTATCGCCGAGTGGGTAGTCGAGCACGGCGCGGAGGTGCTGCTCGAACTGCGAGGTGCGACAGCCGTCCATCGTCCAGTGCCCGGTGTTGTGTGGCCGCATCGCGAGTTCGTTGACGAGAATCTTCCCGTCGGTCGTCTCGAACAATTCCACGGCCATCGATCCCACGACGCCCAGTTCGGCAGCGAGCCCGAGGGCCATCCGCTCGGCGTCGATGGCAATGTCCTCGTCCAAACCGGGCGCAGGAGCCAACACCACCGCGCACTGACCGCCCCGTTGCACCGTCTCCACCACCGGCCACGCCGCTCCCTGGCCGAACGGCGACCGACCGATCATCGCCGACAGCTCGCGTCGAAGCTCGACCTTCTGCTCGACCATCAGCGGTACACCCAGATCGAGCTGCTGCGCCACGATGGATTCGGCTTCGTCCGCGTCGGCGGGCATCCACACCCCTCGCCCGTCGTATCCCCCGCGAACGGCCTTGACCACGACCGGCCAGCCGTGTTTCTCACCGAACTTCGTCACATCCCCCGCCCAGGTGACCTGCGCATAGGCCGGGATTGCAATACCCAATTCCTCGAGCTTGCGACGCATCCGCAACTTGTCCTGCGCAAATATCAACGCCGACGGCGGCGGCTGCACGTTGACACCTTCGGCCACCAGGGCCTCGAGGTGCTCTGTGGGGACCTGCTCGTGGTCGAATGTGAGCGCATTCGAACCGGTCGCGGCCGTGCGCAGTGCATCGAGATCGTCGTGACGGCCCAGCACCACGTCAGCACTGACCTGAGCTGCAGGCTCGTCGGCACCCGCAGAAAGCACCCGAAGAGTCTGCCCGAGGGCAATCGCCGCCTGGTGCGTCATGCGCGCGAGCTGGCCTCCCCCGATCATCGCAACCACGGGCATCCCCGAGGTCGACGAACGAGGAGTGCTGGGGCGAGGCGGGTTGATCGCCTCGGGATTCGAATGAAGACCGGTCACGGCTGTCAATGTTCTCACGCGAGGCCGATCGAACTCACGTCCAGTCCCTGCCCTGCCGTCGAATCAACCCGGTTCCGCGGACCGGTCCTGGGGAAACACGGACGGCAGTCCTGAGGAATTACTGACGAGAGTCCTGAGGAAACACTGATGATCCGCGCGCCGGTTCGTGAATTGGGCCCATCGTTTCGTAGACTTCTCCGTTGTGCCCACGATCGACAGCGTGATCCATCGCCTTCCCGGCCCGATTCGGGAGCTGGCGATTCGTCATAGCGAACTCATAAAGTTCGCGATCGTCGGTGGTACGACGATGGTGTTCGACCTCGCGATCTTCTATTCGCTCAGTCTCACCGTCCTCGAGCAGAAGCCCACGGTCGCGAAGATCATCTCGGGTGTGATGGCGACGATTCTGAGCTACATCCTCAACCGCGAGTGGGCGTTCAAGAACCGTGGCGGACGCGAGCGTCACCACGAGGCGCTGCTGTTCTTCTCCATCAGCGGGGTCGGCGTCATCATCGCCGCGGCGCCCCTCTTCATCGCCAACAACGTCTTCGACATCCGTGACGGCCATGCCAGTCTGACGATGCTGGTCATCGTCGACTTCGTCCTGAACTACATTATCGGCAACCTGATGCAGATGGCCTTTCGTTTCTGGGCGCTACGAAAGTTCGCGTTCCCCGAAGAGAATGTCCGCGGCGCAGCAGCAGGCTCCACCGACTACGACCCGACGCCCGAGGAATCGGCCGAAGAGCAGCTCGGTCACAGCTAGCGGGGCTCGCGAGCAGTCTGTGTCGGCGCCTCCAACGTGCGCGACGCCGGGAGGAATACCGAGAACACCGCAGGCCGACGCCGTTGCAGTTCGAGCCTCCCGCCGTCGGCTTCGACCAGGGCACGAGCGAGAGCCAGCCCGACACCTGTCGAACCCGCACCCGAGAACCCGCGATCGAAGATGTGCGGGGCCAACTCGTTACTGACTCCCTCGCCCTCGTCGGCCACCTCCACACATGCCAGTGGCTCACGGCGACGTTCGGCGGTGTCCAGAGCCGGGATGAGCCGAACCGACACAATGCACGTACCACCTCCGTGCGACAGAGCGTTGTCGATGAGTACCGACACCGCCTCGCGTAGCCGCGAACCCGTCACCGACGCGGTCACGTCAAAATCGCCTCGCAGAACGAGCTCTCTCTCGGCGTCTTCGAAGCTGTGCTGCCAATCGGCGACCAGGCCGGTGATCTCGGCGACCACCGGCACGGCTTCCGCGTCTGCAGCCCCGTCGCTGCGGGAGGACCGCACAAGCTCGTCGATCGCGAGCGTCAAACGATCGACCTGAGCCATGGCTTCTTCCGCCTCCGCCACCACGTCGGGGTCGGGGTATGTCGACAGCTCGTCGAGTCGGAGCCGAACCGCGGTCAATCGACTTCGCAGTTGGTGCGAGACGTCGGCGACCAGGGCATGCTCGCGTTGCAGGCGTCCAGCGATCTCGACGGTTGCCGAGTCCAGGACCTCGGACACCCGGTCGAGTTCTGCGATGCCGTGCCGCCGCGGATCCGGACGGAAGTCGCCCTCGGCGAGTCGTGCAGCACGACGAGCGACGTCCTGGAGCGGATCGGCCAGACGTTTCGCGGTGAGTACCGCAACGGCTGTTCCGGCGAGGATGGACGCCAGGACGACGAGACCGACGGCGCCGACGGCTTGGCGCTGCAGTGTCCGCATGTCGTCCGACGGAACTTCGAGCCGCAACGACCCGGATGTGCCCATCGACAACGATTCGACGATCGGCCGGGGCACGAACGCCTCACCGATGTCGACTCGCGACGCGGCGTCCTCGGGGGTCGGGAAAACGACGACCAGCCGGCCCGACTCCGGAATGGCAAGTCGGAGCGAGCCGATGTCGAGTTGCCCGACGACCATCCCTCGATCGCCCTCCTGGGACAGGATCTCCGACGCCATCCGGTCGAGCCTGCGCTGCAGATCGTCACGCGTGAAGTCCTCGACCCACAGCCATGCCGTGTAGACCAGCGGCAGGCCGAGGAGCAGGGCAGTCAGAAGCACCACTGCGAGGATCGATTGGAGAATGCGGCGGCGCATCGACCCGCCTAGTCGTTGTTGATACGGAACCCGACGCCCCGAACCGTCGCGATTCGGCGTTCGGCCACCGTGCCCTCGTCTCCGATCTTGCGGCGCAGCCACGACATGTGCATGTCCAGGGTC
>NZ_JBAWFH010000021.1:0-1683 GCF_049591685.1 Rhodococcus sp. (in: high G+C Gram-positive bacteria) | reverse complement strand
GCGGTAGCCGGCCTCGAGCGGCGCGAGGCCGGCTACGGAGCGATGCATCCAGTCGGCCACCGCCCCGAAGGCGTAATGGTTGAACGAGGTCATCTCGCCGGGGTTGATCGACCCGTCGGGAAGCATGGAATCCCAGCGCTCCCAGATCGTGGTCGCACCCATCGAAACCCCGTAAAGCCACGACGGCGCCTCACGCTGGAGGAGAAGGGCGTATGCATCGTCGAGGTGTCCGGTGGCGGCGAGCGCATCGTTCACGAAGGGTGTGCCTGCGAAGCCAGTGCTGATGCGGTGACCCGCGGCTCGAACGAGTTCGGCAAGGCGGTCACCTGCTTTCTGACGATCGGCGTCGTCGCACAAGCCGAAGACGATGGCGAGGGCGTACGCGGTGGCGCTGTCACTCTCGACCTCGCCGTCTTGCACGTAGTGCTCGCGGAACGCCGCACCGACGCGGTCACGGATCGCGCGGAATTCTTCGGCATCCGACTGCTGGCCCACTTGTTCCGCAGCCTGCACCATGAGCGATGCGGTGCGGAAGGCGCACGCCGTTGCCACGACGCCGGACGGCGCCTTGGATTTGCCGGGGTCATCGGCGGGGGCATCCGGATCGAGCCAATCGCCGAACTGAAACCCTGTGTCCCAGAGCCCGCTCGGCGAGAGCGCGGCGGCGACCGAGCGCATGTGCGCCACCATCAGTGGGTAGGCATCGCTCAGCGTCTGTTCGCGGCCGTAGGCCTGCCAGAGCGCCCACGGCACCCACACCGCCGCGTCGCCCCAGACGGCCGTCGCTCCCGGCGTCGGGAAACCGGTGTCGAGGTACTTCAGGGCGTCCGGTACGACAACCGGAACGGCACCTGTGGGCGAAGCTCGCCGCTCAAGCTCGACATCGACGAGCCAATCGGCGAGGAACGACTCGACATCTCCGAGATAGGCCGCCGTCGGCGCGAAGACCGCGAGGTCGCCCGTCCAGCCGAGGCGCTCATCGCGCTGCGGGCAATCGGTCGGCACGCTCAGGAAGTTGCCGCGCATGCCCCAGACAACGTTGCTGTGCAGCTGATTGAGCTCGGGATTCGAGCACGCGAACGATCCGATCGTACGGATCTCGGTACCCACCACGACCGCGGTCAGTGCCGCGGGGTCGAACTCGCCCGGCCAGCCGGTGACCTCCGCGTAGCGGAAGCCGTGGAATGTCAGTGTCGGCTCGAACACGTCAGGGTTGTCGGGGGTGCCCCCGCTGAGGAGGAAGCGGTCGGTGGCCTCGGCACGCCGCAATGGACGGGTGCCCAGCTCATCGTGCTCCAGCACCTCGGCGTGGCGGAGCACAACCTCTGCGCCGGCGGGACCCGAGACCTGCACGCGGACGAAGCCGACGAGGTTCTGGCCGAAGTCGACGAGCGTCTTGCCGGAAGGTGAGGTCCAGTGCTTCTGCACCGCGAACTCGCCCAGGCGGCGCACCGGCGGCGCGGCGTTCGGCGTGAGGCGATCGGTGTCGAACGCGACGGCGTGCACAGCGTCCCAGCTCGAGTCGTCGAAACCTGGATGCTGCCAGGCCGAATCGCGCAGACGAGCGTCGATGGTTTCGCCGTTGTAGAGGTCGTCCGCGAGCACCTCGCCGGTCGACGCGCGCCACGACTCATCGGTCACGACGGTCTGGACGTGGCCGTCCGCGAAGGTGATCTCGAGCTC
>NZ_JBAWFH010000020.1:0-4855 GCF_049591685.1 Rhodococcus sp. (in: high G+C Gram-positive bacteria) | reverse complement strand
CTGTTGCACCCATCGCAACGCAAGACAGGCCCGCGAAAACCGTATTCGATGCCTCGTCTCTGAACTCGGGTAGCAGAGAATCGAGTTCAAACCAGAATGCAACCACGATCGCTCCGTAATAAACCGCACACGTGCCCAACGCCGTGATCAGCACGCGAGTGCTCAAAGATTCCGGCCCGATACGTATCCCAACCCCGAACCGAGGATGAACGCACTGCATCAGTTTCGGCGAAAGTGTGATCCACCTGAAGCCTGCCTGCCGCAAAAGTAACCAACTCGCACACAGGGCAACCCCTCCGAACCCGGTATAGCCGATCACACCGACACTGCTTCCCGCCCTCCAAGCAAATGCAAACCCGCCAAGGGCGCAGATCGCGAGGACGAGCGCCGCCGTCATGTGCGCGCGACCAAACCTTTGCGGCCACACCTCTCGCCACACGACGTAGGGTGGCTGCGTTTCCCAATCCGTTCGCTCGTCGCTCATTTCTTCAATCCCACAGCCGCTGTCCAATCTTCGGCACTCCGTACGCCATCATCGCCCCGACCCCGAGGCCAACGATCAACCCCACTGCAGTGCCGGCACCCGGTACGACGCTGCCCATCGCCGATCCCGCGACGGCCGCCGATGCCATCGACCCCAGCGCGCCACCCGCCGCCACGCCGACGACCGTTCCAGCGCTTTCCGTGACAATGGCCTTCGTCGGGTCCATTCCACCGTCGATGTCGTTCGCAATAGCAGGGATTGTTCCGACAACGGCGCCCGCGGGTCCGAGCCGCCGACCTATCGAATGCGCCAGATCGTCCGATGAAGCGGCGGCAGCAGTCGCGAGCCCGTGACCCGTGGCGTCCGACACGGCGCCGATGGTGACTCCGGCTGCCATCGCTTGATAGTCGGGTGTCCACGAAAATCCGCCCCCATTGGCAGGCCGAAGTTCGCCACCTCCCGTTGTCGGCAATAGTTGCTCGAGCGCGGAGACGCGTGCGCGGACGCGGTCACAGACGTTCGTCGCCACCTCACTGGCGTGTTGCAGCTCCGTGCACACCGAGATGGTGGCTTCCTGACAACTGATCTGGAGGGCGAGAATTGCATCCTCCGCCAGAGGCCCCACTATCTGCCGAAGCGTTTCGGTTGATCGGTCAGCTGTGACAACGCCATTGTCGGCAACTTCGTAGTTTCTCGACTCCAGATCGTCGACCAAGTCCACCAGTTGCCTGCGCGCGGGTGCAACCACGGCCGCCGCATCGAGGAAATCTAGGGCGAAACCTTCAATGACAGCAACAAGTTTCGCCAGCGTCGACGATTCGGACACGACCCGCTCGGCAGCGGCGATCGCGGCATCTCCACGCCAGGACTCCGCGAGGACGTTCTGCTCCGATTCGAGCCCTACCCGCTGACCGTCGATCAACGTCGCGAGGTCAGCGAATGCTGTTGATGCTGCCGACAACGACTCGGCGTTCCATATGCGAATCTGCGGAACGGTGATGGTCACCCTTCGCCATCCATCCCACGAAGGCGGGCCGCGAACTCCGATTCGGTGACCCGATAGTCGTTCGAGGCTCCCCGTGCCGTGTCAGCGACGACCTCGAGACGCTGCGCCATCCCGCTGAAGGCCGCCGACAGGGCGTCGGACGCTTGACCACACAACGAGGGCAGCTCGGAGCCAGCCACTGCATTCTGCGCCGACCAGAATGGCCCTTCAACACTCGTTCCGTCCAGAATTCCGCTTACGCTGTTCGTGAACAGCGCGAACCGGGTCAGCAGCTCGGGATCTACCTCCACACCGGTCACAACCCTTCCGTTCGCGTCGTCCTGACTGTTGGACGCAGCCGTGTCACGAACGGTTCCGTGACCATCCTGGAGTCCCGGAAGATCCGGGGATGTTCTGATCGACTCGCCCTCTGGATGTAACGAGCAGCTGCGCGACAGCGAACTATCGACCATCATCGCCCGACGGAAGGACCCCCATGGTCACGCACACAGCTTCTCCGCGAAAGAGCGCAATTCGCGCCGCCGTAGTGGGACTCGCGACCGTCGGAACGATGCTGGCGTCGACGACCGTCGCGAACGCCAGTCCAGCAAACCTCTCGCCCATCGTCACGCTGGGTCACGGCCTGTACTCCGATCAGATCGCAGCGTGCGTCGGCTACATCGACGTCCAAGCTGCGTCCGACTACGACGCCCCCTACCCGCCGAACTACGTCCGATTCACAACACATTTCGTAGGCATCTCGCAGGTCTGCTCCGTCAGCGGAACGATCGAGTGGCACAACCTGGACACCGGTGAGTCAGGAAGCAGGCAGTGGGCGGTGAGCGGTTGGGACGGCCCGAACGCTCCGACGTTCGCATCGATCGAACCTGGGGCTGGCCGAGTGAGCCTGAGCATCACCACAACCACGCCGCACGTTCCCAGTCGCGGGGAATTCGTCGCCGCCTGAGCCGGACTGTCCGCCCAGCTCCATTTTTCGCGACGACTTAGACGCTCAGGACAGCATCACCCTCGTGGTGTAGCTTGCTCGATATGGGCGACGGGGGGACCCCTGACGGGGTGTTGTCAGCAGTTTCGGAACAGATCTCTGCGGTGGGGGCCGCGGCTAGGCAGCTCGAACAGACGTTGCGTAGCGCGCTGTCGTCTGTCAGCCGAGATGTGGACGCAGTCGCTTGGACAGGTACGTCGGCAGACGCGTATCGCGGGGTATGGAATCAGTGTCACCACGATGGCAGCCGGATTCTCGACTCATTAGCGGCCTTGTCCACGTCGCTGACAGATGCGGCCATCGGTTATGCGGCAACCGAGGAGCAGACGCGGTCGACGATTGCCGATCAGTTATGACCATGCCGTTCTCGGTCGACCCGGATGACCTCGAAGCACTGACTGCTCGCATCTCCGGTCTCGCGGGCTTTGTTCGGGACGAGTTGTACGAGCTCGACCGTCGCGCAGCATCTTTGACACAGGGTGGCTGGACCGGACTCGGAGCCGACGCCTACACGAAGGCACATGCAACGTGGGCCAACGCCGCGATTGACCTCGTCGAACACGTCACACAGATCGAGCTACTGACTCGTACCGCGCACCATCACTACACGGCTACAGCCGACGCGAACGTTCGCATGCTTCGAGGATCGTAATGAACGTCGATCCGCAGGCCTACTACGACGCCGCCGAGATGTGCGCGCATGCCTCCGCGTCCGTACGAAGCCGAGTCGAGGGACTACGCGCGTCACTGAGCCAATGCGGATCCATGGCTGGAGAATACGACGGCGTCAAGCAGTGGGGAACAGCCTACGATCAACATGCCTACGACTTCTTCCAGGCCGCTGAAACCTGGGTCGACGCGTCGAGCACGCTCGCCGACGTGGCATATGCGGCCGGCCACAACTGGGCGGTCGCCGAGCACCGGGCCAACCCTTCCCCTGTGTCAGGTTCGGCACCCATCGCTCCCCCGCCGTCATCTCGATCGACGTACCTGCAGTGCATGGCACCTCCGCCGACATCACTGGGAGACAATGGGGACGGGCTCGACACCGATGTCCCCGGACTACTCAAACAGATCGGTATTCCTGTCCCCGACGGCGACAGCGACAAACTCACGATCGCAGCCGACGCATGGGCAGCATTCGGCGAGCACTCCGACATCGCCGACGCAGGGCGCGCAATGGCTACAGCTAGCTCCCGCTTCGACGGTCTCGACGCACCAGACGTTGAGGTTCTGAGGGACCACCTGGATGTCCTGCACCGCAGTACCGACGAGCTGGCGTCGACCGCATCGGCGCTCGCTGTACCCGTCGTCAGCCACGGACAAGCAGTCTCCGATCTTCGCACCGGGATCAAGAGCGCGTCCGACGAGTTGGTGTGGACGGTTGGTGCCATAGGCGCTGTCACCGCAGTTGCAGCGGTCGCGACCGTCTTGTTCACCGGCGGACTGGGTGCCCTCGGTCCAGCCGAGGCGGAGGTCGGTATTGGTGCAGGAGCGACCGCCGCAGCAATCGCGTCAGCCGCGAACACAATCCGAGCGTTACTGGTCGGCAGCACCCTCGCCGGACTCCTCGGAGCTGCGACCGCCACCTTCGCCGCGATCAACGGGATCACGACCTTCTCCGCTCTCGAAGCCATCACGATGCTCGTTGCGCAGCACTTGCCCGGTGATGACGTCGCGTCACCGTCCTACTCGTCACCGGCACCGGGTACACCCGACTATGACGAACGGAGAGAGGAGCTCGCGAGAGATCCTGCGCACGGTGGAGAAGCGTTTCCCAATACGAGACGCGAAGCGGACGTTGGTTTGGAAGCCGAAGCTAGCGGCGTGATTCCTGGACCCATAACGCGCGCCCCACTGTCCGATACCGGTAAAGACCAAGGCGAGTTCATCGATGCAGCAGGTGATCACTGGGACGTCAAGTCGTCACCGGACCTTCAGCCCTCGTATCGGCCGGACGCGGGCAAACCGATCGAAACTCCGCAGTCCGACGCGCAGTTCGAAGGCATGGTCAACAAGCAACTAGGCAAAGGCACTGGGGTTTTGCTGGACTCCGAGGGAATGACTGCGGAACGGCAGTCGCACCTTCGGGAAGTCGTCGAGCAGCACCCCGAATGGGCCGGAAAAGTAAGGTGGTCCTCGTGAAGGGGTTCAGTAAGTCTCGATTCGATGTGAAGCAGTGGCCCAACGATCAGGATGCACAAGCCGCCCTCAACCAATTCTTCGACGAGATCGATCCCAACGGTCAATTCATACCGGTTCTCAGTGGTGGCGGACTCGATTTCGCTGGCGCCGACCTTTCGGGTTTGGAACTAGGCGGAGCTGAGCTGAGCGCAGGACAACTCGTCGGTGTTCGCCTGCGCGGGACCAGCCTCTACAG
>NZ_JBAWFH010000019.1:0-7067 GCF_049591685.1 Rhodococcus sp. (in: high G+C Gram-positive bacteria) | reverse complement strand
GCCGGCCTGCTGAACGACACGTTCAAGACCGACGCTGTCACCCCGGGCCTCCTCGTGGGCGTCGCGACCATCACCGTCGCAACCGCGTAGCTCAACTGCGCAGATGTCAGCACAACCCGAGCGCGCGAAGTCACCGAACCCGGTGGCCTCGCGCGCTCGGCCGCGTAGCCCCTTGCGCGGCCCTTGGCTAACCTCCATTTTCGGCGCGATTCTGCTGGTCGGGCTGCCCATCGTTATCATCACTGGCCTGCTGTCGTACAGCGCCTACGGACCGCAGTTCGGTCAGGCCATGCCTGCCGATGTCGGCTGGCTGCGCCTACCCCACTTCGACTGGCCCACAGATCCGGCCTGGTTGTATCGACTCACCCAGGGGTTGCACGTCGGACTCGGACTTGTTCTGGTGCCGATCGTTCTTGCGAAGCTGTGGTCGGTCATCCCCAAACTTTTTGTGACGCCACCAGTGAGCTCCATAGCGCAAGCGTTCGAACGCCTCTCGCTCATCATGCTCGTCGGGGGGATTCTGTTCGAGATCGTCACCGGCGTCCTCAACATTCAGTACGACTACATCTTCGGCTTCAGCTTCTACACCGCCCACTACTGGGGTGCGTGGATTTTCATAGCAGGGTTCGTAAGCCATGCCCTGCTCAAGACTCCCGTGATGTTTCGCACCCTCCGCGGCCGATCGCTGATGTCTGTTCTTCGCGAGAAGCAGTTCGAACAGGAAGCCGGAGACTCCGATCTGATCGCGAACAACCCAGCCGAGGCGACCATCAGTCGGCGCGGAGCTCTCGCACTCGTCGGCGGAGGCGCGCTGTTCATCGGCATCCTCACTATCGGACAAACCACCGGCGGAGTTCTCCGAACCACCGCCTTCCTGCTTCCCCGCGGCCGCTCCTACGGAGACGGACCGAACGACTTTCAGATCAATCGCACCGCCCTCGCTGCCGGTATCGACGAGTCCAGCACAGGCGCGGATTGGACGCTCGAGCTGACGGGAGGTCCCGCACCCGTCAGTATGAACCGCGCACAGCTACTCGACATGGAGCAGCACACCGCCGAACTCCCCATCGCCTGCGTCGAAGGATGGTCGACGGTGCAAACCTGGACCGGCGTCCGACTACGCGACCTCGCGGCAGCGGCGGGCGTCGCGGACATCGAGACGATCGAGTCGGCAGTGGTCAACTCGATCGAGGAGAACGGCCCGTTCCGCCGAGCGACACTGCAGTCCAACCAGGTACTGCACCCCGATTCGCTTCTTGCCCTACGTGTCAACGGCGTCGACCTGTCGCCCGATCATGGCTACCCCGCCAGGATCATCGTCCCGGCCATGCCGGGGGTGCACAACACAAAGTGGGTAGCCACCATCGAGTTTTCCGCACCCGAGTCGAGGTCACCGCGATGAGACGGTTCTATGGCGCACACCCACTCCATCTGCTCGCCATGGGTTTCGCTTTCTCCCTGGTGGGTTATGTCGTGTACGTGGCCGGACTTCAGACCTTCTGGAACCGCGATGTTTGGTGGCAGTCGATCGCCGTGTGGTTCGCCGGCGCCGTCATCGTGCACGATCTGGTGCTCTTCCCCATCTACTCCCTGGCCGACCGATCGCTGCGGACGGGAATCGACGCCGTTCGAGGCCGCGCACCCCGCCTGAAACTACGCATCCCTCCGTTGAATTACATTCGCATCCCACTGCTCGGAACGGCGCTCACCTTCGCACTGTTCTTCCCCGGCATCATCGAACAAGGCTCGGAAACATTCACCACCGCAACCGGATTGACGCAAGAGCCCTACCTCGGCCGGTGGCTCGCGCTGACAGCGGGGATGTTCGGCGTCAGCGCACTCGTCTACGCCGCCCGGCTCGCAACCTCCGCACCACCGAAGGAGTAGCCCATGACCGTCACGGCCGACGACCTGTTCAGCCGCGCCTCTTCCGGCCTCCCGTGTTGGATGGGCCGCTCCGACGGCTCCCGTGAGTCACTACCGACCGACCGCTGGATGGGCGGGGACGCGTCGAGCGACGAAGACCGATCGGCCGACTTGTCCATGATCGGCCAATGCTCGGGCCCCACACTCGATCTGGGCTGCGGGCCCGGGCGCCTGACCGAAGGGCTCGCCCGACGCGGGATCTCGGCACTGGGCGTCGACACCTCCAGAAAAGCGGTCGACCTCACCGTCGGACGCGGTGGCAATGCCGTACTGCGCGACCTGTTCGAGCCGCTGCCCCATGCCGGCGAATGGTCGTGTGTGCTCCTCGCGGACGGCAACATCGGCATCGGCGGCGACCCCGTCCGGCTATTGCGCCGAGCGGCCGAACTCATCCGCCCCGACGGCGCCGTCATCGCCGAAGTCGAGCCACCCGGAGCGGACCATGTGCAGCCTCAAACAGTGCGATGGGAAACAGACACCCTGGTCGGTGACTGGTTCGCGTGGGCCAGCGTCAGCGTCAATGCCACGGCCGGACTGGCCCGCGCCGCCGGACTCGTCGTCGTGGACATCGCGCCGATCCACGGTCGGTACTTCGCGCGGCTCGAGAGCGCGGCTACTTCCCCCGTGCGCGGATAGTGTTGTTCCAACAACGTTTTTGGCACACGGGCGCACTACCAATTCGTGAACAGCAGATGGTTGATCGCCAGCGCCGCGAGCACCTGCAGGCTGAGCCAGAACTTGTGCGTCCGCTGCGGAAGAACTGCGGGCGCAAGCAGCATCCACAGCGCGAACGGCAGCCAGATGCGCTCGGTTTCGGCCTTGCTCAGCTGGCTCAGATCTGCCATCACCACGGCCGCGATGGCACCGATGACCAGCAGGTTGACCGGCTGGACGCGAGTGAAGATGCGCGGGAACGCAGCCGGCACCGCAACCCCGACCGCGCAGAACAGCGCAGCGATGTTGGCCCACCCCCAGTACTCGAACGGTCGATCCGTCGCGATGCCCTGGTAGTACCGCTCCTGAACCAGCTCGTAGCCGTCGAACCACCAGAAGCCTGCCCACGTGAAAACTGCCGTCACGACGAGCGCGCCCGCGACCGCGCCGATGAGCGGCCACGCCGTTCGTGCCGCGACGAGCACAGCGATCGCAGGCAGACCCATCAGCACCAGCCCGTAGTTCAGATAGATACCGAAGCCGAGAAGCACGCCCGCCGCTATCGACGCGGGCCACAGGTACCGTCTGGTCGAAATCGCCAACAGTGCGATACCCCACGCGACAACGCCCATGTAGAACGCATCGGCCGAGACGGCAACCCAGATCGCTGCGGGGGCCAGCACGACGAACGGTGCTGCGCGACGCGCCATCGTCTCGTCGCCGAGGGCACGGACGGCCACCAGGACAGCCACCGTCGCGCTGGTACCGACGAACACACACAGCGACGCCGCCCAGGTACCGCCGTCCAAGCCGAGGCGGTCAAGCCACACGAATGTCAGCAACGCTCCCGGCGGATGACCGGACACGTGCGTCGTCCACGAATCGGCCTGATAGTCGAGAATTCGGTCGGAGAAGCCACGAAGCATCGCCGGGATGTCCGTGACCCCCGGGACCTCGTAGAGGTACTCGTCCGTGGAGGCGAGCCGCGTGACGAATCCACGACGCCACCCGTCGATCATCGCCAGCGACATGGTCCAGGCTCCAGACGCCGCCCACGTCGTCAACAACAGACGACGCCACGGCAGGCGCCGAGCGAGTTCCGGGCCCCACAGCACGCCGGCGACGGCGATGACGATCGCGAACGGGGTGCCCCACCCGACATGGATCTCACGGAACCCGAAAAGTGGTGCTGCATCCGCGAAATCGCGTACCTGCTGTGGGGTTCGGTTGATGATGGGGGTGACGATCTCGTTGCCCAGGTACGGAACGACGAAGGCAGTCACCACGAGGGCAACCGCCGAAAATCCAGCGATGGCCGTTGCAGCGCCGGCGGCTTTCGGCTTGGCTGCGAGAGACTCTCTCCAGTTGCGGATAGCGTGCACCTAACGTCGAAAGAATCGTGTCCGACGCTCAGCATAGAAGAGGACGGAAGAACCGAGCCATGACAACGCATTCCCTACCTGACCGAAACGGCCGAGCCGACGTCGCCGTGATCGGCGGCAGTGGGTTCTACTCGTTCTTCTCCGACAACGTCGACACCGTGTCGCTGGAGACGCCGTACGGGCCGACGAGCGGTCCGATAACCATCGGCGACGTCGACGGCAGAAGCGTGGCGTTCCTCCCGCGCCATGGGGCTCGGCACGAGTACTCCCCGCACACGTTGCCGTATCGCGCCAACATGTGGGCGCTGCGGATGCTGGGTGTGCAGCGGGTGTTCGCGCCGTGTGCTGTCGGCAGTCTCGTTCCCGAGTACGGCCCGGGAACCGTCGTGGTGCCCGACCAACTGGTCGACCGTACGAGTGGACGCCCGCAGACGTACTTCGACAACGGTGGAATCCACGTCGAGTTCGCCGACCCGTACTGCGCTGACCTCCGCTCCGCAGCTCTGCAGGACGGCGTCGTCGACGGGGGAACGATGGTCGTCGTCGAAGGGCCCCGATTTTCGACGCGTGCGGAAAGCCAGTGGTTCGCACGGCAGGGTTGGACGCTGGTGAACATGACGGGCCACCCCGAGGCAGTTCTCGCCCGCGAACTCGAACTCTGCTACACCCCGATCGCGCTGGTCACCGATCTCGACGCGGGAATCGAAACCGGACAGGGCGTTCGAGCTGTCGATGTGTTCGCCGAGTTCCAGAAGAACATCGAACCGCTCAAGGCTCTGGTCCGCGGAGCTATCGGCGCCGCCCTCATGGGCCCGTGCGAATCGTGCCGAGTGCACGACGGCGTCTCACTTCCCATCGAGCTGCCATGACACGCGTACTGCTCACCGGCGCTGCCGGTTTCATCGGTAGCCACATTCTGGCATCGATCCTCCCGACTCACGACGTGGTTGCCGTCGACGCGATGCTCGAATCAGCCCACGGCACGGCCGGGTCCGTCGACGGTATCGAGCGGCTCGACGTTCGAGATCACGACGCACTCGTCGACCGCCTCGCCGGCGTCGACGTGGTGTGTCACCAGGCAGCTGTGGTCGGCGCGGGTGTGAATGCGGCCGACGCCCCCGCTTACGCCAGCCACAACGACTTCGGCACCGCCGTTCTGTTGGCCGCCATGGCCGAAGTCGGCTGCAGCCGACTGGTGTTGGCATCCTCCATGGTCGTCTACGGGGAGGGAAAATACCGAAACGCCGCGGGCGACATCGTCGTCCCGGGCGCACGGTTACGCGCCGATCTGGACGCCGGACGGTTCGACAACACCGATCCCGACACCGGCGATACGCTCGACTGGACGCTCGTCGACGAGGACTCGGCACTGCAGCCACGAAGCACCTACGCCGCAAGTAAATTGGCGCAGGAAAACTACGCGCTGGCATGGTCCTCGGCAACGGGTGGTTCCGTCACCGCACTGCGCTATCACAACGTCTACGGGCCACACATGCCTCGGAACACGCCGTACTCGGGAGTCGCTGCAATGTTCCGCTCCTCGCTCGAGGCCGGACAGGCGCCACAGGTGTACGAGGACGGTCGACAGGCCCGCGATTTCGTGCACGTCTCCGACATCGCCGCCGCCAACGTACTATCCATCGACGCAGCTCTTCCCGGGTTCACGGCTCTGAACGTTTCCTCGGGACAACCCATCACCATCGGCGAGGTCGCCTCCGCTCTGTCCGACGCCTGCAGTGGGCCGGCACCGGAAATCACCGGTAAGTATCGTTCCGGCGACGTCCGGCACATCGTCGCCAGCCCCGAGCGCGCGCGCCGCGCCATCGGTTTCACGGCCGCAATCGGGCCAGTCGACGGTCTCCGCGAGTTCGCCACCGCGCCGCTGCGAGACGCCGAAGGAACAGGTGCGCCCCGTGTATGAGCCGAGCGAGGTCACCGTCGTCATCCCATGCATGAACGAGGCAGGCTCGCTACCGGGCGTACTCGACCGCATGCCCGACGGCTACCGGGTGATCGTCGTCGACAACAACTCCACCGATGACACTGCGCGCGTGGCCGAGAAGCACGGCGCCACAGTGGTGCACGAACCGGTGCCCGGCTACGGTTCCGCCGTCCACGCCGGCGTCGTCGCCGCCCGAACGGACGTCGTCTGCGTGCTCGACGGTGACGGCTCGATGGACCCGGAGGATCTACCGAAACTGGTTGCCGCACTCGCCGACGCCGACCTCGCGGTGGGTCGACGCCGATCCGGCAACTCACCACTGCACGCCCGGCTCGGAAATGTCGTTCTCTCACTACGCCTTCGCACCAAGTACGCGCTGCCCGTGCACGATCTCGGTGCGATACGTGCGGTACGCAGACAACCGCTGCTCGACCTCGGCGTTACCGACCGCCGCTCCGGCTACCCGTTGCAATTGCTTGTCCTCGCCTCGGGCGCAGGATGGAAGGTCGTCGAACTCGACGTGTCGTACAACCCCCGCACCGCGGGCAAATCCAAGGTGTCCGGCTCTGCCCTCGGCACCGTGCGCGCAGTCCGCGACTTCTGGAAGGTGCTCTCGTGAAGGTCACCGCGCTCGTCGTGGCGAAGGCGCCCGTGCCCGGTCTCGCGAAAACCCGCCTCGCTGCAACCATCGGGTTCGACGCCGCAGCCGACATCGCCGCCGCAGCCCTTCTGGACACCCTCGACGCGGTAGCAGACGCCGACTTCGGCGCTCGCGTCATAGCCCTGACCGGCGACCTCGACAAAGCCGCACGCGCCGACGAACTGAAGGCGCGGTTGGCGACGTTCACCGTGGTGACCCAACGCGGCGACGGGTTTGCCGACCGGCTGATCAACGCGCACTTCGACGCCGCGACAGGCCATCCCGTCTTCCAGATCGGTATGGACACACCGCAGATCGATATTGCCCTGCTGAACTCCTCGGCGGCCCACCTCACCGAGCCAGGCCGAACGGTGCTCGGCATGGCGGAGGACGGCGGATGGTGGGCGCTGGGCATCCCCGATCCGACGCTGGCCCGTGCCCTACGGGACGTACCGATGTCGACGCCCGACACGGGTGCGAGAACCGCTTCGTCCTTGGCCGCCCTGGGCGCGCACATCATCCC
>NZ_JBAWFH010000018.1:0-8747 GCF_049591685.1 Rhodococcus sp. (in: high G+C Gram-positive bacteria) | reverse complement strand
CCGGCCAGGTAGCTCAGTTGGTACGAGCGTCCGCCTGAAAAGCGGAAGGTCGCCGGTTCGATCCCGGCCCTGGCCACCATATGCACAGCAGATATCGAACAGTTCGAATCCCATCCGGAGTTCCGGATGGGATTTTTTCGTTCGCGAGCCCGGTACCGGGCGATAGGTGTCGGCCCGTTCAATCGTTAGGCTGGCGCCCGTGGACGTGATCGATCAGGCTCAACAGGACCTCGCCCGCGGCGAAATGGATCGCGCGCGTCAGCGCCTGCTCGCCGCATTGCAGACCTCACCGGCGTCACAACCGATTCTCGAGCTGCTGGCCTACACCCATCTGCTGATGGGTGATCGGGCAGCAGCCGGAGCGGCATGGTTTCTCACGGCCAAATCAGACCGAGACCCGACCGCGTCGTCCGCGTTCGCAGCGCTTGAAGAGCGGCATCGCTCTCCCATGGCGATAGCCCGAGCTATCCCCATCAACGCGCCGTCCGAGCATTACCCGCCGCGGGCTCAGGCTCGGCTCGAGCGTCTCGCGAATGCCGTCCGCGCCAACGGGCAGGAATGGGTACCGCCCCGAGACACCGTGTACTTCGACGACGAGGGTGTCGACGCAGACGACTTCGGCGACGACGAACTTCCCGACCTCGACGGCGGTCGCCGCGAGGGGCCGCCGATGCGGCAGCGTGTGGTGGCGTCGATCATCATCCTGGCGATCGCAGCGACCTCGGCGTCGGTGGTGCTGGCGATCGTCTTCTCCTGACCGTCTCGTCCGTCCGTGTGCGAAGGTGAGCTGGGGCCAGCGTAAAGTTTGTACCCGACCGACTTCGGCTAGCGGCAAGGGTTGAAATCATCGAATCCACGCGACGTGACAGCTATCGCGACGACAATTATGAAGTGAATCTCGCCCAGGCGAGGTTGTTCGCAGTAGGTCTCGCCGAATACTTCGAAAAGTGTTCCGCGCAGATCGAAATCGGCCAGGCCCGTGCGTTCCGCGCGCGTGCCGACAAGGCGACGACACGCGCGCGAGAACTGGAGGCGGACGCGGCCGCACTTCGTAAGGAGTTGTACGAGATGTACCGCCAGATCGACAACATGACGGCACGGTTTCCGGAACTACGCGAGAACGGCGTCTTTCGCAGCTGACGGCGTACCGAGCGCAGCGCCCCACTGCGCGAGCGCGACCCGGCGCGTCTCCGAATCGCCGCCTTCCCTGCCCTCCGCAAGCGTGATGACGGTGCGCGACAGCTCGAACAAACTGATCCGGTTGTCCCGGGCTGTGGCGAACAAGTCATCGACGGCGGCGGCGACGGTTCCGCCGCACCGCCCGACCAGTACTCCGGTCGCGACATCTACATCGGTGCGTGAGGCGGGTCCCCGAGACGCCGTTGTATCGGGATTTCTGTCTGTCATGGACGGTCCTAGTCAGTTCGAACGATGAGAGTTTCGAACTGCGAATGCATGCCCGAAGGCGCTCACTTTGCCATACGGCAACGACCGTGAAGTAGCGACGGGGCTAAGAATCGGTGGGTTTGGCGCGAACGTGCATGCGCTCGCCTTGGGGGCCGAAGAGGCTGAGGATTTCGACCGGCTGGTCACCCAGGGCACCAAACCAATGCGGTACGCGCGTGTCGAATTCGGCGGCCTCGCCGGGTTTCATGACGAAGTCGTGTTCGCCCAACACCAGGCGTAGTCGACCATTGAGCACGTACAGCCATTCGTAGCCCTCGTGTACTCGCGGTGCCGGTTCGTTGCGGACCGGGTCGACGACGAGTTTGTAGGCCTGCATTCCGCCGGGACGTCTGGTAAGCGGGTGGATGGTGACGTGCTCGCGACGGACGGGGGTGTACTTGATGCGCGGGTCCTCGACGGGCGGCGCGCTGATGAGTTCGTCGAGGGGAATCTGGTGTGCCCGTGCGATCGGCAGCAGCAGTTCGAGGCTCGGCTTACGATCACCGGATTCGAGACGTGACAGTGTGCTGAGCGATATCCCGGTGCTCTCGGCGAGGGTGGCGAGAGTGGTCCCGCGTTCGGTTCGCAGTTGGCGTAAACGCGGTCCGACGCCGGCAATGACGTCGTCGATGTCGGAATCGGGCTGACTCATCCTCCTATTGCAGTTTCAGCAAAAGAATTTGTCAAGTCCACTCGTTACGGGCAGGCCAGTTTAGCTTGATCGAAGATGCGCTGAGCCTGCTCGGTCGTTGGCTTCACACCGCCGGAAGCGGCCTCGACTTCCAAGTCGGCGACGATGGCAGATTCGTCCGCGCCGTTGACAATCTCGGTGCACGTGCTTGTTAGAAGGTTCTTGATCGCATTATCGTCTCGGTTCTCGGCGAGTCCGCCGAATTGAGCCCGGAACGCGGCGACAAAAGTGCCCACCTTGGCTTCGTCGAGCAACCCGCCCGCCCTTTCACCGACGCTTGCCGCGATGCTGCTCGCCGAACCGGCGACGCTGTCGAGGCTCTGATTCGCCTCGGATCGATCGTCCGTGCTGCATCCCGCCAGAGCCAGCGAACAGATGCCGATCGTCAGTGCCGCGCGCCGTGCCATCTCCGTCGTCCTCATGACCGTCGATGCTATCGGCTTCTACTCGGGGCGGGTTCGTTGGTGAAACGGGTCCGCGACGCGCTCGGATGCGCCCATACTTTACCGGTGACCAGCGAACATGCGTCGACTTCCGTGTCGGTTCGGCGGTCTCGGATACTCCGCGACGCCTACGGCAGCACGAGCGCCGAAGCGTTCATGATCATTGCCATAGCCACCATCCTGGTGACGCGCTTGTATCTAGAACTCACGGGCTACCCGCAGGTGGGCGGCAAGACCCTGCACATCGCGCACGCCCTCTACGGCGGTGCGCTGATGATGCTCGCACTGCTCATGGGGTGGCTGTTTCTCGGGTTCGCCGTACGGGCAGTGTCGGTCGTGATGGGCGGCATCGGCTTCGGGTTGTTTCTCGACGAAGTCGGCAAATTCGTTACCAAGGACAACGACTACTTCTACGGGCCGTCGGCCGAGATCATGTACGTCCTGGTCGTCCTCGTCTTGGTGGGGAACCGTATCGTTCGCGACTCCCGGCGTCCCTCGCGCGAAGAAACACTCGCCAACGCAGCCCACATCGCCGCGCTGGGCGTCGCGCACGGCCTGCCCGAGCATCGACGGGTGTGGGCGCTGCACATGGTCGATCGCGCCGAGGCCGAAGGCGCCGACGCGGACACGATCGCCGGGCTGAGGATGTTGCTGAACAGCGCCACGAGTGGAACATCGAGGCTGTACGACGCCCGCATGTACCTTCCGCGGCTCATCCCGCGCTTCCTGAAAAGTCCTCGCTGGGTGCCGGTCGTTGCGTGGGTGTTGACGATAGCGTCGTTCGCCGGCGTCGTGTTCGGCATCGTGCAACTGGTGCTGGGAGACGTGCACGTCGACTCCGCGGATACCACCATCGACGTCGACAAGATGGGGATCGCGAGCGCCATCCTCTTCGTATCCTCCGTGCTGACACTGGCGTTGGCACTCCCCGCCGCTGTTCGCCTGCGCCGGCACGAACTCGGTCCGCTGCGCATGCTTCGGTTGGGGGCGCTGATCTTCACGATGCTGGGCGCACTCGTCGACTTCGCGCAGGAAGGCTTCGCGGCGCTGATCAACGTGGCGCTCGGACTGTTCGCCCTGGCAGTGCTGTCACATCGCATCGGGGTGCGCACCGCCGAAATCGCCGACGAGAACACCGCACGCGGCGACGTCATCTCGATGCCGAAGTAAGGAAGTCCAAGGTTCGGGTGCTGGTGAACGTTCTGACTTCTTCGCTGAACGGATCGATGAACGAGACCGATCGGGCCAACAGCTGGAGGGGCCGGGAGTAGTCGTCGTCCGCGACATCGTAGAAGTCGGGATAGAAGTTGTCGCCGAAGATGGGAATCCCCAGCTCGTTCATGTGCAGCCGAAGCTGATGCGTACGACCGGTTTTCGGACGCAACGTGTACAGCCCGCGGTTTTCGTCGTGTTCGGCAAGTTCGACCATGGTCTCGGCATTCGGCTCCCCGGGCACGATCTCGGCCCGGAGTACCCCACGTTCCTTGACCATGCGGCTACGCATCGTTCGCGGCAACGCCAGTTCGGGATCGTAGCGGGCAACGGCCTCGTACGTCTTGGCGACGGTGCGGTCGGCGAACATCTCCTGATAGGCACGACGGACCTCCGGTCGAACGGTGAAAATCAGGACGCCCGCCGTCAGCCGATCCAGCCGGTGAGCCGGGCTGAGCTCCGGAAGGTCGAGTTCGCGGCGCAGGACGACCAGCGCCGACCGCGCGACGTATGCACCGCGCGGCGTCGTCGCGAGAAAGTGCGGCTTGTCCACCACCAGCAGATCGTCGTCGCGATGCAGGATGTCGATCGCGAACGGCACGACGGGCTCGATCGGTGGATCGCGGTACAGATAGATGTCCGCGCGCGGCATCAACGCGGCATCGGGAGCGAGTGAGACGCCCGTCGCATCAACGATCTCGCCCGCATGTATCTTCTCCCGCAACCCTTTTTCGTCCTGCGGGAATCTGTCGACTAGGTAGCCGAGCACGGTGCCGAACGGCGAATCCTCGGGCATACGAATGCGAGTAGGGCCGAGGCCATCGCGCACGGGAAGAGGTGCACGACGGGCCATGGCCCTACTGTATCGGCGCTGCGCACCCGTGCGTCAAAAGCGCTCCGCGCCCGTGCGTCAAAAGCGCTCCGCGCCCGTGCGTCAAAAGGGCTGTTCGAACAGCACTTTCCACACACGGGTGGCGGAGCCGCCTCAGATGGAGACGATCATCTTTCCGGTGTTCTCGCCGCGCAGCAGGCCGATGAAGGCACCTGGCGCATTCTCGAGGCCGTCGACGACGGTCTCGTCCCACTCGACGACGCCGTCGGCGAGCCACTGCGCCATCCTTTGGTCGAACTCGCCGACGAGGTGGTTGTAGGTGCCGACGATGAAGCCCTTCAGCGTCAACTCCTTGCCGATGGCCAGAGCCAGGTTGCGTGGAGCTGGCGTCGGCTCTGTTGCGTTGTACTGGGAGATGGCTCCGCACATCGCAATTCGTGCATATTTATTGGCTGCGCCGATTGCGGCTTCGAGGTGATCGCCGCCGACGTTGTCGAAGTACACGTCGATGCCGTCGGGTGCAGCCTCTGCGAGCTGCTTCTTGACGGAGCCGTCGTGGTAATCGAACGCCGCGTCGAAGCCAAGCTCGAGAAGGCGTTCCACCTTGGCGGGGGAGCCGGCACTGCCGATGACGCGTGCGGCGCCGAGGGCCTTCGCGATCTGTCCGACCAGCGAACCGACTGCACCAGCGGCGCCCGAGACGAACACGGTGTCGCCTTCCTTGAACTGCGCCACCACGGTGAGTCCGGCGTAAGCGGTGAGGCCGGTCATGCCGAGCGCACCGAGGTACGCCGACGCCTTGGCCTTGTCGAGGTCCACCTTTCGCGCCGATTTGGCCGGGAGCGCAGCGTAGTCACGCCACCCCTTGCCGTGAGACACGGTGTCGCCGACGGCGAATGCGTCGGAACGGGTTTCGACGACCTCGCCGACTGCACCGCCATCGAGCGGGGCGTCGAGTGCGAACGGCGGTACGTACGACTTGACGTCGTTCATTCTGCCGCGCATGTAAGGGTCGACCGACATGACGATGTTGCGCACGAGGATCTGACCATCCTCGAGGGCGGGGAGCTCGGTGTCGACGGTGCGGAAGTTGTCCGGAACCGGCTCACCCGTCGGGCGCGAAGCGAGATGAATTTCCTTGGCCTGCATGTGTGTACCTACTTTCTAGTCTTCGGTGACGGTCACGGTGACATCGATGTTGCCGCGCGTCGCGTTCGAGTAGGGGCAGACCTGGTGGGCCTTGTCCGCGAGGGCCTGAGCCTCGTCGCGACCGAGGTTCGGCAGCGTGACCTCGAGGGTGACCTCGAGCTGGAAGCCGCCGGCGTCGTTGGGGCCGATTCCGACGCGAGCACCCACGGCGGAGTCGGTGACGTCGGCCTTGTCGGCACGCGCGACCATCTGCAGCGCCGAGTGGAAGCAGGCTGCGTAGCCTGCGGCGAAGAGCTGCTCCGGGTTGGTGCCGTCACCGCTGCCGCCCATGGCCTCGGGGATGGCGAGGTCGAGGTCGAGGCGTCCGTCGGAGGTGCGGGCGTGACCGTTGCGGCCTTCGCCGGTGGCCAGTGCCTCGGCGGTGTAGATGGTCTTCATGGGTGACTGCCTTTCGTATCGTGGAGTGCGTCGGTCAGCTTGATCAACGCGTTGCGTAGTTGTTCCAGGTCCGAGACGGACATGCCGGTCTTACCCGCAAGCTGCCCGGGGATGTCGATTGCCTGTGACTGCAGCGCATTTCCCGCGTCCGTCAGGTGGATTTCGACGCGGCGTTCGTCGGTCGTCAAGCGGCGACGCTCGATGAACCCGAGCGCTTCGAGCCGTTTGAGCAGTGGTGACAACGTGCCCGTATCGAGGTCGAGCTCGGTGCAGATTTCTCGTACCCCGCGGCCGTCCTTCTCCCACAGCACCAACAGGACGAGGTACTGCGGGTACGTGACGCCGAGGCGTTCGAGCATCGGCCGATACACCGCGGTGGTAGCCCGCGATGCGGAGTACAGCGCGAAGCACACCTGCCGATCGAGTGCGAGTTCGTTGGTCACGTCCACAAAGGTAGCGCACGTTTGAGTTGTGCACAATCTACCCGGTGTGCACAAAGTGTTGTTGAAGCAGCACTTCGCGCACACGGGCGCGCAGCGCACTCCGCGCACCCTGCTACTGTCGTTTCCATGCAGCGCACGTATTTTTGGTTTAGCAGGCCGGCCCCGGGTGGGTCAGCCAGCGACGCCATGCGCTGAGACCCCCACCCCACGAGCCGGATACAGACCGGCTCGAAGCGCGCGTGGAGCTCACCGAGAGTCGGTCTGGGAAACAGGACAGTTCCTCATGACCATCTCCGCGTCACCCACTGCTCACGCTCCCCTCGATACATCTTTGGATGACCAACGCACAATCAGCATCAGTCCGTTGGTCCCTCCGTCGCTGCTGCGTCGTGAACTGGCGGCCGACGACGCCGTCTCGGCAACGGTTCGCGCCGGTCGCGCCGGTGTCGTCGACATCCTCGACGGACGGGACGACCGCCTGATCGTCGTCGTCGGACCGTGCTCGGTGCACGACACCGCCGCTGCGATGGACTACGCCCGCAGGCTCGCTGAGAAGGCCACCGAGCTGGGCGATCGGCTGCACATCGTCATGCGCGTCTACTTCGAGAAGCCGCGTACGACTTTGGGCTGGAAGGGCCTGATCAACGATCCGCACCTCGACGGCTCGTTCGACGTCAACGAGGGCCTGCGTGTGGGGCGTAGACTGCTCGCCGACATCTCCGCACTCGGCTTGCCCGTCGGTTGCGAGTTCCTCGATCCGATCACCCCGCAGTACATCGCGGACCTGGTCAGCTACGGCGCGATCGGCGCGCGCACCGCGGCGAGTCAGGTGCACCGGCAGCTGTGCAGTGCGCTGTCGATGCCCGTCGGCATCAAGAATTCGACGGAGGGCGATGTCCAGGTGGCGGTCGACGGCACCCGTGCGGCGGCATCCTCACATGTCTTCCCCGGTACCGACCTCGACGGCCAGGCTGCGTTGATCCGAACGACCGGCAACCCGGACTGTCACGTTATTCTTCGCGGCGGAACCGACGGCCCCAACTACGACGCCGAGTCCGTGGCCGACACCGTGGCACGGCTGCGCAAGTCCAACCTGCCCGAGCGGGTAGTGGTCGACGCCAGCCACGGCAACAGCCGCAAGGATCACAACAAGCAGGTCGACGTCGTCACCGATCTCGCGGCGCGTGTGGCGGGCGGAGAGGCGGGCATTGTCGGTGTCATGCTCGAATCGTTCATCGAATCGGGACGCCAGGATCTGACGTTGGGCAGGAAGGACGAGCTCACCTACGGGCAGTCCATCACCGATGCCTGCCTCGACTGGGACACAACCGCAACGCAATTGGACGCGCTGGCGTCGGCTGTCGAGACGCGCCGGGCTTCCTAGCGGACACCGCGCGGCCGGAATTGCACGCTGACGCGTGGGCCGGTCGCGCGGGTGCTCTTGGGTACCGCGTGCTCCCACGTTCGCTGGCACGAGCCGCCCATGACGATCAGATCGCCGTGTCCCAGCGTGAATTTGAGCGAACCGCCGCCTCCGCGCGGGCGGAGCATCAACTGCCGCGTGGCGCCGAGCGAGAGGATGGCGACCATCGTGTCCTCCGTTGCGCTTCGGCCGATGTTGTCGCCGTGCCAGGCAACACTGTCGGATCCGTCTCGGTAGTAACACATTCCGGCTGTCGCGAACGGCTCGCCGAGCTCGTGCTGGTAGTGGGCGTCGAGTGCTTCCTTCGCCGCCGACATCGACGGGTCGGGCCACGGCTCCGTCTCCGCGTAGAAACGAACGAGCCGCGGAACGTCGACCACGCGGTCGTACATCTGGCGCCGTTCGGCACGCCAGTCGACACCGTCGACGAGTCGATCGAACAGGTCGGCCGAGCTCGCCCATCCCGGGCGAACGTCGACCCACGCCCCATGCGTCAGTAGACGCCGCGTGACGTGTGATTCGAGTGGGCCGAACTCGGACTCGTCGTCCGTGAACAGTGAACCCTGTAGCTCCACGCTCATGCGTACAAGCCTAGCTGGGTTCGAACATATGTTCCAGCGGCAATTCGACTGTTTCGGTCGGTGCCCCGTTCTATCGTGAGGCCATGGGC
>NZ_JBAWFH010000017.1:0-10989 GCF_049591685.1 Rhodococcus sp. (in: high G+C Gram-positive bacteria) | reverse complement strand
AATCGGGGTCGAGCGGGTTCGCCGAGTACGACGCCACCAGCTTCAACATCTCGCCGGCCTTGGACCCCGGGTAGGCCCCGCCGCCCTGCAGCATGACGCCGATCCGCGGCCTGAGCTGTGAAGACTGTGTGACGGGGTCGAGGCCTAGAACACGGACGCTGCCTGACTCGGGAGTGACGAAGCCCTCGCACATCTCGACCGTCGTGGTCTTACCCGCGCCGTTGGGCCCGAGCAGTGCGAGAACCTGCGCCTGCTCGATGACGAATCCCAGACCATCGACCGCGGGTACTCCGTCGTACGACTTGCGTACATCGGACAGGAACACGGCGGGTTGCGTCGACTGCGACGCGTGGGCGATCACGAGGAACCAGCGTATTCCCCGGCCGGTCGGTCGTGTTCCGGTGGTCCGGTGGTGTCGCGCCAGGGCAGGCGTGAACGGGTGAGCAGAAACAGAATTCCGATGGTCAGGATTGTCATCACTGCAGCTTGGACGATCTGGAACGGCAAGTACTCGCTGCCGTTGGGCATGAGGATGACACTGACCACGGACGTGAACGCGATCGCCGGTACACGGAAGGCTCGGGTGGTGGCCCACGCAGCAAGCGGGGTGACCGCCCACAGCAGGTACCACGGCTGCACGACAGGGAAGAGTAGGACGAGCGCGCCCAGCGACACACCGAGCGCGCCGACCGGGTGCAGACGCCCTTTCAGGACCGCAACGAGCATGCGCAGCGCGACGAAACCCGCGACGACGGCTGCGATGGGACGCGTGAGGCTCAGTACGGCGGTCGTGTGATCTCCCAAGCCGAGCAGTACACCGACGAAACCGGTACCCAGACCCAGGATGGTCGGAATCGACATCCAACTGCGGACGGCGTTCGCGGTGCCTAGGGTGTGAATCCAACCGAGGCCGAGACCGCTGGCGATACTGACACCGCCGATGACCGCGACGCTGATGGCGGCGAGCAACACCGCCGAGGTGACAACCGATCTGAAGGAACCACCCCACCTCCGCGCCAGCGCCATGCCGACGAAGCCCAAGGCCAGAAGGGAGGGGATCTTGATCGTCGACGAGAGCGCGATCAGTGCGGCCCCGGACAACAACAGTGCGACGGAACCGCCTCGAAGCGGCGCCGAAGATTCGATCGCCCGCAAGGCCAGTTCGGTGCCTGCCAGCATCAGACCGATCATCAGAGCTTCGTTGTGAATTCCCGCTACCAGATGAAAGAGGAGCAGGGGATTGGCGGCACCGAGCCACAGTGCGCTGACCGCGGCCACGCCGCACCGGCGAGCGAGCCTGGGCAATGCCCAGACGATCATCGCCACCCCGGCCAGAGCCAACAGGCGGTGCAGAAAGATGCCGGCGACGATGTTCTCGCCCGTCAACCACGTGATCCCCTTACCCATCCACAGGAACAAAGGTCCGTAGGGCGCGGGCGTATCGCGCCAGATGTTGGGCACCGTCCGGGTGAGAACGTTGTCGACGCCGAGGGCGCCTGCCGGGCCGATCGCGTACGGGTCGAGCCCACGCGCCGTGATCTCGCTCTGCGCGAGATACGAGTAGACGTCCCGGCTGAACATGGGTGGAGCGACACAGAGCGGAAGAATCCACAGCAGCAGGGTTCGGTCGAGTTGGGATCGCGTGAGCCGGCGAGGTACGCGACCGTTACGCAGGCTTCCGACGGCGAATCTGCCGAGCAACAACCACGCGAGGACGACCATGACCGTGCCGGTCATGGTGACGGTGAGCGCCGAACTCGCCATTCGCGACGGAAGGCTGAGAAGGCGAATGCCGACTACGGGGTTCTGCAACACCGGCTGCGCGCCGGCGCCGAGGGCGCCGAAAGCCATCAGGATCGCCCCGGCCGCGCCGAAGCGTCGGATCAGCCGCAATTGACCGGTTTCGGCCCTGTTCAGCCCTGGCGCCTCTGCTTCGTCGCCGTGTAGCACGGACACGCTCGACGCGGTCTGCTCGGTATCGAGGCCGACGACACGGCGCAACGGACGAACGACGCGTCGTTCCGCTGCTTGTCGAAACCGCCCTGCCTGTCGAAACCGTCCTGCGTCCGAGAACCCTCCGGAGTGATCCTCCAAAGGCGCGGCCGACGAGGCAGTCTCCGGCGGAGTCTCTTCTGCGCTTCGTTCGTCTGCGGTCGGTGGCACGTTGGCAGCGTAGCCGTGCGGGTTCGCGCAACCGGAACACCGATGCCGTTGTGCGGGTGCAGAGACCGACCAACCAATGGCGAGCCGCGAATATTCCCAGGTCCCGCCCCCGCGTGAAGAAGGGCACCCTTGCTGGACCGGTGCGCGCAATTCCGTCACACTGGTGTTGTGAAAACATCAGCCAGCACTCCACGCGCGGAAGCAGGTGCCCCCGACGGCACGGTTGTTCCGTCGCAGGCGTCGGCTGCCGCGGTGCACTCCGGTGCCGGTCACGAGGGTCGAACCCGCCGTGCTGTGGTCACTCTACTGCTCGAAGAAGGCCCGATCACCGCGTCGGAAATAGGTTCGCGGCTCGGCCTCAGCGCAGCGGGTGTCAGGCGACATCTCGACGCTCTGATCGACAACGGCGAAGCCCGGGTTGCCCCGGCGACGGCCCTGCGGCAGCGTGGTCGTGGACGTCCGGCAAAGCACTTCCAGCTCACCTCGGTCGGGCGCAATCGTCTCGGTCATACGTACGACGATCTCGCCGGCGCCGCCATGCGTCAGCTTCGTCGGATCGGTGGCGACGCTGCCATCGAGACGTTCGCCCGGCAGCGAGTCGACGCGATCGTCGCCGATGTCGAACCCGCGGACGGTGACCGGCCTGCCGACGTCGAAAAGGCAGCCGACCGCATCGCGGACGCATTCACTGCTGCTGGGTTCGCGGCGTCGACGCGGCTGGTGGGCAACGGCGTGCAAATCTGTCAGCATCACTGCCCCGTCTCGCACGTCGCCTCGGAGTTCCCCGAGCTGTGCGATGCAGAGCGCGCTGCATTCGCCGAGCTGCTCGGAACACACGTGCAGCGACTCGCGACAATTGCCAACGGCGATTGCGCTTGCACCACCCACGTTCCTCTCAATACCGCACGAGAACAGATTTCGATCACCCCTCGCTCCGCCTCTCGACGCATCACCCCCTCAACTCCCGGTGCGCAGCCCCGCACCGGAGATCGAACAAGCCTCCGGAAGGAGCTCGCATGACCGTCACACCAGATCAGGTCACCCCCGCAGCACCGTTGACTCCCGCAGCACCGATGACTCAGGACGAGACCATCGCGTCGCTCGGTAACTACGGTTTCGGCTGGTCCGATTCCGACGTGGCCGGTGCCAGCGCCAAGCGCGGTCTATCCGAAGCCGTGGTCCGAGACATCTCGGCAAAGAAGAGCGAGCCCGAGTGGATGCTCGAGGCGCGCCTGAAGGCTTTGAAGACGTTCGATCGCAAGCCCATGCCAAACTGGGGGTCGGACCTCGACGGCATCGATTTCGACAACATCAAATACTTCGTTCGATCGTCCGAGAAGCAGGCCGCCACCTGGGATGACCTGCCCGAGGACATCAAGAACACGTACGACAAGCTCGGTATCCCCGAGGCAGAGAAGCAGCGTCTGGTCTCGGGCGTCGCCGCTCAGTACGAGTCCGAGGTCGTCTACCACTCGATCCGCGAGGATCTCGAGGCACAGGGTGTTTTGTTCCTCGACACCGATACCGCTCTCAAAGAGCAGCCCGAGCTGTTTCGCGAGTACTTCGGCACCGTCATTCCGGCCGGCGACAACAAATTCTCCGCCCTCAACACGGCCGTGTGGTCGGGTGGCTCATTCATCTACATCCCGCCGGGCGTCCACGTCGACATCCCGCTGCAGGCGTACTTCCGCATCAACACCGAAAACATGGGTCAGTTCGAGCGCACGCTCATCATCGTCGACGAGGGCGCATACGTGCACTACGTCGAGGGCTGCACCGCGCCGATCTACAAGTCCGACTCGCTGCACTCGGCGGTCGTGGAGATCATCGTCAAGAAGGGTGGTCGCTGCCGTTACACGACCATCCAGAACTGGTCGAACAACGTCTACAACCTCGTGACCAAGCGCGCGAAGGCCGAGGCAGGCGCCACGATGGAGTGGGTCGACGGCAACATCGGCTCCAAGGTCACGATGAAGTACCCGGCAGTGTGGATGACCGGGGAATACGCCAAGGGGGAGGTCTTGTCGGTGGCGTTCGCCGGACCGGACCAGCATCAGGACACCGGCTCGAAGATGCTGCACCTCGCACCGCACACCTCGTCGAACATCGTCAGCAAGTCCGTTGCCCGCGGCGGTGGACGTACGTCTTACCGCGGTCTGATCCAGATCAACAAGGGTGCTTACGGGTCGCGCTCGACGGTCAAGTGTGACGCGCTGTTGGTCGACACGATTTCGCGCTCGGACACGTACCCGTACGTCGACATCCGTGAGGACGACGTCTCGATGGGTCACGAGGCGACCGTCTCGAAGGTCAGCGACGAGCAGCTGTTCTACCTCATGAGTCGTGGTCTGACCGAGGACGAGGCGATGGCAATGGTCGTTCGCGGCTTCGTCGAGCCGATCGCTCGCGAACTGCCCATGGAATACGCGCTCGAGCTCAACCGGCTCATCGAGCTCCAGATGGAAGGATCGGTCGGTTGACCAACCCGCTCACAGGCGTGCAGGGCGCCGTTGCATCGGAGAACCCGAGCAACGGCGTCGGCGCGCGAGAAGACAAGACGAAGCTCGTCGCGAACAAGGGTGCCCAGTTCACGTCCTACGACGTAAGTGCATTCGAAATTCCCTCGGGCCGTGACGAACTGTGGCGCTTCACCCCACTGCGCCGACTACGTGGGCTGCACGACGGCTCTGCTGTAGCCACTGCCGACGCCGACATCACGGTGTCGGCGGCCGAGGGTGTCACCGTCGAGACGGTGGGTCGTGAAGACCAGCGGCTCGGCGTGGCCGGAGTCCCCGCAGATCGCGTTGCTGCGCAGGCTTACTCGGCGTTCACCTCGGCAACCGTGGTCACGGTCGCACCGGAGAACGAACTGACCGAGCCGGTCAACATCACCGTCAGCGGACCGGGCGTCGATGCCGTGGCTTACGGGCACCTGCAGATTCGCCTCGGCAAGTTTGCCAAGGCCACTGTCGTCGTCGACCAGGTCGGCAGCGGCATTTACGCCGAAAACATCGAGTTCGTTCTCGACGACAGCGCGAACCTGTCGGTCGTGGTGATTCAGGATTGGCAGTCCGACGCCGTACACGTCGGCGCTCACCACATCCGCCTCGGACGCGACTCGGTGCTGCGGCACTTCAACGTCAGCCTGGGCGGCGATCTCGTTCGGGTCAGCCCCACCGTGCACTACGACGCGCCAGGCGGCGACGCCGAGCTCCTCGGTGTGTATTTCGCCGATGCCGGCCAGCACCTCGAGCAGAGACTGCTCGTCGACCACACGGCCCCGAAGTGCAAGTCGAACGTGTTGTACAAGGGCGCGTTGCAAGGTGAAACCGGACCCGGCAAAACCGATGCCCACACCGTGTGGATCGGCGATGTGCTCATTCGCGCCGAAGCGGAGGACACCAGCACGTTCGAGTTCAACCGCAACCTTGTTCTGACCGATGGTGCCCGCGCCGACTCGGTACCCAACCTCGAGATCGAGACGGGCGAGATTCTCGGTGCAGGCCACGCCAGCGCTACCGGACGGTTCGACGACGAGCAGCTGTTCTACCTGCGCGCCCGAGGAATCTCCGAAGAAGCGGCCCGTCGTCTGATCGTGCGGGGCTTCTTCCACGAGATCATCGACCGTATACCGGTTCCTGCGGTCCGCGAGCGTCTCGACGCCGCGATCGAGGCCGAACTCGCCGTCACCGGCGCTTAGAACTCATTCGACACTGCGAAGGAAATTTCATGTCCACGCTGGAAATCCGCGACCTGCACGTCAGTGTCGCAAACACCGATGCCACCGCCGAGCCGATCAACATCCTCGAGGGCGTCGATCTGACGGTCGACTCGGGCGAGACGCACGCCATCATGGGTCCCAACGGATCGGGCAAGTCCACGTTGTCCTACGCCATCGCGGGGCACCCGAAGTACACCGTCACCTCGGGATCGATCACGCTGGACGGCGAGAACGTCCTCGAGATGAGTGTCGACGAGCGCGCTCGCGCAGGCCTGTTCCTCGCGATGCAGTACCCCGTCGAGGTTCCCGGCGTCTCGATGTCCAACTTCCTGCGTACCGCAGCCACTGCTGTGCGCGGAGACGCACCGAAGCTTCGCCTCTGGGTCAAAGAGGTCAAGGCCGCCATGGGTGAGCTCGAAATCAAGGACGAGTTCGCCGAGCGCAGCGTCAACGAAGGTTTTTCCGGCGGTGAGAAGAAGCGTCACGAGATCCTTCAGCTCGGATTGCTGAAGCCGAAGATCGCCATCCTCGACGAGACGGATTCGGGACTGGACGTCGACGCTCTGCGCGTCGTGTCCGAGGGCGTCAACTCCTACAGGGAGCGCGAGAACGGCGGCGTTCTGCTGATCACCCACTACACGCGCATTCTCCGCTATATCAAGCCTGATCACGTGCATGTCTTCGTGGGCGGCAAGATCGTGCAGTCCGGCGGCGCCGAACTGGCCGATGAGCTCGAGGCGAACGGCTACACGGCATTCACTCAGGCTGCGGCAACAGGAGCATGACCATGGCTGCACCCGCAGCTCTGTCGAACCTCGCAGTCGACGTGGCGTCGATCCGGCAGGACTTCCCGATCCTGGGTCGCACGGTCCGCGACGACAAGCCACTGGTGTATCTCGACTCGGGGGCCACGTCGCAGCGCCCGGTGCAGGTGCTCGATGCCGAGCGGAATTTCCTTCTCACGTGCAACGCCGCCGTTCACCGAGGTGCGCATCAGCTCGCCGAGGAGGCGACGGACGCGTACGAGGGTGCGCGTTCGGCGATCGCGCGCTTCGTCGGCGCCGATTCACACGAGCTGGTGTTCACCAAGAACGCGACCGAGTCGCTCAACCTGGTCACGCACGTCCTGGGTGACGACCGTTTTGATCGTTGCGTCGGCCCCGGTGACGAAATTGTCGTCACCGAGCTCGAGCATCACGCCAACCTCGTGCCGTGGCAGGAGCTCGCGCGACGCACGGGTGCCACGCTCCGCTGGTACGGCGTTACCGACGATGGTCGCATCGATCTCGGTACTTTCGAACTGACTCCGGCAGTCAAGGTCGTTGCATTCACCCACCAGTCCAACGTGACAGGCGCTGTGGCGCCGGTGACGGAACTGGTGCGGCGGGCTCGTGAGGTGGGGGCGCTCGTCGTACTCGACGCATGCCAGTCGGTACCGCACATGGTCGTCGACCTGCACGATCTGGACGTTGACTACGCGGCGTTCTCCGGCCACAAGATGCTCGGCCCCTCGGGCGTCGGTGTTCTGTTCGGCAAGGCGGAACTACTCGAGGCGATGCCCCCGTTCATCACGGGCGGTTCGATGATCGAGACCGTCACCATGGAGAAGACGACGTACGCGCCGCCTCCGCAGCGCTTCGAAGCCGGCGTACCGATGACCAGCCAGGTTGTCGGGCTCGGTGCGGCGGTGGAGTATCTCGAACGGATCGGCATGAACGCGATCGCGGAGCACGAGCATGCCCTCGTCGGCGCGACGCTGAGACGTTTCGCGTCCCTCGATGGCGTACGCGTCATCGGTCCCACCGAGAACGTCGATCGCGGATCCGCGGTGTCGTTCGTCGTCGAGGGTATTCACGCGCACGATCTCGGCCAGATCCTCGACGACGAGGGTGTGGCGATTCGGGTCGGCCACCATTGCGCATGGCCATTGCATCGACGCTTCGGGGTGGCGGCTACGGCACGAGCGTCGTTCGCGCTGTACAACACGATGGACGAGGTCGATGCGTTGGTCGCCGCGATCGAACGTGCGCAGCGGTTCTTCGGAAGCCGGGACGGTCTGTAGCGATGCGTATGGAACAGATGTACCAGGAAGTGATTCTCGACCACTACAAGCACCCGCACGGCCGCGGACTACGCGAACCGTTCGGTGCCGAGGTGCACCACGTCAACCCGACATGCGGCGACGAAGTGACGCTGCGAGTGCACATCGACGACGCTGGAACCATCGCGGATGTCTCGTACGACGGACAGGGATGTTCGATCAGCCAGGCAGCGACTTCGGTGTTGACTGATCAGGTGGTCGGGCACCCTGTCGCCGAGGCGATGGCAATTGTCGACGCGTTCAGCGAAATGGTCAGCAGTCGGGGTAGCGTCGAAGGTGACGAAGACGTCATCGGCGACGGAATTGCCTTTGCCGGGGTATCGAAGTACCCGGCGCGCGTCAAGTGCGCGTTGCTCGGATGGATGGCTTTCAAGGATGCCGTTGTTCGAATAGTAGAAGCCCCACCTGTCGTCGCCACGGCGCAGGAGCGGTCGGCAGCATCCGCACGATCCGGAGGACAATCATGAGCGAGACACAGCAGACACCACCCGCCGACACGGCGACCGAGACACCGGCAGTGCCGCTGACTCCCGAGGAGATCAAGGTGCTCGAAGATCTCGAGGAAGCGATGCGTGACGTCGTCGATCCCGAGCTCGGCATCAATGTGGTCGACCTCGGCTTGGTGTACGACATCAAGATCGACTCCGACGAAATCGTCACCGTCGATATGACGCTGACATCGGCGGCATGCCCGTTGACCGACGTCATCGAAGACCAGGCTCGCGGCGCACTGGTGCGCAGCGGACTGTGCTCCGACTTGAAGATCAACTGGGTGTGGATGCCGCCGTGGGGCCCCGACAAGATCACCGACGATGGTCGTGAGCAGCTCAGAGCGCTCGGCTTCACCGTGTAGGTAATCGCGTCACCGGCGTGACAAGTGCCCTCGGGCCCTCCTGTCGCGCCGTCGGTGGTCGCGTAACCGATTGGCACCGCGCCGGCGACTCAGGCTCCTTTGCGCGCCTGGGTCGTTTTGCTGTCTGCGGTGGATTTCTTCGCTGCCGTCTTCTTTGCTGCGGTCTTCTTCGCAGGTGCTTTCTTGGCGGCGGCTTTTTTCGCCGGAGCCTTTTTGGCCGGCGTTCCCTTCGCCTGCCCGTTTTCCGAATCGCCCGACTTCGAATCGGTGTCCTTCGAAGTGGATGGTGAGGCGCTTTTCGCGTTCTTGCCGGCCGCTTCGACACTGCGTTGCAGGGCCGCCACCAGATCGACCACCTCGGCATCCTCGCCGTCGTCGGACGGTTCCTGCTCGGTGTGGATTACCTTCTCGCCACCGTTGGCAAGAGTGTCGTCGATCAGTTTGCGAAGCTCGATCTGATAGTCGTCGGTGTACTCGGTCGGATCGAAGTCCGAAGACATGCTCTCCACCAGTGTTGTTGCCATCTTGACTTCCTGCGCGCGCGCTTCGGGAGCGTCGTCGAGCGAGGGGAACTCGGCCGCGCGGACCTCGTCGGGCCACAGCAACGTCTGGATGACCAAGGTGTCGTCGCGTACTCGCAGAGCCGCGAGACGCGTCTTCTGCCGCAGAGTGAAGTGCACCAGCGCGGTGCGTTCGGTCTCGAGGAGCGTCTGACGCAGCAGCACGTAGGCCTTGGGCGACGACGAGTCCGGCTCGAGGAAGTAGCTCTTGTCGTACAGAACGGGATCGATCTGCTCGGTCGGCACGAACTCCAGTACCGGTATCTCGTGCTTCTCCGCAGCAGGCAACTTGTCGAAGTCCTCGTCGGTGAGGATGACGCGTTCTCCGTCGGGGGAGTCGTACGCCTTGTCGATGTCGGCGAACTGGACGGACTTGCCGCACTCGGAGCACACGCGGTCGTACTTGATCCGGCCGCCGTCCTTCCCGTGCACCTGATGGAACCGGATGTCGTGCGTTTCGGTGGCTGAGTACACCTTCACCGGGACATTGACGAGTCCGAAGGCAATCGACCCTTTCCAGATGCTACGCATGAGGCCCATGATTCACGAGAATCGCGTGGGATGAAAGGGCAACCCTCGATGTGGTCACGAACGCACCAGCGTGCGGGCAATCGCGATGCGCGCGGCTGTGGGCAACGTGGGGAACATGCTCGTCATCGCGTGCGCGGTTCCGGCAGCGTCGGATCTCCCCGAGAGATAGGACTTCTGCAGGGTTGCCGGCAGGTCGAAGAAGCTGGCGAAGAAGTGCGGAACGAGTTCGGGGTCCAGTCCGAGCGCCGTTCTGAGGCCGAGGTTGCGCAGCCGCTGCACCGTCCAGATCGATAGGGTCCCGACCCTCCGGCCGGCAACGAGTGCATCGACGAGTCCGTCGGTGGCGCAGAGCGATGCTGCGACGCTGTATCCGGTCGCGGGATGCATTGTGGAGGACCGGGCACCGAACCGAATGGTTCCCCGGTCGGCTGCAGTCCGAGGGGGAGCCTGCACGGGGAATCGCACCCGCTCGACGGTTTCACCGCCAGTGAGGGTCACGCCTCGGTTGGTCAGTCTGGTGGTCAGCCTGCTCTGCAACTCTCGATATCCCAGTGCGGGTCGCCCGACGAGGCACGTTTCTTCCAGAAGGATCGAATCCGGCCCCAGTGCGACCGCGTACAGGAAGCTCGGGGTGTCCGTTGATTGGGTGCCGTTGTCGCGCCGCCAATCCATGAACCAGGCACCGGTGCCCTCCAACAGCGGCTCACCGGTCGCGCCTTCGACGATGACCCCGAATGCCGTCTGTTCCGCCAGGCCGGCGAGACCCGCGGTACCGCGCGCGTCGATCACCGCCTTTCCGCGTAGGTGGGTGCCGTCGACGAGGGTCACTTCGGTCGAGGTCACCCTCGCGGCCGTTCCCGACACGATTCGGGCAGCAGCCACCGACAGCGCGTCCTGCAGTGCGGATGTGTTCAAGACGCAGTAGGTGCGTTCGATGGCCTGGCGCCGAGTGGTCCAGGCAGCCGGTGTCCGCGTGACGGATGCGATGGCGGTCTTCGGTAGCCACGACGGGAGTTCGTCGTCCCACGCCGAATACGTCGGCGTCCAGCGCCGATCGGGG
>NZ_JBAWFH010000016.1:0-2229 GCF_049591685.1 Rhodococcus sp. (in: high G+C Gram-positive bacteria) | reverse complement strand
GCCGTGACTACCGACGAGCTGTACCTCGGCGGGGAGCCGGGACAGGGTCGCGAGGTCGCGCAGGGCGCGGCCGGAGATGACTGCGGCCGTCGTACCCGCGAGCGTCGCGAGTCCACGCATCGCGTTCACCGCTTCGGCGTGCGGGAACGCCTTCAGCGGATCGGACACGAGTGGCGCCATGGTGCCGTCGTAGTCGGAGGTGACGAGCAGGCGGGGAGTCCGGGCGGCACCGATGAGTGCGCGGCGAAGTTCCAGGGGCAGATCCAGTGCAGTCACGGTACGAATCTAGGCGATCCGGCCGAGGCAGGCGCACTCGGACGGACAGCCTCAGTCGATGGCCTTCGAACCGCCGAGCAGAAGGTCGACGGTCAGTTCGAGTCGCGCCGCGACGTCGGTGGCCGACGAGCGGCGAGTCAGCCACGCCACCAGATTGGACAACCACACGTCACTGATGACGCGAGCGATGCTGAGCTGCAACTCCGTTGGCTCACCGTCGCTCATCGCCTTGGCGAAGAGGCGATCCATCAGACGGCCCACCTGATCGACCTCTGCTGCCGCGGATGCGTCGGCGAACATGAAGGCGCGAGTCATGGCCTCGGTGAGCAGTGGATCACGCTGCATCGCGCGAGTGATCTGTCCGAGGATGAGGTGCATGCGCTCCTGCGGCGTCTGGCCGGGTGGGAGCTTGCGACGCGAGTCGATTCGCTCGAATTCGCGGGCAAGAGCCGACACCAGCAGGTGCACCTTCGACGGGAAGTAGCGGTAGAGCGTCCCGACGGCAACATCGGCGCGTTCGGCGACTGCACGCATCTGCACGGCCTCGTATCCGCCTTTGGACGCGAGCGCGAGCGTGGAATCGAGGATCCGCTTGCGACGTTCGCGCTGCGCGTTGGAGCTCAGGTCTTCGTCGGTGAGCACTCCGATCGACCTCAGGGGCGTTGCTTCCGGCGTCGCCGGTGCTGCCCCGTTCTTGTCGGCGGAGCGGGACGAGCCCGACCGAGATGATGAGGTCACTGTGGTTTTCCTTCGCGCCTTGACTCTTGACCAGCTGACGTATTAGAACACGTTCTAGATGAAAAAGTCATCCGGAGAGCTGGGGAAAGCACTGTGAGCATTGCCACGACCGAGGACCAGCGCGACATCCAAGAGTCCATCCGGTCGTGGGTCGCCTCGGCCGAACCGATCGGAACCCTACGCGCCGACGAGCAAGCGAGTTGGCGCGCCCAGTGGGCCGGGCTGGCGGGGTTGGGGGTCTTCTCCGTCGCAGTACCCGAATCGGCGGGCGGAGCGGGTGGCACCGTGGCGGACCTTGCCGCGATGCTGGAGGCAACGGCGGCCGGACTCGTGGGCGGGCCTGTTCTGACGACCGCGCTCGCTGCCATCGTTGTGGGGTCCGTGCGCTCCGCCGAGGAGCTGTGTGAGGGCCGCATGCCCTGCGCCGCCGTACTGTCCGGAGACCCGGTCCGAGCTGCGGCCGACGGCGACGACTTGGTGGCCGACGGCATCGTCGAACTGGCGGTGGGAGCCGTCGACGGCGCGGCCGTCCTGCTCCCGGTCCTCCGGGAAGGCGTCAACGGCGGCGACATCGTCTGGTGCATGGTCCAGGCGGATACCCCTGGGCTGGAAATCGAACCATCCATCGGCGTCGACCGCAGCGTTCCGTTGGGCCGGGTGACGCTCGACGCCGTACGGATCGCACCCGGCTCGCAGCTCCCCGGCGTCCGAACCGACTTCGTGCACGACCTGGCTGCGGCCCTCGCCTCTGCCGAAGCCGCGGGGGTAGCTGGTCGATGCCTCGACATCGCCGTCGAACACGCGAGGACGCGCGTGCAGTTCGGCGCGCCCATCGGCAGTTTTCAAGCGATCAAGCACCTGTGTGCCGACATGCTGTGCCGCGTCGAGAAAGCCCGTGCAGTCGCCTGGGACGCCGCTGTCGCCGTGGACTCCGCGCCGATTGAGCTGCCCCTGTCCGCCGGCGTCGCGGGGGCACTCGCGCTCGACGCCGCGGTCGACACGGCGAAGGACTGCATCCAGATTCTGGGAGGCATCGGCTTCACATGGGAGCACGACGCCCACCTCTATCTCCGCCGCGCGCTCGTGCTGCGGCAGGTGCTCGGCGGGTCGACGAGGTGGCGTGCGCGAGCAGCAGACGCGGCCCGCCGGGGGGTGCGACGGACGTTGACCGTCGATCTCGGCGAGGCGGAATTGCTGCGCGACACGGTTCGGGAC
>NZ_JBAWFH010000015.1:0-5049 GCF_049591685.1 Rhodococcus sp. (in: high G+C Gram-positive bacteria) | reverse complement strand
CCCCTACGTTCCGCCGCCGGCCTACTACGCCCCCTTGCCTGAAGACCCGCCGCCGCCCCCTCCGCCCCCCGGCACCAACGTCAGCGGCTGCATCGGCTACAACGGGCGATGGGTAAGCGCCGGGGGCTGCAACTGAGGCTGGTAAACAACACGGATCGATCTGACTTTTCGACCGGAACTGACGCCCCTACCGAGAAGTGAGTCGGCTTTTGACTGCTTCATCGGCTCCCAAGGGTTCCGAAAAGGACCTAGTCGCATCCATTTTGGTCGAGAGGTGTGGAGTCGTGGGCGATGTGAACGCGATTGCCGCCGACGACCAGCTGTTCGACGAGTGTTTCAGCGTTGGCGGCAGCCATGCTTCGGAGGTGTGATGAAGCGACGCCGACGCTAGCCGTAATGCTCCGGCACGAATGATGAATCGCTGCGCAGAGGCCGTTGGCGAGGGTCGAGACGTCGTCAGTGGGGAGTGTGACGAAACTTCCTGCGGGCGGCACCAGGAGCTGGTCGCAAGCAGCGAATGGGGCCGTGCAAGCGCGGGCATCCAGCGCCACTACCGCATCGAGAAGCCCTCGAACCCATTCCCATGACCATCAGTCGCAGGAAGTCAGTCGGAACAAAATGCGCCTGAGTGGTCACAGTCAGGGCTCTCGGGAAGTCGAATGTAGATGAGTACCCAGCCGCGTCTACAGAAATGAGTCTTTCTCGTGAGAAGCCACATCGAGTCCGTATCGATCGCCGCGCCGGCGGCACAGACGTATGGCTTTGTCGCCGATATTGACCGGTTGCCGACGTGGGCGATCGGATTCGCCAAGAGCGTTGATCGCACCGCGGAGGGCGATTTCGTGACCACCGCCGGCGGTGACCGGGTCGGGATCCGCCTCGCGGTCGACCCCGAACACGGTGTGGTCGACTATGTGATGAGTCCACAGCCGGGGATGGAGTCCACCGCCTACACCCGCGTGGTCGACATCGAGGGTGCGTCGTTGTACATATTTGTGATGACGCAGGCGCCGGGGATGCCCGATGAAGTGTTCGTGGCACAGATCGCCGAACTCAAGCGCGAGCTGACGGTGCTCAAGGCGCATCTGGAGTCTGCATGCCCGATGTAGCTGCGTCGGTGGACTTTACGTTGGTACGCAGCGCCGCTGACGGTGACCGCGATGCCCTCGCGCAGGTCTTGACAGCTATCAAGGATCAGGTCTACCGGCTCTCGGTGCGGATGTTGTGGCATCCCGCCGACGCCGAAGACGCCGCCCAAGAGATCCTGATCAAGGTGATGACGCGGCTCGACAGTTTCGGGGGCCGCGCGGCGTTCGAGACATGGGTGTACCGACTAGCGGTCAATCACCTCCTGACGACGCGGGCCCGACGTGCTGAGCGAGCGGTGGTGAGTTTCGATGAGCTCGGAATTGAGCTGTCGTCGGGCCTAGATTTGCCTTATGACGCTGCCGGTGTGGATGAGGATCTGCTCGTCGAAGAGGTGAAGGTTGGGTGCACCCAGGCGATGCTGCTTTGCCTGGACCGGCCGCACCGCGCCGCCTACATCCTCGGCGAAATCTTCGATCTCAGCAGCACCGAAGCCGCCGAGATCCTCGACGTCACGCCTGCGACCTACCGCAAACGCCTGTCGCGGGCACGCGCGCGGATCCAGAACTTCATGCGTGCCCACTGCGGATTGATTGAGGTTGCCAACGAGTGCCGGTGCTCGCGGCGGGTCGGCTGCGCAATCAGCCACGGTCGCACCGATCCTGGCCGGCTGCTGTTCGCCCACCAGGTGCAGACCAGTGTCCGCCACGTGGAGAACTTGCGAGACGCCGCCGCGGTGTTCCAGAGTCAACACGAACTGAAGGCGACCGGTCGCATAGTCGAGGCCATCCTGGCCACTGGTTTCAGCGGAGATTTCCGGTCGGACACCAACACCTAACGAGGATTGCTTCGGTGGCTACCGTTCGCGGGGTGTGCGAGCGAGTGTTGATGAAGGCAGCGCCATCCTGGCTAGCGCTGTCCGTGACAGGTGGATCAGCAATTCACTTGGCGGCCAACCTGCAGGGACTGCCCCCAGTTTGGTGGCAGTCCCTTCGCGTTGGCTCAAGCGCTGTGTGGCGATGGCGCCTGAGCAGGTGAGTAGCGCAGCGCACACGGTAGGGCTGTCTCCCATGGCTGCGATGAGTTCGTCAGTGACGTCCGGGAGGACACTCGCGGAGTTGATGTAGATCAGGCGTCGGTAGCCCAGTGCCCGATAGTTGCGCCACATCGCCGTGAGGTTCTGTTCGGCGAGTTTGTGCGCCCAGGGCAGCGGGTGGGCCATGTCGAGGAAGTCACCGTCGATCACGCAGTGCGAGACGTCGTTGGCAGTGAGCTGTGCGTGCATCTCCAGGGCCACCGTCGTCTTGCCCACGCCGGACCGCCCGCCGAGGATGAGCGCTTCGCTGCCCACCGCGAACACTGTGACACCTTCGTCGCTGATATGGCTAAGTCTTTTCGGAAGCGAGCCGGGGGGACACATCGCCGTGGGTACCTCATGGCGCGGAACTCTTCGCTTGGGAAGGCGGAGCCCGCCAGTGAGACAATGGAGGTCGGCGCTCGATGGCGACCCGGGCGGCGTCCACCCACGGCATCGGGGCTCACCGATAATCTGCAGGTGTGCGGATGAGTTCAGCGGACTGCGACCGTGTCTTTGAGGCGGTAGCCGCCGAGCGCCGCGAGATCGCCGCATTGGTTGAGAGACTGGACGCCGGGCAGCTGGCCACACCTAGCCTGTGCGCGGGCTGGGATGTCAAAACTCTTGCAGCACACCTGATCAGAGACTTCGCTGACGGGTTCTGGGGCTTCCTGGCCAGCGGTGTACGACATCGCAGCGTAGATCGCGGGATTGATGCCCTCGCCCGACGCCGCGCAATGGCATCTGCGGCCGATATCGCGGACGCTCTTCGCTGTGGTGCCGATTATCGGCTTAGCCCACCGATCACCGGTCCGGTATCTGGCTTGACCGATGTGTTGGTCCACGGTTGCGATATGCGGATCCCGCTGGCCGTTGTGCGCCGCCCAAACCCAGAACGTGTCGCGCTAGTGCTCGATTTCCTCACTGGCCGAACTCAACTCGGGTTCTTTCCGCGCGGAAGACTACGCGGTATCGCACTCATTGATGAAGACACGGGGCGAGAGTGGGGGACCGGTGACGCGCTTGTCGGGTCCGCAGAGGCATTGATGCTGGCTACCTGCGGACGTACCGTCGCGCTCGATCACCTCGCTGGCCCCGCAGTACCCGTATTGCGCTCCAGGCTTCGGTAAACGCCCTCGTCAGGCCCGGCGATGAGATGGGCACCGTATCAATGGCGACCACCGGAAGTGACGTGGGAGTCTATGCGTATGGCTGGCGGGAACCTCATGCACTGGGTACAGCAGCTCGACGAGCTCGAACAAGTCGTCAAGAACTTGGCCGACGCGATGCGGCTTCACCCGCGGCAGGATGAGTGGATCGCCGGTGACCCGTCACAAGCGTTGCGGGAAACCACGCCGGGGGACTATCTGCGTGACCTCCCCCGTCTGAACACCGCCGACGACCCGGAGCTGCAACGAGCATCGTTGGCACTCGCACTGGCCATCCGTGCCGTCACGGCCGGTCGTCGGCAGCGCTGGACGGCACGAGAATTCGTGCCTGCCCTCGATGCGATCTGCGCCGGGATCGCGCCGATGCGTGCGGCTCTCACCGCACCGGCGGCCACGCCGGCGACGTTGGAATCCATTGTTGCGGAACTGCGCAGTGAGTTCACGCTGTCGTTGGCGGTGATGCTCAGCGGGCAGTACGCCGTGGTCACCAAGCTCTACGAGTGGTACTCCGCGGCGTCTGGTGTTTCTGGAGACGCCTACCTCGATGTCCGACGATTCGAGATCGTCGAGCAGGCCGGGCCAGGCTGCATCCCCATGCGCGATCTCGAAATTGCCACGCACGGCGGGGTCACGATGTTGACACCGCAGACCGGATTCGTGAGCTTCGACCGGTTCTCGCCGGTCCAGCAGCTGCTCTACGGCCAGTGGTTCGCCTACATGCACTCGCTGTGGGATGAGCAATACCGTGGGCGCGTGGCCGCCGCGCACGGCACCGCACCGGATGGCAGTCCCTGGGACTCGCGAGACATCCGCGTGCCGATCTTCGGAGACATCCGCCGAATCCGCAACGACTACATCCACAACAAAGGAATCGTCGACGAAGCGAGCGAGACAGAAGTCCTTACATGGTTCACCGAGGGCAAGGCCGCGGCGATCACGCCCGAACAGATGATGTCGTTGCTCACCATGTTCCCTGAATCAGACCTACTCGACAAACCCACGCCAGCAGCGAAGCACAGTCGCAAACCCTTACCGTGGAGCGCCGAACCGAACCTCGTCGAACAGGTGCAGCAACGAGCACGCCAACTCGGGCTCAATCGGAAGGCCCGCAAGGACATCGGCGCCGCAGCACTGGATCTGTGGCTGGCGGCCAACCCAGTCCCCACAGCTGACGACTGAGACCACGACCCGTATCTCGACTTTTCAGAGCAAAACGAACCCGCATGCCGCGTCATCACGGCCGGGGGCCGGCCTGCGGCGGTGCTTGAGAACCCGCCGCACACGCGGCCAGGGAGGACGCGATGCATGGTCCTGCACCACCGTACCGTTCCGCCTTTTGCCACTTGGATGACCAAAATCGCTTCGCCATCTCCGTGACTATCATGGAAACGGCGCAGCTAGAAGCGGTGACGTTCGCCATCGAGTTTGACGATCGACACCTTCTTCTTTGTCGATTGTCAAAGTGGATGTCATTTGGTCATTTGAGATGTCACCAAATGTCGCAGATGACATCTAAATGACTAATTTATTAGCCTATCTCGATATCTCAGGGCTGAAGTGGGGCTCCCTGGCTCCTGACTTCGTGCGTCCCTTTCCAAGCCCCGCATAGGTCCGAGGTGGACACGCGTCAGCATCGAAACCTTCAAGGCGGCACGTCGAAAGAACCACCCGCAGGCCGTGGGTGGCCGTGCAAGCGTGCCTGACGTCCTGCCGGGCCCC
>NZ_JBAWFH010000014.1:0-4970 GCF_049591685.1 Rhodococcus sp. (in: high G+C Gram-positive bacteria) | reverse complement strand
GACGAGTACGGCGAGGGAGAGCGCCCACGACCGGCGGGAGGTGACGATTCGGGCGAATCGGATCCAGAAGTTCACTTGAAAAGAATCTCATCTACTTAACAATTAAGCAACTGAGAGATAGCGGTGTCGTGCGGCGCGATAGTGTTGCGCCGTCGGTGCCAGGTGAGGCGAAGAGAGGTGAACAGTGCCGGATCGTAGTGAACTGGAGTCCATGATCTCCTCGGACCTGCGCGCGCTGACAGCCGTGTCGGAGGAAATCGGACGGGTCTTCGGCGCCCAGCACGACCTGCGCCCGAACGACTTTCGGGCGCTGCTGTTCATCATGGTCGCCGACGTCGAGGGCACACCACTGACGGCGGGGGAGCTCGGCACCAGGCTGGGACTGTCTTCCGCTGCCATGACGTACCTCGTCGAACGCATGATCACCTCCGGCCACATTCGTCGGGAAAAAGACGCGAGCGACCGCCGCAAGGTCATCCTGCGCTACGACGCCCACGGCATGGAGGTCGCCCGCGGCTTCTTCGGCCCACTGGGCGCACGCACATCGTCCGCACTGGCAGATGTGCCCGACTCGGATCTCGCTGCTGCACACCGAGTTTTCGCCCTTCTGATCGATGCGATGCGCGCCCACCACGACGAGTTGCGGCCGAGCCGCTAGCGCTTCCTGCGGTGACTGGTGTCGCACAGCGGGTACAGGTCGCTGCGTCGACACATGCACAGGGCCACCATCGTGCGTTCGGACTCTACGACGCGGCCGTCGGGCATCTCGATCTCGACGGGCCCCTCGACCATGAGGGGCCCGCCCTTCACCATTCGTATCTTCGTCATGGCTTCAGTAATACCTTGACCGCTCCGTCCTGCTTCTTCTGGAAGATCTCGTACGCGTGTGGCGCGTCTGCGAGGGGCAGAGTGTGGGTGGCGAAGGTGTCCACGCCGAGCGGATCGTCGTCGGTGAGAAGCGGCATGATGTCGTCGACCCACCGCAGGACATTCGCCTGACCCATCCGGAACTGAATCTGCTTGTCGAACATCACCAACATCGGCATCGGATCGGCCATGCCGCCGTACACGCCGGAGAGCGACACCGTGCCGCCGCGTCGAACGATGTCGATGGCGCTGTACACGGCACCGAGTCGGTCGATCCCTGCCTTCTGCATCATCGGGCCCGCGATTGCGTCCGGCAGAAGTGAGGTCATCTGCTGCGCGAGCTTGGCGATCGGCGAGCCATGCGCCTCCATGCCCACGGCGTCGATGACGGAGTCGGTGCCGCGCCCACCCGTCGACTCGCGGATGACGTCTGCGAGGTCGGTGCCGTGGTCGTCGAGATTCAACACCTCGATGCCTCTGGCCGACGCGCGCGCAAGCCTTTCCGGCACGCGATCGACGCCGATCACGCGATACCCCTTGTGCTGCGCGATGCGGGCCGCCATGTCCCCGATGGGCCCCAGGCCGAGGACTGTGACCGATCCGCCGTCGGGAACGGATGCGTACTCGACTGCCTGCCATGCGGTGGGCAACACGTCCGATAGGTAAACGAACCGTGAATCCTCGGGTCCCTCAGGGACTTTGATGTGGGTGTTCTGCGCCTGCGGGATACGAAGGTACTCGGCCTGACCGCCGGGCACCTGGCCGTAGAGGCTTGAATACCCGAACAATGCCGCTCCCGATCCGTGCTCACGAACCTGCGTGGTCTCGCACTGGGTGTACAGGCTCGCGTTACACATGTAGCAACTGCCGCAGGAGATCTGGAACGGCACGACGACTCGGTCGCCGACCTTCAGGTTGCCGACCTCGGAACCGACCTCCTCGACGATGCCCATCGGTTCGTGCCCGAGGATGTCGCCCTGCGACATGAACGCACCGAGCACCTCGTACAGGTGCAGGTCCGAGCCGCAGATGTTGGTCGTGGTGACCTTGATGATCGCGTCGGTCGGCTTCTCGATCTTCGGATCGGGAACCGTGTCCACGCTGACGTTGCGTTTTCCCTGCCAAGTAACAGCCTTCATGGCGCCGCCTTCCGTATCGCTCATTCCGTATTGCACGTCGTGCATCAGTCGTTCGGTTGCCCCACCGCGGGTCGGGTGAAACCCGCGGTGATCACTCGAGCGTGGTCTGCGAGCTGGGGATTCGCCGCCGGTGTACGGGAGAGGTTTCTTGCCGTAGGGTGAGACGTGGTTGAGCTAACAGCCGTTGTCGGGGGAGACGCCCAGTGTGAACCCCAGCCGAAACGCGGATCTGTCGGCCACACTTTCTTTACGCGCTTCCTCCCAGGTGCTCGACGATGGGATGGGCTATGACGGTGACTCCACACAGCATGAACGACGAGGGAACCACCAAGGCGCAGTCCGCAACCGCAAGTACGGTCGCGGTGGCTGCAACGGGGGCGATCTTCAGTTCGACACCCGCAGGTTCCGATTCTCTCGTGGTCAAGGTGCACGGCGATATCGATGTCCGCAGCGCACCGATCCTCACCGACTACGTGAGTGCACGCGTCTCACCAGGCGTGCGGTTGATCTTCGATTTGTCCGATGTCGACTTCTTCGGCATTGCGGGTCTCGCAGTGTTCACGGCGTTGGATTCGGCTTCCGAGGCCGCCGGCGCGACGTGGTGCCTCATCGAAGGGCATCCGGTCCACCGGTTGCTCGAGGCAGCGGCCGTCGTCACGACGGTGCAACGGTTCGACTCGGTCGAGGATGCCCTCGGCTGATCCGACACACTTGCTTCACCGGGTGACCAGCTCCAGCAAGGAGCTGGTCACCTTTTTGCGTACTGCGCCGATGATTCCCTGCTGGCCCAGCGCGGCGCGTGCCGCGTTGGTACCCGGAGCTCCGTGCACGCCGCCTCCCGGATGCGCCGACGAGCTTCCCAGAAACAATCCCTCCACGAGCGTTTCCGGGCGGCCGAGACCGGGTGTGGGCCGGAAGATCAGCTGTTGATGCAGCTGGGCAGTGCCGCCGTTGACCGCGCCGCCGTGCAGGTTTCCGTCGGCCGCAAAGAGGTCCGACGGACGCTGGACGACGGTGCCCACCAGTGCCGACTCGAACCCCGGCGCGTGCTGTTCGAGAACACCCAGCACCCGCTCGGCGATGATGTCCGCCGACGCATCGTCGGTGATTCCGCTCGGCAGATGCGTGTAGGCCCAGGCGCTCTCGGTGCCGGCCGGTGAACGCGTAGCGTCGGCCGTCGTCATCTGGCCGAACAGCATGAATGGACTCTTCGGTAGGACGCCCGTCGTCAAATCTGTGGTCCACCGGAGAAGTCCGTCCCCGTCGGCTCCGAGATGAACGGTGCCGGCCTGAGACAGGCTCTTCGACCGCCACGGGATGGGCCGATCGAGGGCGTAGTTGATCTTGACCACGGGAGTGTCCCACTCGAACTTGACGAGATCGTCGTGCACTCGACGTGGAACCGCGTCGTGAGGCAGAAGCGATCCGTAGAGAACAGGCGCCGAGACGTCGGCGATGATCGCCTTCCGGGCGCGGATGGTGTCGCCCGAGGCAGTGTGGACGGTGGTGGCCCTGCCGTTCTCCACGCCGATACGTGTGACCGCACTGTCGCACCGAACCTGTGCGCTCCCCGCTCGCCGGACCAACGCCGCGGTCAGTTCGCCTGCGCCGCCTTTCGGGACCGGGTAGCCGACGTCCTGGGCGAGCATGGTCAACAGGTAGCCCATCGCGCCGCTGACCGGGGCGTTGATCGGAGCATCGCCGTGCATGGCGTTACCGAGGAGAAGGCACCGCGCCGCCGAGCTGTGAAACGACTCGTGCGCCATCGTGCGTGCGGACAACGCCATGAACCGGATGTACCGCAGAGTCTCGGCAGGTCCCAGCTTTCTGGCGAGTGAGGTGGCGGCACCGACGGGAGGAAACGGGGAGAAGAAGATGTCGAGCAACGGCTTCTTGACGGTCTGCCACTGCTCGAACATCGCCATCCAGGCGTCACCGTCGCGAGGGTCGTACTCGGCGAGGTGAGCCGCAGTGTCCGCTACGTCGTTGTGCACGATCGGTGCGTCCTCGTCGGTGCCCGAACGCGCGTGCCCGTAGACCGCCGGTGAGCGGCTCCATTCGAGACCGTGGCGTTCGAGTTCGAGGGCGGCAATCGCAGGCGACGACGCGCCCAGCGGATAGAACGCGCTGAACAGGTCGCTTGCGTACCCGGGAATCAACTCGGCACTGCGCACGGCGCCGCCGGGCTCGGGACCAGCTTCGAGGACGACCACGTCCCAACCGGCATCGGCGAGTGCAGCGGCGGCGACGAGACCGTTGTGGCCCGCCCCGATGACAACGGCGTCGGCAGTGCTGGTGGTCATGACGGCGTGGACGACCTTTCCGCGAGGTATGCCAGACGCTTCAGCGCCTCGCTGTTCCGAGGATGCGCCATCGCGTGTTGGACGGCGTCGGGAACGAGATTGAAGGGTGGGGTCTGCGCATGCTCGATCATCTCGATGCGGCAGCCGGTTGCAAGGGGATGCAGCCGCATGATGATCTCCGCAGAGCCGAACGGTAGCGCACGTGCGGACAGGCGTAGCTCACGTCCCTCGTGCATCTGTTTGCATTCGGTGTGGTCGCTCAGTACCACCGGCCACAGGCCGACCGAGTGATGGATTTTGCTCCCGACTGCCGGCCAATCGGCATCGACCGTACGGACACGGGAAGCGCCGACCACCCACGTCGCGTACGACCATCCGTCCGAGAGGACGCTCCAGACTTGCTCGGTGGTAGCGGTCGTGTTCCTCGAAGTCGCCATCGTGCCCTCCGAATTCGGTTGTCCTACGGCCGTAGCCGGACGAACCGGCACGTACCGGGATGCCCCTGTGCTCCCGACAACGAAGTGCATGCCCCAGCGGCCCTTCACCGAAACCGTCTGGTTTCGCACCGGGAGTCGCAGGGAATGACCAGCCACAGATGCGTGCGTCTTGTCCGGACGAGACACAGCATCAGATCCCGCGAGTTGAACACACAGCTCGCGGG
>NZ_JBAWFH010000013.1:0-1614 GCF_049591685.1 Rhodococcus sp. (in: high G+C Gram-positive bacteria) | reverse complement strand
GGGCCGACGGGCGGAACCGCATCCGGAACGACCGGTGTGCCGCCAGGCAGCCCGTCGACGGCGGTCTCCGCCGTGCCGACCACGTCGCCGAGGGTGCGATCGGCCGTCTGGGTCACGTCGGTGACGGCCCCGGGTGCGCCGGCGACAACATCGTCGAGCTCGGAGACGACCGTGTCGACGCCGAGTTCGGTGACCACGTCGCCCACGATCGGCACGTCGGTGATGGTATCGACGACCGGGTCGGTGACGGTCTCGACGACCTCCGCGACCGGCGTGGTGACGGTTTCGACGACGTCGACGACGGGCGTCGTGACCTGCTCGACGACACCGCTTTCGACGACCTGGTTGACCGGCTTCGTGACAGTTTGCACGACCTGCTTGACGGGCTCGACCACCTTCTGCACCGGCGCCTGAACGGGCGCGGGGGCCTTCTCGACGACGTGCTCGACCACTTCTGTCACCGTGGAGGTCGCGCTGTTGACGGTATTGGTCACGGCGCCAGCGGTCTCATCGACCAGGCTCGTGACGGCACCCAGCAAGCCGCGCTCGTCATCGGACGAGTCGACAGCCTGCGCGCCGGCCGAACCGAGTCCGAGGGTGAGGGAGAATCCCAACCAGGCGAATGCGACACCGGCTCCGATCAGCGCGAGCCGGGGCAATGTGCCCAGACGGTGTGCAGATGCGGTGTCCATTTCACCTCCCACGACGAGTAGCGTCACGTCCGTCTGCTTTGATGAACGCTCTTGAGGGTGCCTGGATCCCCGACGATACCGCCGTCATGAGTGTGTGTCCACAGTTGTGCGAAACAGACCCCGATTTCGCGTGTTTCCGCGGCTCGAGTCGGTGCGCAGTTGTACACAGGTGGCCCCGGAGTCCACAACCTTCAAGTGACACTTCAACCCACAACTCCTCCACAACATGTGGAAACAGCACTTCCTGATCAAAGGCGGTTTCTGCCTCGAAAGTCCGCGGCGGGGGTGACTTTATCCACAGCGGTTGTTCACAGGCTCAGCGGCGTTTCGCGCAGTCTTTCCACAGAGTTATCCACAGGCCGTGTTGCAGGTGTCCGACCCCCTCCATAGCGTGGGGTGCGGCCCGCCGGGATTCCTGTTGCGCGCCGGTTCTGGCACCCGATCGATGTATGGAGGACGTACGCCTATGTCGATTGCTGACATCTCTGAGGACCGTCTGGGGTCACCCCGCGAGTTCGAGCGCACGCCGCCCCACGACCTGCTGGCCGAGCAGAGCGCGCTGGGCGGCATGCTGCTGTCGAAGGACGCGGTCGCCGATGTCATCGAGAGCCTGCGAGGCACGGATTTCTACATCCCGAAGCACGAGCTCATTTTCGAGGCGATCCTCACGCTCTACTCGCACGGCGAGCCGACCGACGTCGTCGCGGTCACCGACGAACTGATCAAGACCGGCGAGCTGCAGCGTGCCGGCGGCGCCGACTACCTGCACACCCTGACCTCGATCGTGCCCACCGCGGCGAACGCCGGGTACTACGCGACGATCGTCGCCGAGAAGGCGGTCCTGCGCCGGCTCGTCGAGGCAGGCACGCGCATCGTGCAGATGGGCTACGCCAGCGAGGGAGAGGTCACCGATCTCGTCAAC
>NZ_JBAWFH010000012.1:0-2103 GCF_049591685.1 Rhodococcus sp. (in: high G+C Gram-positive bacteria) | reverse complement strand
CAACGGCGCCGGGAAGACCTCGCTGCTCAAGGTGCTCCTGGGTCAGAACACGCTCACATCCGGAACGGCCACCATCGCCGGTGCACCCGTGCGGCGGGGCCAGTCCGGAGTCGGATACGTCCCGCAGCAACGCAGCATCGACGAGGGTCTGCCGCTGCGAGGGCGCGATCTCGTCGGCCTCGGCTGGGACGGGCATCGATGGGGACTCGGGTTCCGCGGCATACGCGAGCGCGCACGCATCGTTCAGGACGCCATCGACCAGGTCGACGCCAACTCCTTCGCGGGCGCCCCGGTGGGCACCCTGTCCGGCGGCGAGCAGCAGCGACTGCGAATCGCGCAGGCACTCGTCGGCGATCCGACTGTTCTCCTGTGCGACGAACCCCTGCTCAGTCTCGACTTGGCGAACCAGCGACTGGTGTCCGGCCTGATCGATCAGCGTCGACGCGGGCACGACACGGCCGTCCTCTTCGTCACCCACGAGATCAACCCGATCCTTCCGCTGGTCGACCGAGTCGTCTACATCGTCGACGGCAAGTTCCGAATCGGAACCCCGGCCGAGGTGATGACCACCGAGGTGCTGTCCGAGCTGTACGGCACCGAGGTGGAGGTTCTGAAGGTCCGCGGCCGACTGGTCGTGGTCGGTACCGGCGACTCCATCGACGCGCTGGGTTCGGCAGGCGCCCATCACCCACCCGCGCCGAAACAGACGGAAGACTGACGCATGAACGAGAAAGTCGTCGACGCCTTCTCCAAGATGTTCGACTTCAGCACCACGGCGAACCTGCTGAGCTACGACTTCGTTCAGCAAGCCCTCATTGCGGCCGCCATTCTCGGACTCCTCGCCGGAGCGCTGGGGCCGTTGATCGTCAGCAGGCAGTGGGCGTTCGCAGTCCACGGTTCGAGCGAACTGTCTCTGACGGGCGCATCCGCAGCACTGCTCGTGGGCATCACCGTCGGGCTCGGCGCGATCGTCGGCTCGGTGGTCGCCGCGGTGATGTTCGCGCTGCTCGGAGCCAAGGCCCGCGACCGCGACTCCGTCATCGGCGTCATCATGTCGTTCGGTCTCGGACTGTCGGTGCTGTTCATCTGGCTCTACCCCGGCCGCACCGGTACCAGCTTTTCGCTGCTGATCGGCCAGATCGTCGGAGTCGGCCAGAGCGGCCTGCAGCTGCTGCTGATCTGCGCGGTCGTGGTGCTCGTCGTACTGGTGGTCGTCTACCGACCGTTGCTCTTCGCCAGCACCGACCCCGAGGTCGCCTCCGCGCGCGGGGTGCCGGTACGCGCACTGTCGGTGGTGTTCGCGGTACTCGTCGGCGTCGCCTGCGCACTGGGTGTGCAGATCGTCGGAGCACTGCTGGTGCTCTCGCTGCTCATCACGCCTGCGGCCGCAGCGGCTCGCGTCACGGCCAGCCCGCTCAAGGCAACCCTGCTGTCGATCCTGTTCGCCGAGACCGCGGCCGTCGGCGGCATCCTGCTGTCGCTTGCCCCGGGTGTTCCGGTGTCGACATTCGTCACCACCATCTCGTTCGTCATCTACCTCCTGTGTCGCGCAATCGGCTCGAAACGCTCGTCCAACTCGGGACGCGTGCTGGCAGGACCGGTTCGGCACTAAACTTGCTGTCGATGAGCACCATCGACCTCAATTCCGACCTCGGCGAAAGCTTCGGCACCTGGAAGCTCGGCGACGACGACGCAATGCTGCCCATCGTCACCAGCGCGAACATCGCGTGCGGCTTTCACGCCGGCGACCCGCGCACCCTCCTCGACACGTGCCGCTCTGCCGCGAAGAACGCGGTGCGCATCGGCGCGCAGGTGGGTTACCGCGATCTCGCCGGCTTCGGCCGACGGTTCATCGACATGGAACCGGCCGACCTCACGGCCGACGTGCTGTATCAGATGGGTGCACTCGACGGACTCGCCCAGGCGGCGGGTTCGGCGATCGCCTACGTCAAGCCACACGGCGCCCTGTACAACGCGATCGTCACGCACCGCGAACAGGCTCGGGCGGTGGTCGAGGCCGTGCGAACCTACGACCCGACGTTGCCGGTACTCGGCCTGCCCGGCTCGGTCTTCCTCGCCGAGGCACGCGACGCGGGATTGCGC
>NZ_JBAWFH010000011.1:0-9292 GCF_049591685.1 Rhodococcus sp. (in: high G+C Gram-positive bacteria) | reverse complement strand
GTGCGGCAGCGATGTCGATACCGACATCCTCGTCAACGCCGCACGTTGTACATCGGTCACCGGCAATGCCGCCGCAGTCATAACAGGCATACTACAAACTACCGTACTATTTCACCGACGGATCACTAGCGCCGGTCGGGAACCGCGAGCGGCGCCGCCGGACTTTCTTCGGACGCCGGTACAGCCGTCGGAACGGTCGCAGCCCATGCGTTCATGGCGTCCAGCACCGGCCGTAGCCCCTGCCCCAGCGGAGTGAGTTCGTAGACCACCCGAGGTGGGATCTCCGGATACACCGTCCGGACGAGCAACCCATGGGTCTCGGACTTACGGAGCCGGTTCGTCAACGTGTGAGCACTGATCCCGTCCAATGCCGAAAGCAGTTCACCGAACCGGTGGGCACCGCCCAACAGTTCGCGCACGATCAATGTGGCCCATGGACCGTCCAGCAAACTCAGAAAACGCGTCACACCACAGGTCTCGACAGAACAGTCTTCGAACGCGATAGGCCTCATGTATGCCCACGTTGCAGCCAGTGCACTTGACGTAACCACTGCATTGCATGCACTAATGGCGGAATGACCTACATCGTGCACGGTGCCACAGGCGCCCAAGGTTCTCCCGTTCTCGCCGCTCTCGCCGCAGCGGGCCACCCGGCCACGGCCGCGGTCCGCGACACCTCGTCCGTCGAGGGCTCCGCGGTGTCCGTCGACTACACCTCCGTCGACTCGCTCGTCGATGCGTACACCGGCGCGGACGGTGTCTTCGTCCACATCCCCATCGGCCCCCTCGACGTACAGATGGCCACGGCCCGCTCGATCGCGGAAGCAGTCCGCCGGGCAAGGCCGGCCCGAGTCGTGTTCTCCACGAGCGGATCCACCATCGACGACTCCACGACTCCGACGTCAGCTCCCGACGTCCTCGCCCGCCTGCTGGCCGACAGCGGGGTGTCCCACGCCGTGATCGAGCCCCGCGTGTTTCTCGAGAACTTCCTGCTCCCCATATCCCTCGGACCGGTACGCCAAGACGGAGTGCTCATGTACCCGATCCGGGCGGACTACGCCGTGTCTTGGAGCTCGCACCTCGACATCGCCGACATCGCCGTTCGTCTACTCACCGATCACACGGTCACCGGAATCGTGTCGGTCGGAGCCCTGCCCGGTCTCGTCGGCGCAGATATCGCTGCAGGGTTCGCCACGTACCTCCACCGACCGGTCACCTTCCGCGCCATCACCCCCGACCACTACGGCGAACTCATCACCCCACTGTTCGGCGCAGGAGCTGCAGGGCCCGTCGTCGAGTCCTACCACCACCGACACACGCTGCCCGATGAAGTCATCACCCCGAGCAGGTCCGCGCAGAAACTACTGGGTATCGCCCCACGCAGCGTGCAGCAATGGCTGACAGATCTGAACATCTGACAGTTCGCCTCACCGTTTTGGGCGGCGACCGTGAGTTCGAGAATCGCCATTCGACGACCGGGTCGTGACGGAAATGTTCGACTTCCGGGTCTTGGCCGGTGAGGTGTGGGGCGGCCGAGACCTGCGCTCACGCATCGGCGCTCGGGAGACGCTCGACGAACGACTACGGCGTCGCCTTCAGCTCCTGTTCCATCGGTGCGAGGAAGTCGCGCGCGATGCTGGCGAGTTCGGGGCCCGCTGTGTGCGGTGTCCCGGCGTCGAACGGAGGTTGCGGCGCGTATTCGGCACCGAGCATGGAGAATCGGGCGTAGTCGTCGCCGCAAAGCTGGGCTACGAGTGCGATCCCCAGGTCCATTCCCGCGGTCACCCCCGCCGCAGTCATACGATTCCCGTCCTCGACGACGCGCTCGTCGACCTCGATCGCGCCGTAACCTGTCAGCAGATGCCGAAACGCCCAGTGCGACGTGGCGCGTCGACCATCGAGGAGACCGGCGGCGGCGAGGGCGATGGATCCGGTGCACACGCTGGTCACATACTGGGCGCTGCGTCCGAGCCGTTCGATGTGTGCCATCGCGGCGACGTCACGCAGCAGGATCCCGGTGTCGCCACCGGGGACGAGGATGACCGCGGGTGCATCGTCCGCCTCGGCCAACGCGACGGTCGGTAGCACCGACACCCCGTTCCCACTGACCACCGGCTCGCCCGCCGGCCCCGTTGAGGCGAGGTGGACGGTCGCTCCAGTGGCAGCGAGGAAGTGCATCGGGCCGATGGCGTCGAGCATCTCGAAGCCGGGGTGCACGACTATCAGGATCTGTTGACCGGTGAGGAAACCGTCGGGCGCGAGGCCGGCGACCGCGTCGTGCGCGGCGAGGCTGCGCTCGATGGCCGCTTGCTTGGCCGCATCGTCGTCGGCGGCCTCGAACACTGTGCTGCCCGTTGGGTTGTCGGTGTGATCGGTCACCGCGTGATCCTGTCTGTTCGTTGTCGGTCGTCTTCGTCGGAGAAGGCGAGTTGGAGTCGGCCGGTCAAGGGATTGACAAGCGCCGCTGCGTGCACTCCGAATACCCGCAGGAGGTGCTCGGAGGTGAACACCTCACGGGGGCTCCCGGATGCAACGACACGGCCGCGCTCGAGCATCACCACCTGGTCGCAGTAGGCGGCGGCAAGATTCAGATCGTGCAGTGTGACCAGCGTCGTGACCCTGAGTTCTCGTACGAGCGTCAGCAGCTGCAACTGGTGTCGGATGTCGAGGTGGTTGGTCGGCTCGTCGAGCACCAGTATTCGGGGCTCTTGAGCCAGTGCTCGGGCGAGCTGTACACGTTGACGTTCACCACCGGACAACGTACTGACCTGACGGTGCGCGAGATCTGCAACAGAGGTCGCCCGCATCGCCGATTCGATGATATCGGTGTCACCGAGTCGGGCCGCTGCGAACAGACGACCGTGCGGAAGCCGTCCGGTCGCAACACAATCGGCTACCGTCAGCTCCAGATCGGAGGGGTTGTCCTGCACGACCGCGGCTGTCACCCGGGCGACTTCTCGCGCGCTCGAGGTCCACACGTCACGCCCATCGGCAAGGACGTGGCCTTCGGCCGGACGCAGCATTCGATAGATCGCCCGTAGGAGGGTGGACTTGCCGCTCCCGTTCGGGCCGACGACGCCCACGATGTTGGACTGAGCCGACAGCGAGATGTTGTCGATGATCCGGCGACCCGCGATATCGACGCCGACGCCCTCGACGCGCAGCGGCGCGCCGTCCTCGATATTCATCGGTCCTCGCGCCCGGACCGGCGTAACAGCCACAGGAAGAACGGCGCACCCACCACTGCGGTCAGCAGACCCACGGGGATCTCACTCGGAGCGAGCACCAGACGGGCCCCGATGTCCACCACGACGAGCAACAGACCACCGGCGAGTGCCGAGGCGGGCAGCACCCAGCGGTGATCCGAGCCGACGAGCATGCGGACCGCGTGGGGGACAACGAGTCCGACGAAGCCGATGGCCCCGCTCACCGCGACCGCTACCCCGACCAGCATAGAGGTGATGACGAACAGCAGCAGTCGCATCCGTGCCACGTCGACCCCGAGACTGGCGGCTGTCTCGTCGCCGATGAGAAAGGCGTTGAGCACTCCGGCGAACAGTACGAGTACTACGGTCGCAGTCACCAGCACCGCTGTCGGCACACCGAGGTCGGTCCAGGTGGCGGCTGCGAGGCTGCCCGCGAGCCACGAGAGAACCTGTCCGACTCCACTACCGGGGCCGCTCGCACGGAGGACGAGATAGCTGGTCAACGAGCTCAACAGGTACGACACCGCGACACCGGCGAGCACAAGACGACTTGGGTTCACCCGGCCCCCTCGTTGGGCGAGGACGAACACGGCGATTGTCGTAGCGAGCGCCCCGACGAAGGCCGCCACCGGAGTCGACACCGCAGCGAGGACGCCCGAGGTCAGCGTCAGGGCGGCGACGGCCGCCAACGATGCCCCCGAGGAGACCCCGAACACGAACGGGTCGGCCAGAGGGTTGCGTACGACGGCCTGCAGTACCGCTCCGGCGACAGCGAGGGCGGCGCCGACAACGAATCCGAGCAGCGCCCGCGGAAGTCGAAATTCCCAGATGATCTGGTCGTCGAGTCCAGCGGTTCCGGTGCTCCACGGGAGGAGATGCGCGACGATGACGTCGACGACGTGCACCGGGGAGATCGCCACGCTCCCGATTGCCACTGATGCGACGACGGCGAGGGCGACACCGACCACCAAGACGAGCAGTACTACTTTTCGCCGAAAATTCGGCGGTGCCGCTACGCGATCGACGGCAGACGCTCTGCTCACGCCGAGGATACGGGCAGGTCCAGGCCCGGGTGAAGTGCGTTGGCGATTTTCGTGAGTCCGACCATGACCGAGATCGATGAATCGGTCTGCTGCGTGGGCACCTCGCTGATCCGTCCGTCCCGGACGGCCGGCACATTCGGGAATGTGTTCTCCAGGAACGCCTTCTGCGTCTCGAAGTCCTGCCCGTCGAACGTACCGACCAGGATCACGTCGGCGTCGGAGGCGGCGAATTCTTCCTTGCTGACGTAGACAGCATCCGAGGGGAATGCATTGGTACCGCCCGCCGTAGTGATCAAGCTGTCGTAGATTCCGCCGGCGAGCACGATCACCGGCCCTTCGCCACCATTGAAGTACGCGGTGCGGACGGTCGGCTTCCCCGCCACCGCACGGATCACGTCCTGCTTCTGCGCGTCCAATTGCGCGATGACGGCGTCCGCTTTCGCCTCGACGTCGAAGATACGACCGAAGTCACGCAGGGTCTTCGCAGCAGTGTCGATGTTCCACTTCTCGGTGCTCTGAGCGTCGGTAGAGGAGCAAAGGTTCGCGCCGTACACAGCTGCACCGCTCTGTTCGAGCTGCTCGACTGTTGCGTAGCCCTGGGACGGGTCGAAAGCGTAGCCGTCGAGGACCTGGCCCGTCACGAAATCAGGTCGTTCACTGAGCAGTACCTCTTTGGACGGGAACCCCATCGAACTGCCGATGCCCGTAAGGCCCTGTGCGGCGTCCTCGACCGAGGCCGGGTAGGGCGCGTAATTTTCCTGAACCGCGACGATTCGATCCCGAAGACCGAGAGCCAACAGGGCTTCGGTTGTCGATTGCCAGAGGCTGACGACGCGCGTCGGCTCCGCATCGACCGTGATGGAGCGTCCGCAGTTCTCCAGCGAAACCGGATATGCCGCCGAGGCCGCAGCCGACGGCGAATCCGACGACGCCGACTCACCGGAATCGGAACATCCCGAGGTCACAACGAGGACGGCGGCGATCGCCGCGCATCCGGCCATCGATCGTCGAGACAATCTCGACACGGCAACTCCTTCGATTCGACACGTGCACCCGGAATCCCGTGGCGGGCCGCAGTAGCAATACGAGGACGTAGTCGGGCGCGAGACTCGTTTAGTTCCCGTGCGCACGGATCGGACGGATCGGGAACTTCCGGGACCGCTGGCCCGACTACTGCACGAGTAGGACCGGCTGACAGCCCTGTGCAGCCCGAGGAGAAGGAACGAAGCCCGCAGATGTCCACCAGTGAGATCGATCGACCGTCAGCGCGCGGAGACACCCCGGCTTCGGCAACGAAGACGCCGTTGTGGCCACAGATCAGGCCGTTCGTGCTGCGGTTGCACTTCTACGCCGGCATCCTCGTCGGACCGTTTCTGCTGATCGCGGCAGTGACCGGCCTGCTGTACACCATCACCCCGCAGTTGTCGGACTACGTTCACCGCCACGAACTGACCGTCGATCAGATCGGCGATCAACAGCTGCCCCTCGGTGATCAGGTCGCCGCGGCCCGCGCCGCCTACCCGGAAGGGTCGATTACCGAGGTCCGGCCCCCCATCGACGCCGAGAGCACCACCCGTGTCGTTCTGGCGGTCGACGACGTTCCCGAAGGGTACGGGCGGACCGTGTTCGTCGACCCCTACACCGCGCAAGTACGCGGGGAACTGACCACGTTCGGTGAGTGGCTCCCGGTGCGGGCGTGGATCGACGAACTGCACCGCAACCTCCACCTCGGTGATCTGGGCCGTAACTACAGTGAGCTGGCTGCGAGTTGGCTGTGGGTGGTCGCACTCGGTGGCCTCGTATTGTGGGTCGCCCGGGTCCGTCAACGCTCGGCCAGTGCTGCCGAAGCCGCCAGGGCTGCTCTCGTGCCGGAACCGAAGAAAAAGGGCCGGGCTCGTGCGTTGTCGTGGCACGGCACGGTCGGTGTGTGGATCATCGCCGCATTGCTGCTGCTCTCGGTCACCGGTTTGACGTGGTCGCGGTATGCGGGAGAGACCATTGGGGACGTGCGTACGGCCTTGTCGTGGACGACACCGTCGGTCGAGACCGATCCTGCCGGAACGGGCGAGAGTGCAAGTAGTGATCACCACGGGGGTACAGGCGCGGCGGTCACCGACACCGTCATCGGGGAAGGTGTCGGAATCGACGGTGTCGAAGCCGCCGCCGAGGGCGCGGGACTGCAGGTGCCGATGAAACTCGTTCCGCCCCCGGAAGAGGGACAGGCATGGAAAGTGCAAGAGGCCAAGCGGGATTGGCCTACACGCTACGATTCGGTGGCCGTCGATGCCGGCTCTGGGCAGGTGATCGACAAGGTCGAGTTCGCGAACTGGCCGTTCATGGCCAAGATGACCAACTGGACCATCGATGCCCACATGGGCATCCTGTTCGGGCTGGTCAATCAGATCCTGTTAGCGCTCACTGCTATCGGGCTGATCGCCGTGATCCTTCGCGGCTACCAGATGTGGTGGTGGCGGCGTCCCACCCGGGCATCAGGAGTCAGGTTCGGGCCACCGGCCAAACGCGGTGCGCTGCGCCGGATGCCGCCGTGGGCCGCAGTGTCGGCGGTGGTGATCGCAGTGATGCTGGGTTGGTATCTACCGTTGTTTGGAATGACGCTCGCAGTGTTCGTTGCCGTCGACGTCGCTCTGGGACTTCGACATCACCACCGATCGCGCGGAACCGCACTCGAATCGGCGTCGCTGCCTACGCGGGAAGAACGAACCGACGCGGATCCAGCACCGGGTATCGATGCACTCGATCGGCAGGACAGGTCATGATTGCCGATACCTCGCTGCGGTGGATCACCACAGCGCTGTTCGTGTTCGCCGCCGGGTACTGCGTGTACCGCATCTCTCGCGCCGCGCACTGGAACATTCGGATCGACCACGGTTTCCATCTGTTGATGTGCGCAGCGATGATCGCGATGGCGTGGCCGTGGGGACTCGGCGTCCCACTTCTACCGCAGGGAGTGTTCTTCGCCGCGGCGGCAGTGTGGTTCGCGATCTACGCAGCACGCACGACGCCGAACAGCGCCGGTGTCGACGAGCACCCCCACGGGCCGGCGATGGGCGGTTATCACGCGTTCATGATGGCTGCGATGGTGTGGATGGTCGCGGTGATGGCCGGATGGCTTCCCGGCGCCGCCGCGCACGATCACACCGCCGACTCCGCTGCAGGTGGCATGGCCGGGACGGGCACACATGCCCATACCCCGGGCATGGACATGAGCAGTCATGACCATGCTGGTGCCATGAGCGAACCGGGATGGATCTCCGCGGTATCACTTACGCTCACAATCGTCTTCGCTGTAGCAGCGATCGTGTGGCTCTACCGTCTGTTCGTCGCCGAACAGACGGCTGCTCTCGCACCTTTACATCCTTCGCCCGCAGCGCAGGCGGGCAGCACTGCCGCGGCTGTACTACCGGCGTCGCGGCTGCAGACTGTCGCTGCGGCGTGCGAGGTGGCGATGGCAGCCGGGATGGCGATCATGATGGGCGTTATGTAGCACGATGCCCGGACCCAGTGCAGGTGTCCACGCGAGCGCGGGTCAGGCGGCCGGATCGTTCGCATCGCGTAGGTGGCCGCGTGGTCGTCCGTAGCGGGCTCCGTCGGGCAGCTCGATGTCGGCGCTGGTCTCGGCGGGTAGACGATGCGAGGCCGGAGGCCCGGTGTGGAGCTCTCGTCTGCGGACCATCACCGTCACCAGCACTCCGATGGCGATGACGGCGTGCGAGGCCACCCGCTCGGCGATGACCTGCCCGGCTACGGAATCAGTGATCACAAAGCCCGTCAGCAGCACCGTGAACGTGGCCAACACCGGCAAGATCCGTTGGTCGCGGCCGGGCGCCACGCGGCGATCAGGAGTCCGACGCCGACAGCAAGGTTCCAGGCGGTGCTTTCGTTGAACAGGTGCCCGTTCATCGCCTCCGGTCCCATGGCCATTCCGTCGTGGCCGTGATCGTGACCGACACCGAAAGTTTGGGTAAGTCCCAAGGCCAACTGCGCCAATGCGGCGCGCCATGGGTGTTCGCGGCTCACCCACCGCTGTGCACGCTGTGGCCGGCTTCTCGGTGCGGGGACCCCGACGGCGTCGAGGATCTTCGACGTCAGATCCGGAGTGCAGGTAGCCGAGCCGACGCGCAGAGCACGCGACAGTGCCGTCGCGGAGGCGTACCAAGCCGGCAGTCGGTGCAGGTAGCGAGATGCTCGTCCGTGCGATGGGTGGGAACGGGCTCTCGTTCTCCGTCGATGCGCGCTGACAGAGCTTCTCGCGCTAATGGGCAGTCCCGTCGCGCAGGTCTGTGGAAGAGTTCACCGCCGCGGTCGATTGGGTCGCTGTTGCCCACTCTGCGCAGACAGCATCGTCCTCGTCCGTGAGCTCTTCCGAAGATCTCGTCGAGGTCAGGATGTTGCTCGCTGGGTTGCCGGCCGAACGCCGCGAAGCGTTGATCCTCACGCAGGTGCTCGGCTTGACCTACGACGAAGCAGCACAGGTGTCCGGATGTCCCATCGGGACGGTCCGCTCCCGAGTTGCACGCGCACGTGATCGCAGCATCGCGAGCCGATGGACAGAACACCGGATAGAACGACTCGGCCCGCGGCGTCAGCCCCGATCCGCTCCGCATTGCGTTGTCGCGCCGGACGTCAGGAATCTTCGGTCAGCTCCCGATCACGAGCCTGGTCGGAGCGCGAACATCACCTCGGCGATTCGGGTGTCGTGACGCTTCGCGCGCCGTCGCCGCCAGGGGCGAGGAACACCAGGACAGAGGTGCTGACCGAGAAGCCCCGCGGTCGCGCTTGCCGGACGCACCGACGGATGTCCCCAGCACGTCGTCGCCGCACTCGACAGGGCGGCCGAGCAAGGGCGCCACGCCGGAATTCTATGTTTACACCCGTAAGGTTACGTGCTAGCTTTCCTTAGGTTTACAATTGTTACCTTACGGAGGCCCCACCATGATCGACTTCTTGGCACTACGCCTTGTCAAATGGGCGCGTGCGGTTCTCGTGTTGTCCGCGCTTGCGGCAGCGGTGGCAACGTTCTTC
>NZ_JBAWFH010000010.1:0-11967 GCF_049591685.1 Rhodococcus sp. (in: high G+C Gram-positive bacteria) | reverse complement strand
CGGCTGCGTCGTCCGTCTGAGGTGCAGCGCTTACCACCGGCGCGGCGGTTTCGGCCGGCGCAGTGGCCTCGGCCGGAGCTGCGCCCTGCTCGGACGTCTCCGGTGTGGACGCAGCCCGGGCACGGGTCTTGTCGGCACCGCCGCGTCGAGACGACGCCTTGGGCGCTTCCTCCGCAGCGGGCGCAGCATTAGCGCCCTGACGTGCAGAGATGGCGGCGATCAGATCGCCTTTGCGCATTCCGGAGATGCTCTTGATGCCGAGTTCGCCCGCGAGGCCACGCAGCTCGGTGAGCACCATTCCGGACAGGCCAGCTCCGCGACGTGTCTTTTCGGGCGCAGAGATCAGTTCCGTATCGGTCACGGAGGTCCTTTCCTTCCCTCGCTCGCAGTGTGCGCAGCCGAGGGTTCGTTCCGTAGCTCGAAATTCGTATCGAGACGGATATTTCCGTTCATGGTCGAACGACTTCCGACGAAGGAGCGACCCGAGACCGCAGGTTCTTCTACGGTGGGATCGAAGCCAGGAGCATCATCCGACTCGGACGTGAATTCCCCCGAATACGATGACGTGATTGCCCTGGTGAAAACCGGCGTCTGAAGCGCACGATGTACGGACGACCCTCAGGATAGCGTCGATCGCCGAAGTCGGCAAGAACCTGCTACCGGCGAGTCACACCGGGCCGGTCAGGTGGTGCTGACGCCGTCGGCGACCTCGAGTTCGAGAACGCGGATTCCTTCGTCCTCGGCCCGAGTTATGAGGTCGGCGGGGAACGGATCGGTGCACAAAGCCAGCACGGTCGGTCCCGCGCCGGAGAGCACTGCGGCGATCCCGCGGGCGCGAAGCGACGTGATCCACTCGGTCGCGCCTGGCAACGCGGACGAGCGCTGCCCCTGATGCAGCAGATCCTCCGTCGCCGGGATGAGAAGATCGGGGCGTTGAGTCAGCGCAACGACGGCCAACGCTCCCCTGCTGACATTGAACGCCGCGTCGCGGTGCGGCACGAGATCCGGTAGCAGACCTCGGGTGTGCGATGTGGACGACCGCTCCGCGGGGACCAATGCCACGACATGGATGTCGGGATGGACCGACAAGCGCACTGCCGAGTACTGACGCTGAGTCACGCTCGCGCTGGCCGGTTCGCTCCAGGACACGACGGCGCCGCCGAGCACACTCGCCGACGCATTATCGGGATGTCCCTCGAACTCGGACGCCAACTGCACCATCTGCTGGTCGGTCAGCGCGAGAGCCGGATCGACCTTGGCTGCCAGCGCATTGGCAGCGGCGAGTCCGCCGACCACAGCCGACGCGGACGAGCCCAGGCCGCGAGAATGCGGAATGACGTTGCGGCACACGACGTCCAAGCCGTCTGCCCACACTCCGGCCGCTTCGAGGCCCCGCTCGATCGCGCGCACGACGAGGTGAGCGGGACCCCACGGGACGTCCGCCGCGCCTTCGCCCTCGACGTGGATACCCAACCCGGACGCCGTCGTGGTCACCCGAATCTCGTCGTAGAGACCGAGCGCGATGCCGAGGGTGTCGAACCCCGGACCGAGGTTCGCGCTCGACGCGGGAACCCGCGCCGTGACCGTCGAACCCAACGGCAGTGTTGTCGTCATGACCTGGGACTCTGCCACTACGCCAACTCGAGTGCAGATGCCACTGCCACCGGGTCCACCGGAATCGGCTCGACCACAGGCATTCCCGACAATGCGGTATCGGGGTCTTTCAGACCGTTGCCGGTGACGGTGCAGACGACCCGAAGGCCGGAATCGAGCCAGCCTTCTTTGCGCGCGGCGAGAAGACCGGCGATGCTGGCCGCCGATGCCGGCTCGACGAAGACGCCTTCGGACTTCGCGACAAGTCGGTACGCCTCGAGGATCTCTTCGTCGGTGGCTGCACGGAATGCGCCTCCGGATTCTTCTTTGGCAGCCACTGCACCGTTCCACGAAGCGGGCGAGCCGATCCGGATCGCCGTCGCGATGGTCTCCGGCTCGGCCACCGGATGGCCGTGCACCAGAGGTGCAGCACCCGCAGCCTGCACTCCGAGCATGCGCGGCTTGCGCGTGGTGAGTCCGTCGCGGAAGTACTCGGAGTAGCCCCGCCAGTACGCCGTGATGTTGCCGGCGTTGCCGACCGGGAGCGCATGCACGTCGGGGGCGTCACCGAGAGCGTCGCAGATCTCGAAGGCCGCAGTCTTCTGCCCCTCGATGCGCACCGGGTTGACGGAGTTGACCAAACCGATGTTCGGGAATTCGGCCGTGGTCTTTCGGGCGAGCTCGAGGCAGTCGTCGAAGTTGCCCTGAACCTGAATGATTTTCGCGCCGTGCATGACTGCCTGAGCAAGCTTGCCCATGGCGATCTTGCCCTGCGGCACCAGAACGGCGCAGCCCATGCCCGCCTTGGCCGCGTACGCGGCAGCAGACGCCGACGTGTTGCCGGTCGACGCGCAGAGAACCGCATCCTGGCCGCGGGCGAGCGAATCGGTGACCGCCATCGTCATCCCGCGGTCCTTGAACGACCCGGTGGGGTTGAGCCCCTCCACCTTGAGGTGGACCTCGCAGCCCGTGATCTCGGACAGGCGCTCGGCGTGGATCAACGGCGTACCACCCTCGAGGAGGGTGACGGTCTTCCAATCGGGACCGATCGCGAGGCGGTCGCGATAGGCCTCGATGAGGCCGGGCCACGGCGTATGCACGGTCATGAAGTGCCTTCCAATCTCAGAACACTGGCAACGGAGGTAACGACGTCGAGCTTGTCCAGGGCGGAAACGGTTTCGGACAGAGCCGAATCGGCAGCCACGTGCGTGACGACGACCAACCGCGCTCCGTCGCCGGACCCGGACTGCCGGACCGTGGAGATGCTCACATCACGCTTGGCGAACTCCGCCGCCACGGTGGCGAGGACCCCGGGCTTGTCGGCCACCTGCATGCTGACGTAGTACCGAGTCGGGATATCGCCCATCGGTGCGATCTTGAGCTTCGCGTACTTGGACTCGAGCGGCCCACGGCCTCCGTAGAACTTGTTGCGGGCAGCCATCACCAGATCGCCGAGCACCGCGGAAGCCGTCGGCGATCCGCCCGCGCCCTGACCGTAGAACATCAACCGGCCTGCGGCCTCCGCTTCGACGACCACCGCGTTGAACGCGCCGTTGACGGTCGCGAGAGGGTGGTCGCGCGGCACGAGCGCGGGGTACACACGGGCAGAGATGCGCTCCTTGCCCTTCGGTGTCGTGATGCGTTCGCAGATGGCCAGCAACTTGATGGTGCAGTCGAGCGAGCGGGCCATTTCGAGATCGCCCGCGGTGATCTTGCTGATCCCCTCGCGGTACACGTCGCCTGCAGTGACGCGCGTGTGGAATGCGATCGACGCGAGGATCGCCGCCTTCGACGCTGCGTCGTATCCCTCGACATCGGCGGTGGGATCGGCTTCGGCGTAGCCCAACCGTCCCGCCTCGGCGAGGGTTTCGGCGTAGTCGGCGCCCGTCTCGTCCATGGCAGAGAGGATGAAGTTCGTTGTGCCGTTGACGATTCCGGCAACCTTGTTGACCCTGTCGCCGGCGAGCGACTGCATCAGCGGGCGAACCACCGGGATGGCGCCTGCGACGGCAGCTTCGAAGTACAGGTCCGCGCGCGACTTCTCGGCGGCGTCGGCGAGCTCACCCGTGTACTCGGCGAGCAGCGCCTTGTTGGCCGTGACGACCGACTTGCCCTTCTCCAGTGCGGAAAGGATCAGCTTGCGCGGAACGTCGATACCACCGAGCACCTCCACGACGATGTCGACATCGTCACGGTCCACCAGCGATGCCGGGTCGTCGGTCAGCAGCGACGCGTCGACGCCACGGTCGCCGTCGACCCGACGTACGGCGATTCCTCGAATCTTAAGCGGCGCACCGACTCTCGCGGCCAGATCCTCGGCGTTCTCGGTGAGGATTCGGACGACTTCACTTCCGACGTTGCCGAGTCCGAGAACGGCGATACCGATTGGCTTCGTTGTCATGGCTGCACCTCCAAGCTGAGTAGATCTTCGAGTGTTTCCCGCCGCAGAACGAGGCGAGACTTTCCGTCTTTCACTGCCACCACCGCAGGCCTGGTCAACAGGTTGTAGCGGCTGGACATGGAGTAGCAGTACGCACCCGTCGCAGCGACGGCGAGTAGGTCCCCCGGAGCGACATCGTCGGGCATCCAGGTGTTCTTGATGACCACATCGCCGGTCTCGCAATGCTTTCCGACGACGCGAGCGAGAACCGCGTCGGCGTCGCTGTAACGTGAGACGAGGCGGCAGTCGTACTCGGCCTGATACAGCGAGGTTCGAATGTTGTCGCTCATGCCTCCGTCGACACTGATGTACCGGCGGCGTTTTTGGGCGTCGACCGTGACGTCCTTGATGGTGCCGACCTCGTACAGCGTGACCGTGCCCGGGCCGACGATGGCCCGGCCTGGCTCGACGTCGATGTTGGGAACCGGCAGGCCTACCGCCGCCGACTCCGTGGCCACGATCGACCGCAGTTTCGCGGCGAGCTGATCGATCGGCGGTGGGTCGTCGCTGGGAACGTACGAGATGCCCATGCCGCCACCGAGATCGATGGTGGAAATCTGCGAGGACTTCTCGACACCGAACTCCGAGACCACGGCACGAAGCAATCCGATCAGTTTGTGCGCGGCGAGTTCGAAGCCGTCAACCTCGAAAATTTGCGAGCCGATGTGACTGTGCAGTCCCACCAGTCGAAGATTGCCTGCGGTGAACACCCGTCGGATCGCTTCGATCGCCGAGCCGTCGGCGAGCGAGAAGCCGAACTTCTGATCCTCGTGGGCGGTGGCGATGAACTCGTGTGTGTGCGCCTCCACTCCGACGGTGATGCGTACCAGAACGTCCTGCACGGTGCCGATGTCGGCGGCGACGGCATCGAGGCGGTCGATCTCCATCATCGAGTCGAGCACGACGTGCTCGACACCCGCTCGAACACCGGCCTCGAGCTCGGCGGTCGATTTGTTGTTCCCGTGCATGGCAATTCGATCAGCGGGGAACCCTGCGGCGAGCGCGATCGCGAGCTCTCCGCCGGAGCAGACGTCGAGGGAGAGGCCCTCGTCGGCAACCCACCGAGCGATCTCGCCGCACAGAAACGCCTTCGACGCGTAATGCACGCGGGCGGGATCGCCGAAGGCCGCGGCCATATCCCGGGCGCGACTGCGGAAATCGTCTTCGTCGATGACGAACAGCGGCGTTCCGTACTCGGCTGCGAGTTCGGTCACCGGCACGCCTGCGAGAGTGACGACGCCGTCGTCACCCCTCCTGGCATTGCGCGGGTAGACGTGCGCGGGAAGCGTTGTCATGGCCGAGGCGGTGACCGGGCGTTCGGAGGTGGATTCCTTCGCGGGTGCGTCGGCGTGCTTCGGTCCTGCCGGATGCGCGTTCACATGCGCTCCGGCGCACTGACGCCGAGCAGGGCGAGGCCGTTGGCCAGCACCTGACGCGTCGCGTTGCCCAACGCCAAACGGGCGGTGTTCACAGGTCCTGGCTCCTCGTCTCCTTGGGGAAGTACGCGGCACGCTCCGTAGAAGCGGTGGTACGCGCCGGCCAACTCTTCCAGATAACGCGCGATCCGGTGTGGTTCGCGCAGGTTCGCGGCGCTGGCCACGACCCTCGGGTATTCGCCGATCGTTCTGATCAACTCGCCCTCCTGGTCCGCGGTGAGCAGGCTCAAGTCGGGATGGTCGGCCGAAATACCCAGTTCGGCGGCGTTGCGAGCCAACGATGCCAAGCGCGCGTGGGCGTACTGCACGTAGTAGACCGGGTTCTCGTTGCTGGCGCTCGCCCACAGTTCGAGATCGATGTCGATGCTCGAGTCGACGGACGAACGCACGAGGACGTACCGGGCGGCGTCGACGCCGATGGCGTCGACCAGGTCGTCGAGCGTGATGACGGTGCCTGCGCGCTTGCTCATCTTGACCGAGACGCCGTCGCGGACCAGGTTGACCATTTGGCCGATCAGTACCTCGACGGTGTCGGGGTCGTCACCGAACGCCGCGGCCGCTGCCTTGAGCCGTCCGATGTAGCCGTGGTGGTCGGCGCCCAGCATGTAGATACACAGATCGAAGCCACGCTCGCGCTTGTTCTGGAAGTACGCGATATCCCCGGCGATGTAGGCCGCGTTACCGTCGCTCTTGATGACGACGCGGTCCTTGTCGTCACCGAAGTCGGTACTGCGCAGCCACCAGGCGCCGTCTTTCTCGTACAGGCTCCCCGAATTCTTGAGGTAGTCGACGCTGCGTTCGACGGCCCCGGACTCGAACAGGGAGTTCTCGTGGAAGTAGACGTCGAAGTCGACGCCGAACTCGTGCAGGTTCTTCTTGATCTGCTCGAACATCAAGTCGACACCGATCGACCGGAACGTCTCGGCCTGCGGCACCGGTGCCATTGCCAGCGCTTCGGGGCTCTTGGCCAGGACTGCCTGAGCGATCTCCTCGATGTAGGCACCGGCGTACCCGTTCTCCGGGGCGGGTTCACCCTTCGCCGCGGCGATCAACGACCGGCTGAAGCGGTCGATCTGTTCGCCGTGGTCGTTGAAGTAGTACTCCCGCACCACCTCGGCACCCTGTGCGCTCAAAATCCGGCCGAGTGCGTCGCCGACCGCGGCCCATCGGGTACCACCAAGGTGAATCGGACCTGTCGGATTGGCGGAGACGAATTCGAGGTTGACCTTCTTGCCCGCGAGCACGTCGGAAGCGCCGTACGCGGCTCCCGCGGACAGCGTCTGGGAGACGATCGCGCCCTGGGCGTCGGCGGCCAGACGGATGTTCAGAAAACCCGGGCCGGCCACTTCGGCGCTTGCGACGGCCGACTCGGCTGCCAGAGCCTCGGCCAACCATCCGGCGAAATCACGGGGGTTGGCGCCGGCCTTCTTGGCCACCTGAAGGGCGATATTGGTGGCGTAATCGCCGTGTTCGGGGTTACGTGGACGTTCGACCGTCACCTTTTCGGGGAGCACGGACGCGTCGAGACTACGGTCGGCGAGCACCTTGGCAGCAGTCGCGCGCAGTAGTTCGGCAAGGTCGGCGGGAGTCACGGGTCCTCATCCTATGGTCTACGGCGTTGCCGCTCGGCATCGACGTACCCCGACCGCGACGTCCGCTTCCCGCGGCACCCGAAAATTCCCACGGCACCTCAAAGCGTGCACTCAGCCTCGGACCGTACAGTAAAGGCGCTCCACGATCTGCAGAGGTCGCACACAGATCCCGGATCCAGCCTGTTCCGTGCGCCGCACGCGCATACCCGACAACCGAAAGAGCGACGACAGCGATGCCCACGGGTTCCGAAAACGGCGGTCAAGGCAAGTCGGCTTCCAAAGCCAACAAGGCCATCAAAGCAGCGAAGAAGAAGAGCGGTGTCCCCGCGACGAAGTCGGGACTGCCGTCGGGACGACAAATTCCCTGGCTGACCATCGGTGCAGTAGTGGTCGTTGTCGGCCTCATCGCGATTCTCGCCGTCAACCTTTTCCCGAAGTACCAGGATCGCGCAGAAGCCCAGCGCTGGGAACCGAGTGAGAGCAATCAGGACCCGTCGAGCGCGATCTCGGATGTCGTCGTCAACGAGTATCCCGCGGCCCTTCACGTGTCGGCGACGCAGCGCGTGGCCTACGACCAATCCCCGCCCTACGGTGGTCCGCACGACGGCACCTGGGCCACGTGCACCGGCATCGTCTACCCGGACGCCATTCGCACAGAGAACGCGGTGCACTCGCTCGAGCACGGCGCCGTGTGGATCACCTACAACCCGGACGAACTCTCCGAGGACCAGGTGCAGACCCTCGCCGACAAGGTCGACGGCGAAAGTTACATGATGATGTCGCCGTACCCGGGCCTCGACACCCCGATCTCGTTGCAGTCGTGGGGCCACCAGCTGAAACTGGACAGCGTCGACGACGAGCGGGTCGATCAGTTCATCAACGCGCTGCGTCTCAACCGATACGAGTACCCCGAGGTCGGCGCCAGCTGCTCGACGGTTCCCGGTGGCGGTTTCGACCCGGAGAATCCGCCGCTGCTCGACGCCTCGGAGCCCGGCCCGGACGCAGTGCCGATGGACGGCGCAGGCCTCACCCCTGACCCGAGCGAGACCGGTGGCTTGTCCGGCCTTCCGAGCGACCTTCAGCTCCCCAGCGACCTGCAGATTCCGGGCGAAGTACCCGCCCCGGCACCTGCACCGGCCTCGTGACGTCGGCCCCGACACGATCGGACAGCGTCCGAAACCAGAAGACCGCTCTCCTCGTTCTCGGTATCGTCGCCGCGGTTGCCATCGGGTTCGCGCTCGGGTTCTTGACGCGCACCACCGTGTTCAGCGGCGGCGACTCGGCTCCTGCCGCGGACTCGGTCGACGTCGGCTTCGCACAGGACATGTCGGTGCATCACAACCAAGCCATCGACATGTCCGCGGTCGCGTTGACGAACGCTGCGGATCCACTGGTCCGCAATCTCGCGTTCGATATGTTGACGTCCCAGCAGAACCAGGTCGGTCAGATGCAGGGGTGGCTCGCCATCTGGGATCGCGCACCGCTCGGAACCGACGGCTACATGGGTTGGATGGCAGGCGATGAGCACGCTCATTCGATGACGTCGATGACGTCGGACGAAGGCGGACCCGTGGAAGCCATGCCTGGAATGGCGTCGACGGAGGAACTCGCTGCCTTGCGGGCGGCCACCGGGCCGCAGGTCGACGTGATGTTCCTCCAGCTGATGCTGCGTCACCACGAGGGCGGCCTGTCGATGATCGAATACGCGGCGTCGCGCGCAGAAACTCCAGCGCTCGTCCGGCTCGCAGAATCGATGATGTCCACCCAGGAGAGCGAAGCCACGCTCATGAAGCAGATGCTCGCCGAGCGCGGCTCCGAACCCCTTCCATCCTCCTGACAGCTCGCTAGCTGATACCAGGAACTTTTCAGCTCGGCGTGAACGTCCAGTCGACCACTTCGGGCATGTCCTCGAGGTGGTCGACGACGTACTTCGAATGCCGCTCCAACTGGGCAGTGCAGTAGTCGACGAGTTCGCCTCCACGCTGGGGCACTCGCCGCGCACGACGCAGGGCTTCGAGCACCAGGTGGTAGCGGCTCATCTTGTTCAGCACCATCATGTCGAACGGCGTTGTTGTCGTTCCCTGCTCGTTGAATCCGCGTACGTGGAATCGCACGGCCCCGGGTCGGCCGTGCAGTAGTTCGTGCACGGCCCGCGGATATCCGTGGAATGCGAAAACCACATCGGTGTCCGCGGTGAAGAGGTCGACGAACTTGTCGTCGGAAAACCCGTGCGGATGCTCGGCCGGCTTGGGCAACGCCATCAGGTCGACGTCGTTGACAACGCGCACCCGCAGGTAAGGCACCCACTCGCGCAAGATTTGCGCAGCGGCGAGGATCTCCTGCGTCGGAACGTCACCCGCGGACGCGAGAACCACGTCCGGCTCGCTCGGACTGCCCGCCGACTCCGTTTCCGTGCCCGCCCAATCCCTGATCGACGCTCCCGCCGCGCAGTGCTCGTTCGCCTGCTCGAGCGTCAGGTACTGCAGGTGGGGTTGCTTGTCGACGACAATGAGGTTGACGTGATCGACGCTGCGGAGGCAGTGATCGGAGATCGATAGCAGTGTGTTGGAATCCGGTGGCAGCCACACGCGCACGACGTCGGGTGCGAGCGGAACGACCGCGTCGATCATTCCGGGGCCCTGATGACTGAAACCGTTGTGGTCGTTACGCCAGCACGTGCTCGTGAGCAGCACGTTGAGCGACGAGACAGGTTCTCGCCACGGCAGTTCCGCTGCGTGCTGGAGCCATTTGACGTGCTGGATCATCATCGACACGCTGACCATCGCGAAGGCTTCGTAGCTGGCGAAGACTCCGTGTCCGCCGGCGAGAAGGTATCCCTCCAACCAGCCCTCGCACAGATGCTCGCTCAGCACCTCCATGACGCGGCCGTCGGGCGAGGGGTGATCGTCCCACTCCTCGAGGGGCAGCTGCCAGCAACGATCCGTCTGTTCGAACACCGCGTGGAGCTTGTTGCTCGCTGTTTCGTCCGGCGAGAACAGTCGGAAGTTCCCTCCGCCGTCGTCGCGACCGTTGTCGGCGTAGATGTCTCGCATGAGTTCGCCGAGCACCGTGGTTGTCGGGTGGAAGGAGCCGCACGGCGACTCGATGGGAATCTCGTACTTCTCGAGCGGCGGGATGCGTAGTGGCCGCCTGAGCCTGCCGCCGTTGGCGTACGGCGTCGAGCCCATTCGCTTGTCCCCTGCTGGGGCCAGTTCTGCGAGCTCCCGGACCAACGCACCGTCCTCGTCGAACAGCTCCTCGGGGTGGTACGAGCGCAGCCACGCGTCGAGTTGCGCTAAATGGTCCGGGTTGTCCCGCACCCCGGACAGCGGAACCCGATGCGCCCTGAACGTTCCCTCGACGAGGGTGCCGTCCACGATGTGCGGTCCGGTCCATCCCTTCGGGGTGCGTAGGACAATCGCCGGCCACCGGGCGGGTGCGGTGTCTCCACCGTTGCGCGCAGCGTCCTGGATCGCCCGGATGGTCTCGTGCGACTCGTGCAGAACCCTTCGGAGTTCCGGAAAGACTGTGCGGGGGTCGTCGCCGGAGACCACGACCGGTGCCCATCCCTGACCCGTCAGGAATTCGACGATGCTCTCGTCGGAGCTACGACCGAACACGGTCGGCCCGGCGATCTTCGCTCCGTTGAGATTGAGAATCGGCAGCACCGCCCCGTCGCGGCGCGGATTGAGAAACGCGGGGAGTTTCCACGATGCCGCAAGCGGTCCCGTCTCGGCTTCGCCGTCACCGATGATGGTCCGCCGTGGCCAGGTCCGGTGACGAACAGCCAGTCCGAGTCCGTCTCCTTGATGTGGCGATTGAGCAGGGTGTACACCCTCGACAGGCACGGACTCGTTCCCCGGTGGTCTGGCAGCCGCGGTTTGATGTGCGCGGCGTCGAGCGGCTCTCGCAGCAACGTGTTCTCCATGAGATAGATCTGCGCGACGGTCAGATAATTCGCTGCAGCCCACCAGCGAAGGTCCAGATCCAGAGCGTCCTGCGTGTACTCGTCTTCGGTCACGGGCATCCCTTCCATCCAATTCTCTGTCTCGACTCTCCTCTCTCTACATCAACGCCAGGTGCGATTTCAGGTGACGAGCACGATGCGCTAGTCTTGGACCCGCCCACAGGCACGCCGGATGTTCGGCGCGCCCCCGTAGCTCAGGGGATAGAGCGTTCGCCTCCGGAGCGAAAGGCCGCAGGTTCGAATCCTGCCGGGGGCACCCATGCAGGCTTCGTGGTGCGACAATCGATGTCGTGTCCGACTCCAAGCTCGACGAATCTCGACTCGACGATGTTGCGGCAGAACTGTATGCCATCGATCCAAGCGAATTCGTGGCTGCGCGCAAGGCCGCAGCGTCCGACGCCAAGAAGTCCGGGAATCGCGCGTTGGCCGCTGCGATCGGCAAGCTCCGCAAACCCACGACCGTCGGATGGATGGTCAACCTTCTCGTGCGCGAAGAACCGGAGGACGTCGCCGAGCTGTTCGACCTCGGCGACAGTCTGCGTGACGCACAACGACGATCCGACGCACACGAACTCCGTTCACTGTCTGCGGCGCGGCAAAAACTCATCCGCAGTCTGTCGGGTCGTGCCGCGGAACTGGCGCAGCAGCAGGGTCATTCGAGTACCGAAGATGCGATCAGGGAGGTCGGCCAGACACTCGGCGCTGCGCTCGCCGATCCGGACATCGCCGAACGAGTGCGTGCCAGCAGGGTGGTGACGGCGGAGTCGTACAGCGGCTTCGGCCCCGCGGTGCTGTCGCTCGTACCCGATGCGGACGAGGCAGAGGAAGCAGAGGAGCCCGACTCGGATGACGTCGAAAAGGCTGAAGACGACGATCCGGAGCACACGCAGGCCTCGAACGGAGCCTCCAAAAAGGCCCTTAAAAAGGCCCTGAAAAAGG
>NZ_JBAWFH010000009.1:0-12669 GCF_049591685.1 Rhodococcus sp. (in: high G+C Gram-positive bacteria) | reverse complement strand
CGAGCGAGCTGTGCGGGAGGGCCTGCGAGGACGACACGGCGGCGGCCGTTACGGATGGCGAGTACGGCGGATCGCTCCGGAGCACCCTCGATCGCGAGTTCGTCGACGACTGCCTGCAGACGCGCAGGCTCGACGCTGGACACGGAGACCATGGGCGCGCGGTCGGCAGCGCCGATGATGCCGCGACGACGGCCGACGAGGCCCGCAGCCGCACCGATCAGCTGTGCGACGGCCAGCAGGTGCGCATCCTCGGCGCCGTTGCTCTTGACCGACTCGGCGGCGATGAGGCCCTGCGAATGACCGACGACGGTGACGGGTCGAGCTTCGGCGGGATCGAGTCCCTGTAGCTTCAGCGCACGCAGCGCTGCGACCTGAGTGAGGAACACACCGGGCAGCGAGACGGCTGCGGACGTCAGCGCGGCTTCGGAGGGGCCGAACGATGCGGCGGCATCTTCGTCGTCGGCCAGGTCCTGCTCGAGCATCCAGCCGATCGGATCGAAGCCGACCGAGCGAACGACGAGCAGTTCGTCGGCCACCGGTGCCAGCATGGCGGCGGACTGGTTGACGAGATCGGTCAGTTCCGGCTCGAGCGCAGAGTCGCGGGCGAGTTCTTCGAGGGAGCTGAGCCACGGTGAACCTTGGCCACCGAAGGCCAGAGCGTATGGCTCACCGGCCGCGAATCGGTCCGCGAGCGTACGAGAACCGCCACCGCTCTTGGGGGATCTTCCCGCGCCCTGTCCGTGTGATGGTGTGCTCTCGTTGATCGTCAAGGTCCAGATTTCCTCTCGTGAGCACCTCGATGAGGTGTTCGGCATAAGTGGCGCCTGTGGTCTCGGCGTTGTCGAGCGAAATCGAGGAGCACGACCGTCGTCATGGCGAGGTGGCTCTATCCGCGTGGAACCAGGTTGACACAAAATCATGAGGAAATCCTCACGTTTCGTTTGACGTCCAAGTGCTACCAGCGAGTAGGGCCGAAAACGCCGAAAATCCGACACGGTGACGAACCCGCGAGTAACAAACATCGCTGCTGGCAGCGCCCCGATCGAGCCCACCGGAACATGAGGATTTCCTCGCATTGATCGTTATCGTTCTGTTATGTGAAGCTCGCCACATCGCACCGCCCGAACATGTCGGTGGCACGCAGTAGTTTCGCCACACCAACAGAACCCGGGGGGGGATTTCATGTATTCGTCAGTTACACACATCTTTTCGCCGCGCGAATGCGAGGCCATCGCGACACACATCGAACATACTGTCCGTCAGTCTGTTTCACCGGCCTGGGCACCCGGTTGGCCCGGTGAGATCGAAGCTGCCGTTCTCGACGCCGCGTTCTCTTTGCGGGCTGCCTACGGAGGTCCCGAAACCGGCGTCCGAAAAGTCGTCGCGCAGTGGCGGCACCATCGAGGCGGCACCCCGATCGACGACCTCACCGAACTGGCCGCATTCTGCCGGAAACCGGACCAATTGGCCGCGATTCTCGGCAACCGCCAGCGAACGGGCGACAACACCACTACCAAGGCCGAGGCCGCAGCCCGCGTCGCAGCGGTGTTGGTCGAGCAGGGCGTGCGATCGGCCCACCAGCTCGGCGACTGCGACGACCAGCGCCTCGCCGTCACCGTCGTTCCCGGTATCGGCGACAAGACGTGGGAGAACGTGTTGTTCGTAGCGGGAATCAGAACGGAGAACGGCATCGGGTTGCTCCGGTCGTTCGCATCGCAGGCGCTCGGGTGCGAGGTGGATGCTGCCACCGCGGCCTCGCTCATCGAGTACACGGCCGAAGGTCTTGGTATCCGCCAAGCCCACCTCGAACACGCGATCTGGCGCTACCAACGCCGCGTCGGTGTCACTGCTCCGTTGGTCGACGCCGGTTAGCGTTCCTGCCGCGCGGGCGGTGCGGCCGCGGTGCGATCGATCAACGCGGCCACACCGTCAAGAATGCACTCGACACCGAACTCGTACTCGTGCACCGGATCGCTCGCGGCCTGATAGGACGTCGCCGCGGCGGTGCCGACACGCATCGACAACGGGTAGCGATCCGGATCCATCACGGTGTCGAGCACCGGCGCCGTCGCGTCCCACCACTCCGAATCCGTCATGCCCGATTCCTCACGCACACGCTCGAAACGGGTGAGGGCCCTGGCGGTGCCTGCAACGTGCGTCAGTACCAGCGTCAGCACCGAATCGATGTCGACGTCGGAGAGGCCGACACCGTCGAGCACACGCAGCTCGGCTTCGTACTTGTCGTTGGTGTGCGGACCGAGAACAGCCCGCGCGCCCTGCGCGTCGAGCAACCAGGGGTGCTGTTCGTACAACCGCCAGTTCCGCTGGGCTACGAAACGCAGACCAGCGCGCCAATTGTCCGACGAGGTAGCCGGTTCGTCCACGTTTACGTACAGCGCTCTCAGGGCACCGTCGGTCATCAGGTCGACGAGGTCCTTGCGCCCCGGAACGTGGGTGTACAGCGACATCGCGCCCACACCCAATCGGTCCGCGACCCGGCGCATCGACACGGCGTCCAATCCTTCGGCGTCGGCGATCACGATGGCCGCTTCGACGATTGCATCCACGCTCAGGCCGGTTCTGCTGGGCTTACCACTCACCCGCCACAGCAGCCCGAGAGTGCGCGCCGGATCGAAGCCTGCTTCCTTCTTGCTCGCCACGCTTTGACACAGTACGCCGTACGCCGGAGGCTGTTCCGGCGGCCGTTGTAGACTTTGCCGAGCACTCGCGCGAGTGGCGGAATGGCAGACGCGCTGGATTTAGGTTCCAGTGTCTTAGGACGTGGGGGTTCAAGTCCCCCCTCGCGCACCGTTGGCCCCATCGCCGACTCCGGAGGCAGTAGAGGAATCGCCGACTCCGGAGGCAGTAGAGGAATCGCCGACTACCGGAGGTAGTAGAGACTCGGGTACCTTCGTGGGGTGGCGAAATCGCGAAACCATCACCGTCCTGCGCTCATCGCGCTGGTCGTGGTGTCGGCGGTCGCCTGCATGGCCCTGGGCTGGTGGCAGTGGGAACGCTTCGAGTCCGTGGGTGGAAACGGGCAGAACCTGGGATACGCCTTCCAGTGGCCGTTGTTCGCAGCATTCGTCGTGTACGCGTACCGGAAATTCGTTCAGCTCGAGGACGACACCGAGGACGACACGGCCGCCACCGAACAGGTGGTCCGCGAGATTCCCGCCGATCTGCTTCCACAACGATCGGCGGCCGCAACCGAAGACGATCTGGAAGACGTCGAGGCTCGGCAACTACTCGAATACAACAGTTACCTCGCCGAGCTCGATCGCTCGCGCGAGTGACGAAAAAGGAGCACCACACGTGAGCACGGCATCGGGTACTTCCGCACCCACCGAGAAGACGAAGAAGATTGCGTCGGCTCTGTTGCGCTACCGCGTGCTCGCCTACGTCACGGGAATCTGGCTATTGGTACTGACCGGCGAGATGGTGGCGAAGTACATCTTCAAGGTGGAAAACGTGCCGAGCTGGATTGCCGTCGTGCATGGTTGGGTTTATCTCATCTACCTGATCCTGACCATCGACCTGGCGATCAAGGTGCGCTGGCCTGCCCCCCGGACGATCGGGACATTACTTGCCGGCACGATCCCGTTCCTGTCGTTCTTCGTCGAGCACTGGCGCACGACGCAGGTCAAACACGATTTCGGCGTCTGACCTCAGCACTTCACCGTTAGCACGTCCTCGCTGGCAAGCGCCGAGGACACCACCTGCCCCGCAACCGCGTCGTAGGAAATCCCGGTGTGCTCGACCGTATTTGTCGGGCACAGATCCTGGAGCACCACGTTGCGTGCCCCCGGTCCCGCCAACAACGACGCCGTGTACGGGACCACCTGGTCGTAGCGGGTCACGACGGTGACGTACTCGATGCCGGGCACGGTGTCGCTCGGCTCGTTCACACGCATCAGCGCGTCGTCGACGGGTGGGCCGGGAGTCGAGTCCTCCGAATGGCGTACCCTTCAGCCGACCGTAGTCGAGGGCGAATTCGCAGTACCCTTCCTCGGTCAGCTTCGGCCCCAGCGAAGCCCAATTGACGTAGGAATTTTCGAGGAAGCCGTGCACTAGTACGACCGGTTCGGGACGTTCTACTGTTGGCCTGCAGGCGAAGTCGTTAACACCCGGCAGCGTCGCGTCCGGGTGGACGACCGATACGCGCCCGCTTCGAGGAACGAATTCTGGGGTGGTGACGCGGATGCGGGGAACACCGGCGAAACCACCGCTGCGACCACAGAAGCAGATAGTATGCTGCCCACACGCCGACGGGTCATCGGTTCTACGTCAGTGCTTCGAGGGCAGGAATCAGCAACCGCAACGCGCGACCACGGTGCGACGCGGCATCCTTTTCCTCCGGGCTGAGCTCGGCGGCCGAACGGCCGTCGCCTTCGGGAACGAATACGGGGTCGTACCCGAAACCGTTCTCCCCGAACGGCTCCCGGGCAATGACGCCGCGCCACTCCCCACGTACCACAGTGTCGGTACCTCCCGGAACAGCCAGTGCACACGCGGACACGAACCCTGCGCCGCGCCGTTCGTCGGGGACGTCGTTCAACTGTGCCAACAACAACGCTGTGTTGGCGTCGTCGTCGCCGTGTTTGCCGGACCATCGCGCCGAGAGTACGCCCGGCATTCCGTTCAGCGCGTCTACCTCGATGCCTGAATCGTCTGCCACACAGGGAAATCCGGTTGCGGCGGCCCCATCACGAGCCTTGGCGAGCGCGTTCTCCTCGAACGTTGCGCCGGTCTCCGGAGCCTCCGGGTACTCCGGCACCTCGTTCAACCCGACCAGACTCACGCCGGTGACCCCTGCGGCGTCCAGAACCCGCCGTAATTCGCGAAGCTTCTTCGCGTTACGACTCGCCACCAACAGCGTGAACTCAGCCACCGAACTTCTTCTTCGGTGCACCGGTGGCCACGGGCTCCGGCAGAACACCCGGATACGGCTCCGCGAGCGCCGCCTTCTGTACTTCGAACAGTTGCTCGATCCCAGCCAACGCCGAGTCGAGGAGCTTGTCGAGCGTCGAACGCGGGAACGTCGCACCCTCCCCGGTGCCCTGAACCTCGACGAGTGTTCCGGTGTCGGTGGCGACCACATTCATGTCGACCTCCGCGCGAGCATCCTCCTCGTACGGCAGGTCCAGCCGAACCCGCCCGTCGACGACGCCGACGCTGACGGCCGCGATGGCGCACGAAATAGGCTGCGGATCGGCAAGACGGCCCGCGGCTCGGAGATAGGTGACGGCATCGGACAGTGCCACGAAGGCACCCGTGATCGCAGCCGTGCGCGTGCCACCGTCGGCCTGCAGAACGTCACAGTCGATGGCAATTGTGTTCTCACCGATCGCGGCGAGATCGATGCACGCACGCAGCGAGCGGCCGACGAGGCGAGAAATCTCCTGAGTGCGTCCGCCCACCTTGCCTTTGACGGATTCACGGCCGCTACGGGTATGCGTGGCCGCGGGAAGCATTGCGTACTCGGCCGTCAGCCAACCGAGGCCGGATCCCTTGCGCCACCGAGGAACGCCCTCCTCGACGCTCGCAGTACACATGACCCGCGTATTACCGAATTCGACGAGCACCGAACCAGCCGGGTTGCTCGTGAATCCGCGCGTTATGGCAATGGTGCGGAGTTCGTCGTCCGCTCGTCCGTCTTCTCGTCTCGACACACGAGCAGCTTACTGCGGGCCCCTTCCGCAGGCTCCACTCACGCCCTACACAGTGAAGACGTCTCCCGGCGACACAGCGTGAACCGGCCCGCTGAATTCTGCTTTGGCTTCTGCGATGACGTCTTCACGCGAGGTCCAGGGCGGGATGTGCGTGAGGAGCAGTTCGCCGACACCGGCGTCGCGCGCCAGCTGTCCCGCTTCGGTGCCCGACAGGTGAACGCCTTGGGGTCGATCCGGGCTGTGTGTCCACGACGCTTCCGCGAGCAACACGTCGGCCCCGTGCGCGAGATCGCGTACCGCCTGACACATTCCGGTATCGCCCGTGTACGCGAAGATCTTGTTCTCGCCCGTCGTGATGCGCATGCCGTAGGACTCGGGCGGGTGGTACACCTGCCGGGTCAGGACGGAAAGCCGCCCGTGCCGGATGGTTCGCCCGTCGGCCCACCGCCGGAGGTCGAGGGTGTCGGACATGTCGTCGATCTGGCCCCCGCACTCCGCGGACGCCACGCCGAGTCGGAAGGCGGTGTCCTTGGGTCCGTAGACGACGGCGCGGCCTTCGGGTGGGTTGGGGTGGTACCGCCGCCACACGAGAAGACCTGGTACGTCGAGGCAATGGTCGGCGTGCAGATGTGACAGAAAGACGCTGACGTCCCCGGGGTCGGCGTAGCGCTGCAACGCCCCGAGAATTCCCGGCCCGAAGTCCAGAACGACGGGTGACGTTTCCGGCTCGTCGAGGAGGTAACCCGACGCGGGGGAATCGGGCCCGGACACACTGCCCGAACATCCCAGGACGGTAATACGCATAAGAGTCATGCTGCCACGAGAATGGCCGTCGCCGAAACGCATCGCCCGTTTCCGCTTCCGGCGAGTGGCGTGGCGGGGTTCATGCCCGTGCCGCGCCGCCCAAGGAAGTTCGTCGGCGTTCGGTGCGCACGTCGGCCGAGAGTACCCACGCTGCGACGACTCCGCCGATCGCTCCGAAGAGGTGGCCTTCCCACGAAACGCCGGGAGTGCTGGGGAGCACCCCCCACAGTGCACCTCCGTACACGAGGAAGACGACCACGCCGATGACGAGCTGGCCGATGTTGCGCGTGAAGAATCCGCGGGTCAGCAGATAGGCGATGAAACCGAAGATGAGGATCGACGCACCGATGTGGTTGGAGTCTCGGCCGACGAGCCAGGTTCCGACCCCGCCGACCACCCAGATGATTCCGGTTGCCGCCAGTCCCCGACCCAGCCCCGAGAGCAATACCAAAAAGCCCAGCACGAGAACGGGAACGGTGTTGGCGATGAGGTGGGCCCAATCGTCGTGCAGGACCGGCGCGAACAGAATGCCCCACAATCCGTCGACACTTCGAGGGGAGATTCCGGCGTCTTCGACGCGGCTGCCGGACGCAACGTCGACGGCTTCCACGACCCACAGCAACACCACGAACGACCCGATGAACATCGCCGCTTGTTGCCAGACGGGCCGTTTGGGGGTCGGGGCGGGCAGATACGGGTTCGCAGTCATCTCCGACGCCTTTCGCCTGTACCGGTGCACTGCCCGGTATGTCCGCTACCTGGTCCAGCGTACCGCCGGTCAGGAACGGGAGAACGCGGACGGAAAGGTCGCCCGATAGGTCGGTATGCCCGCGACGGTCGTTGCGTCGAGCACCGCACGCACGATCGCCCGCTCGACGACGTTCGCGGCCACCGCGCACACGGCGTCGAGAACGGGTAGGTCTTTTGCGAAGGCTTTCGGAACGGACGCTTCGGTGACGACGGACCGCGTCCCCGTCGACAATGCGAAGATCGTGTCCCCGTCGAGCGGCGAGTGGGCGGGACGGATTGCCCGCGCCAAGCCGTCGTGTCCGGCGACGGCGAGCCGCTTGCAGGACGCCGCCGTCAACTCCACATCGGTCGCGACGACGCCAATGGTCGTGTTGAGTGCGGTGCCCTTGGGTGCAAGGGCGTTCGCGTTCCACAGGTGATGGACATCAGGTTTGCGCATGCCGAATGCCTGCGCGCCTTCTGTACCGACGCCCCAGGGCAGACCGGTGCGCGGGTCGAACACCGAGCCGACCGGATTGGCGACAATCAGGGCTGCGACGGTGACGCCGTCCGCGGGCCCGCCGTCGATGACGGTGCTCGCTGTGCCGACGCCGCCCTTGAGTACTCCCGCCCGGGCACCGACACCCGCTCCCACGGAGCCCACGGCGAACTCGGCGGACGCGGCAACGCAAGCGCGGTAACCGAATTCGGCGTCGGGTCGGATTGCCCAGTCACCGACCGGTAGATCGAAGATGACGGCGGCAGGCACGATCGGAACGACCTGATCGGGTGTTCCCATAGCGATGCCGTGGCCGTGTTCTTCGAGCCAGCGCATCACTCCGTCGGCGGCGGCCAGACCGTAGGCACTTCCTCCGGTCAGCAATATCGCGTTGACCTGTTGCACCGAATTACTGGAATCGAGCAGATCCGTCTCGCGGGTACCGGGGCCACCACCGCGGACGTCGACCGCTGCGGTCGCACCACCGAGTGTGCGGACAACGGTGCAGCCGGTTGCCGCGCCTGCCCCGAGGGTGGCGTCCGAATCGATGGCGTGATGGTGTCCGACGAGCAGGCCCCCAACATCGGTCAGCGAGTCACGGGGACCGGGCACAGGCGAGCTCCTATGGAGTGAGGACCTGCACGAGGGAATCCTGCATCCAGGTCAACCAGTGGTACACGTCGAGGTGCGGAGCACGGGGATCCCCCTCGTCGAGAACTTCCGGGGTGTCCGCGTCGATACCCAACGTGGTTCCGAGCGCCAAGCGTACGTCGTTGAGGCCCATCAGCCAGGCGTCGGCCTGCTCCGGCGTCAACACGATCTTGCCGCCCGCGGCAGGCAGTGTGTCGAGTATGACGCTGCCCGCGCGGAGTTTGTCGTCGATGATGTCTGGCTCGTGCAGGCCGCGCAGTGCACCGTTGGTATCGGCGGTATCCGTCCCGGCCTCCTCGGAGTCCGGTCCGTGGAAGTCGGGCAGCAGCCGGGCGAGCGCAGCGTCTTCGGGCGGAGTGTGATGCCCGGTGCGCAGTCCGGTCATCGCGGCGAGTTCGTCGGTGGGCGCGTCCGCGGCACGGTCCTGCAGAAGTCCGACGACCGACCCGACCAGCGATCGCAGTACCGTCGCCTCGCGTGCATCCATGTCCGAGCGAATCTTCACTCCGGTCAGCGAGTTCTTCCTGCTCCACATACGCACAGCGTCGGGTTTCCTTCGTAGTTGATGGCGATCGACACTCGTGGTGACGCGTGCTGCTACTTGTCCTGTTGCATGGTGGCCCACAGCCCGGCGGCGTGCAGTCTACGAACATCGTTTTCCATCGCGTCGCGCTCGCCGCTCGACACAACGGCCTTGCCCTCGGAGTGCACCTGCATCATCAATTCCGTTGCCTTGGCCTTGCTGTAGCCGAAAAGTTTCTGGAACACGTACGTCACGTAGTGCATCAAGTTCACCGGATCGTCCCAGACGATGGTTACCCAGGGCAGATCGTGCGCTTCGTCCGTCGCCGGGTCGGCCGTTTCCGTGGGCACGGCCTGCGGAGAGGCAGCCGAGGTCGGCGCCTCGGCGACCGTGCCCACGATCTCTTCAGCCGTCGATGAAGCCATGGCAACAGGGTACGACGGGCGGGGCAAGGTGCGCACCGTCACCCCCGCGCCTCGTAGTGTTGGTCGTGTGCCTACCGCATCGAACCCCGGTCCGGACATAACGGACAACTTCCGCAGCGCAGCTCTCTTCACCGATCAGTACGAATACACGATGCTCTCGGCAGCCCTCGCCGACGGATCGGCACACGTGCCGTGCAGCTTCGAGGTCTTCGCGCGTCGACTCCCGAACGGCCGTCGATACGGCGTCGTCGCCGGCACCGCGAGGTTCCTCGAAGCGTTGACGCGCTTTCGGTTCGGACCCGCCGAGCTCGAAGTCCTCGGCGATTTCCTCGATGCGCCCACCCTCGAGTGGCTTAAGAACTACCGCTTCACCGGCGACGTCGACGGTTATCGCGAGGGCGAGCTGTACTTCCCCGGCTCCCCCGTTCTGTCCGTTCGCGGCACGTTCGCAGAATGCGTCGTCCTCGAAACGCTGGCCCTGTCGATCCTCAATCACGACAGTGCGATCGCCTCGGCCGCCGCCCGAATGACGAGCTCTGCGGGCTCGCGCAGGATAATCGAGATGGGGTCACGTCGAACTCATGAGGAGGCAGCGGTCGCCTCTTCCCGCGCCGCGTACATCGCAGGCTTCTCGGCCACGTCAAACCTCGAAGCCGTCCGCCGACACGGTGTCCCGGGCGCGGGCACCTCGGCCCATGCGTTCACCCTGCTGTACACGGGCGAGAACGGCCCCGACGAGAAAGCGGCGTTCGCCGCGCAGGTCCGCGCACTGGGCGTGTCGACGACGTTGCTCGTGGACACCTACGACATCACCCAGGGCGTCGCGAACGCCGTCGAAGTGGCCGGGCCCGAACTGGGCGGCGTCCGGATCGACTCGGGTGACCTCGGGGTGCTGGCACGGCAGGTCCGACAGCAACTCGACGACCTCGGCGCCACCCGAACCAGAATCGTCGTCTCCGGCGATCTGGACGAATACGCCATCGCTGCTCTGCGTGCGGAACCGGTGGATTCCTACGGCGTCGGCACCTCGCTGGTGACCGGTTCGGGAGCGCCCACCGCAGGCATGGTCTACAAGCTGGTCACCGTGAACGGTCGGCCGGTGGCCAAGCGGAGCAGCCACAAGGAGTCGCGAGGGGGCACGAAGTCCGCGATCCGAACGTGCCGCTCCACCGGAACGGCCGTCGAGGAGATCGTTCACCCGATCGGTAGTCCCCCGACGATCGACGACGGGTTGGTGGCGACGGAGATGAGCGTGCCCCTCGTCCGCGGCGGCGAGCAGCTCGCAGACCTGCCGACCTTGGCCGACTCCCGTGCGCTGTTCGCCGAGCGTGTTGTCAGCCTCCCCTGGGAGGGCCTCAAGCTGTCGCAGGGCGAACCGGCGATCGGCACCCGCTTCGTCGACGCCGGCTGAACCCGTCGGCGGATGGCAGTACCCTTCTGACGGTGCCGTCGAAGACCGAACTGCCCACCGTGCCCGATCTGTTGAAGGCCGCGGTGCATGCGCTCGGCGGCAAGGAACGCAGCAACCAGCTCACTATGGCCTCGGCGGTCGCGCACTCCATCGACACCGGGGAGCACCTTGCCGTGCAAGCCGGCACCGGCACGGGCAAGTCGTTGGCCTACCTCGTCCCGAGCATCAGGCACGCGGTCGAGTCCGGTCGCACCGTGGTGGTATCGACGGCAACGATCGCGCTGCAGCGTCAGCTCGTCGATCGAGACCTACCGCGGCTGGCCGACGCACTGACCTCCGAGCTGGGCAGGCGGCCCAAGTTCGCCATCCTCAAGGGCCGCAACAACTACCTCTGCATGAACAAGATCCACACCGGCGCCTCGGAGGAGGCACCGGACGCCGAGTTGTTCGACGCATTCGCGGTCTCTCGAATGGGTCGCGAGGTGGTGCGGTTGACCAAGTGGTCCTCAGACACCGAGACGGGCGATCGCGACGATGTCGTTCCCGGCGTCAGCGACCAGGCGTGGCGTCAGGTCAGCGTCACCGCCCGCGAGTGCCTCGGTAAATCCCGCTGCCCGGTGGGTGAGGATTGCTTCGCGGAGCGGGCGCGTACCGAGGCGTCACAGGTCGACGTCGTCGTGACCAACCATGCGCTCCTCGCCATCGACGCGATAACGGGCATCCAGATCCTCCCCGAACACGACGTAGTCGTCATCGACGAGGCCCACGAACTCGTCGACCGGGTCACCGGCGTGGCCACGTCAGAACTGTCGGCTGCCACGGTCACCGCGGCGGCGCGACGATGCAGCAAGCTGATCGAAGAAGACATCGTCGACGCCCTCGACGGGGCCGCCGAGAACTGGGCCGCCGTCCTCGACGATCTGCCTGCGGGACGTTGGGCCGCGCTACCCGAGGATGTCGCTCCCGCTTTGGCGTCCATCCGAGATTCGGCGTGGGCGGTGCGGACGGCCATCGGCCCGCAGCGCGCCGGGATGGCCGCGAGCGATCCCGAAGCCGCGGCTGCTCGCAACGCAGCACTGGTTGCCGTCGAAGAGGTACACGACAGCGCAGTGCGGGTACTCACGGCGTTCGACGAGCCCGACCCAGCCAAACGCAAGGATGTCGTGTGGCACGCCGTGGACGAGTTCCGCGGCTCGGTCAAGCGCACCGTTCGCATGGCACCGCTGTCGGTGGGCGGGCTGTTGCGAACCCGATTGTTCGCGGAGTCGACGGTGGTCCTCACGTCGGCCACGTTGACGGTCGGTGGTTCGTTCGACGGACTCGCGATCAACTGGGGGCTACCCGCCGAGCATCCCGCCCGCAGTGACACGGCGATGGCGTCGGGTGCGGAGCCGCCGTCGGACACCGCGTCCATCCGATGGAACTCGCTCGACGTCGGATCACCCTTCGACCACGCCAAGGCCGGAATACTATATGTGGCCCAACATCTTCCGGCACCCGGTCGTGACGGCTTGTCCCCCCTCTATCTCGACGAGATCGAATCCCTCGTTCGCGCCGCAGGCGGTCGAACACTCGGACTTTTCTCCTCCATGCGGGCGGCGAAGGCAGCGGCCGAGGCAATGCGCGAGCGACTCGACACTCCGGTGCTGTGTCAGGGCGACGACGCCACGGGCGCGCTGGTGGACAAGTTCGCCGCCGACGAGCCCACCTCACTGTTCGGCACGCTGTCGCTGTGGCAGGGCGTCGACGTGCCGGGGCCATCGCTGAGCTTGGTGATCCTCGATCGCATTCCGTTTCCCAGGCCGGACGATCCACTGCTGGTGGCGCGGCAGCAGGCAGTTCAAGCGCGCGGAGGCAACGGCTTCCTTTCCGTCGCCGCCAACCACGCAGCGCTCCTCCTCGCACAGGGAGTGGGCAGACTCCTGCGCAGTGTTGACGACCGCGGAGTCGTCGCC
>NZ_JBAWFH010000008.1:0-7956 GCF_049591685.1 Rhodococcus sp. (in: high G+C Gram-positive bacteria) | reverse complement strand
GGTGCACACCGACCGTCGTCGATGACTCGACCCTGCGCGTCGACCTCGGGACCATCGATCCGGCGGACGTCATCAAGGCGTTGTTCGACGCGGGACTGCAGGTTCGAGGTCTGTCACAGTCGACGCGACTCGAAGACGTGTTCCTCGATCTGGTCCACAACGACGCCCTCCCCGCGCCCGTCCCGGCCGGATCCGTCTCGACCAAGGACGCACCATGATCACACCCCCGCGACCGGACGAATCGACCAACGCGATGCATTCCGACGGGCGAGCATCCGGCTACACCGCCGGCCGCACACTCCCCTATATGACCGAATTGCGTCGGCAATTCGGGCGTCGCAGAACACAACTCGCCATCGGGTTCCTGGCGCTGTTGCCGGTCATCCTGGCGATTGCGTTCACCGTCGGTAGCTCGTCGTCCGACTCCGACGCCGGCGGGCTCATCGAACTGGGCACCCGCGGTGGTGTGAACTTCACCGTGTTCGCACTGTTCATGTCGGTCGGATTTCTGTTGATCGTCGTCGTTGCGTTGTTCTTCGGCGACTCGGTGGCCAGCGAGGCCTCGTGGTCGTCGCTGCGCTATCTGCTGGCGATCCCGGTTCCCCGAACTCGGCTGCTTCTGCAGAAGGCCCTGGTATCGGCCACGCTGTCGCTTGCTGCCATTGCAGTCCTCGTCCTGGTGTCGCTGGCGCTGGGAACCGTCTTGTACGGCGCCGAGCCACTGGTGACACCCTTCGGCGACGGCTTGGCGTACTCGGAAGCCCTGGGCCGGCTGCTCGTCGCCGTGGCGTACATCGCAGTCAACCTGCTATGGGTAGCCGGACTCGCCATGCTGCTCTCGGTACTGACCGACGCGCCGCTAGGGGCAGTGGGCGGCGCCGTGATGACGTCGATCCTGATGCAGATCCTCGACCAGATCACGGCCCTCGGATCATTGCGCAACTACCTGCCCGGGCACTACGCCAACTCGTGGATCGACGCACTCGCCCCCACGATCGAATGGAACGACATGGTCGTGGGGACGTTCTCCGCCCTCGCCTACGCCGCGGTGTTCGGAACGATCGCCTGGCAGCGGTTCTCCACGAAGGACATCACCAGCTGACGGGTCAGCGCCCGAACACGCCGTCGGGGAACACTCCCTGCTCGACGACGCTGTCACGCCACGGCGTTCCGAGCTCGACGAGGCGCGCCGCTCCGTCTTCGCCCAACGACGTCCACGGCGCGAGGGCGAGGTCGTTGGTGATGTCCTCCACGAGGTTGCGAAGGTCGTGGCCGTGCTCGGTGAGTGTGCCGTCGGCGTCGAGAATTTCGCGATCGCGAAGGCTTTCCGATGCGGCTTCCCACTGCTCGTGGGACCAGCCGCGTCGCTTGCGCGCGAACTCTTTCTCGAACCCCTGCCCCGTCGCCGTGTGGGTGATCAACGCTTCGATCCCGCTGAGTTCGGCAGTCTGCAGTGCGGCAATGTGCCCGTCCCCACGATGTTCACGCAGCAATGTCAATGCGTGCCAGAACACCAGATGCGGCGCATCGGGCCATTCCAGTTCCGAATAGGCGGCGTACAGCGGGCGCCCGTCGTCGCCGGGAATGCCTCGCGCTGCGATGGACGCGAGCTCCGCCGCCTCCGACATTTCCGGCGACACGAGGACTTCGTCGCCCAGCAGGCGTCGGTACGCCTCGTCAAGAGTGCGGTAGCGAATCTCCATGATCCGTTCCGGTGACACGATGGACCAGGCAGCCGGAACGAGCGGGGCGATCTCGTCACGGTTGAAGTTGTAGAACGTGGCCGCAACGACTCCCGCGCCCACCGGCCCGAGGGGAGCCGCGCGCCCGGCGAAGTAACCTGCGCGGCCCTGCAACCCCGCCTCGATGAGCGCGTCCCGAGTCTCGGGAACAAAGTAGGTCAGCGAATGGAGAAGGTTGAGTGCTCGCGCACTCCGGCCGGCGGTGGAAGCGTCCATGACTGAACCGTAGCGAACCCGCCGTCGAGAACCGCCCGCCCGGCTACTTCAGTCCCGCCGCGTCCATCCCCCGCAATTCCTTTTTCAGGTCTTGAATCTCGTCGCGTAGACGACCGGCGAGTTCGAACTGCAGTTCTCGGGCAGCATTCATCATTTGGTCGGTGAGGTTCTTCACCAGCGCGGCCAGTTCTGCTCGCGGCATGGACGTGACGTCCTGACCCTCGTAGACACCGGAGCTGACGGCTCGCCCCTTCTCGCCCTGTGCACGTCGTCCTCGGGAGGCATTGCGTCCCGAACCTCCCACCTCGATGGATTCCTCGGTGTCGTCCGCTTCTTCGTAAACCTGATCGAGGATGTCCGCGATCTTCTTGCGCAGCGGCTGCGGATCGACACCCTTCTCGACGTTGTACGCGATCTGCTTCTCGCGTCTGCGCTCGGTCTCCTCGATCGCGTACTTCATCGAGTCGGTCATCTTGTCGGCGTACATGTGCACTTCGCCCGACACGTTACGAGCGGCACGACCAATGGTCTGAATCAAGCTGGTTCCGCTGCGAAGGAAGCCCTCCTTGTCGGCGTCCAGAATGGCCACCAACGTCACTTCGGGGAGGTCCAGGCCCTCACGCAGCAGGTTGATGCCGATGAGCACGTCGTACTCGCCGAGCCGCAACTGCCGCAGAAGCTCGACGCGGCGCAACGTGTCGATGTCCGAGTGAAGGTAGCGGACCCGGATACCGAGCTCGAGCAGATAGTCGGTGAGATCCTCGGACATCTTCTTCGTCAGCGTGGTGACGAGGATGCGCTCGTCTCTTTCCGCGCGCGCCCGAATTTCGTGAACCAGATCGTCGATCTGTCCCTTGGTGGGCTTGACGACAACCTTCGGGTCGACCAGACCGGTCGGACGAATGACCTGCTCGACGAACTCCCCGCCGGTCTGACCCAACTCGTACTTACCCGGAGTGGCCGACAAGTAGACCGTCTGCCCAATCCGCTGAGTGAACTCCTCCCACGTCAGCGGACGGTTGTCGGTTGCGGACGGCAGCCTGAAGCCGAACTCCACCAGGTTTCGCTTGCGCGACATGTCGCCCTCGTACATGGCACCGATCTGCGGCACCGTCACGTGCGACTCGTCGATGACGAGGAGAAAGTCCTCTGGGAAGTAGTCGATCAACGTTGCGGGAGCAGTGCCGGGGCCACGGCCGTCGATGTGACGCGAATAGTTCTCGATGCCCGAGCAGAACCCGACCTGCTTTATCATCTCGAGGTCGTACTGCGTACGCATGCGAAGGCGCTGAGCCTCGAGCAGCTTGCCCTTGTTTTCGAGTTCCGCGAGCCGCTCCTCGAGCTCCGCCTCGATGTTCTTGACGGCCTTCTCCATGCGCTCCGGACCGGCAACGTAGTGCGTGGCCGGGAAGATACGCACCGAGTCGACTTTCCGAACCGTGTCGCCCGTCAACGGGTGCAGGTAGTACAGCGCCTCGATCTCGTCGCCGAAGAACTCGATGCGCACCGCCAGCTCTTCGTACGACGGAATGATCTCGACGGTATCTCCGCGCACGCGAAAGGAACCGCGCGTGAACGCCATATCGTTGCGCGTGTACTGCACGTCGACGAGCAGCCGCAGCAGAGCGTCGCGGGGTACCTCCACGCCCACCTGCAGGTCGATGGACCTGTCCACGTAGGACTGCGGCGTGCCGAGACCGTAGATGCACGACACCGACGCGACCACCACCACATCGCGCCTGGAGAGTAGATTTGCCGTCGCCGAGTGCCGCAGACGCTCGACGTCGTCGTTGACCGACGAGTCCTTCTCGATGTACGTATCCGTCTGCGCGATGTACGCCTCGGGTTGGTAGTAGTCGTAGTACGACACAAAGTACTCGACGGCATTGTTGGGCAGCATGTCGCGCAGCTCGTTGGCCAACTGCGCCGCCAACGTCTTGTTGGGGGCCATCACCAACGTCGGACGCTGGAGCTTCTCGATGAGCCACGCCGTCGTCGCCGACTTACCGGTACCCGTTGCACCGAGGAGCACCACGTTTTTCTCGTCCGCTCTGATGCGGCGCTCGAGCTCGGCGATGGCCGTCGGCTGATCGCCCGCGGGCTTGTGATCGCTGACTACCTCGAACGCAGGCCCCGTTCGCTCGATAGCTCCGACGGGACGGTGTTCCGAGTGAGCGACCACGGGATGTTCGGATGCAAACGCCATATCACCAGGGTAGACGCGACCACCGACACATTCGATCCTGCGGCCTGTACGAACGCGAACCGGTAGCTTGGTCACCCATGGACGCACCCGCCGAGCCGACCGTTCACGTGCACCCACCGAAGCGCGAATACTTCGATATCGCCGGCCTTACCAACACCGACCCGAAGGGCTTTCTACGGCCCGTCGACGAATACCGGTTGGAGCCCTGGGGTCTCTACATGGCGCGTCCGTCGGACCACCCGCAGTTCGACTACCTGCAGTCATGGTTGATCCCGAGCTTGGGCGTCCGCGCGTCGATCTTCCACTACCTCCCGGGGCACGTGCGCGATCAGAACTACTACCTCGACATCGGAGAGTTCGCCGCCGGTCCGACCGTGTGGACGTCGATCGATCACTACCTGGACATCGTGGTCCGCACCGGGCGGGGCTTCGACTTCCTCGACGCCGACGAACTACTTCAGGCCCGTGTCGAGAATCAGCTCGACGCCGTCACGGCCGAGCTCGCGATGAACCGTTCGGTGTTCGCGGTCGCCGGCCTTGCATCGCACGATTACGACCTCGACGCGTGGCTCGCATCGCTCGACATGCCGACCCGCTGGCGGCCCCGGACCGAACGCTGACCGGTCCGTTCCGAGGAGTCAGAGCGTCCAACCGGAGCCCTCCGCCCACTCCCACGCGCGGACGTACGCCCGATCGAACCACGGCGCTTTCGTGTCGGCGTAGACGACGGAGGCCTCGCAATCATCGGAGCATTCGGCCGCCCGCGCTGACGCCGACTTCTTGATGTCCAGGTATTCCGCTGCAGCGTCGGCGTCGGCTCGAAGCCAGTCCCGGAACAGCAGCCCGAAGCGTTGCCCGGGCCACCCGTCCACCCGGATGGAGATGTCGACGGCCCGACCTGGATCCGCGCTCCCGTGTGATCGCTTGTCCCACAGGGACGGATCTGCTTCCCCACCGATACCGTAGGCCGGCTTCGGTTCGTCGGCTGTGACGCTCGGAACAGCCGGAAACCCGATGTTCTGCAACGGTTTCGCGAGTGCGTCCGCGACTTCCATGCTGGCGACGGTGATTTGAACGTCGATCACGTTCCTGGCGTCGACACCGTCGACTGCGGTGGAACCGATGTGGTCGATTCGCATCGCGGAATCCCCACACGCGACAGCGATCCGGGCCATCAGCCGTCGCGCCTGTGCGGACCACGACGCATCGGCCGCGACAAGGGTGGGTTCTGCGGTCACGACCACACCGTCGCGCATATTGCGCTCGAAGGGGACCAGCCGGTCATACCAGAGGGCACGCACCACATCGTCGAGATCACCCGGCGAACCGCTGTTGTCGAGCCAGACGTCCGCGGCTTCACGTCGGGCCTCGTCCGTCGCCTGTGCTGCCATGCGGGCGCGGGCATCCTGCTCGGGCATATTGCGTTGCTGCACCAAGCGGTTCACACGTTCCTCTGCGTCCACGTGTACGACAGCGACCAATTGAAAGAACGCTCCCATGTTTCCCTCGACCAACAGTGGGATGTCCTGAACGACGACTGCGTCGGCGGGCGCACCCTCGATGATTTCCGCAGTTCGCCGACCTATCAACGGGTGCAGTATCGAATTGAGCTTCCCGCGAGATTCGTCGTCACCGAATGCCCTGGCGGCCAATGCCGGCCGATCGAGCGCACCGCCGGCACCGAGAATCTTGTCACCGAACGCGTCGACGAGCTGTGCCAGCCCGACCGACCCGGGCTCGACGACCTCCCGTGCAATGACATCGGCGTCGACGAGTACACCCCCGAAGCCCGACAGCATCTTCGACACCGTGGACTTGCCTGCTCCTATGCCTCCGGTGAGGCCGAGTCTCAACATCTCTCCAGTCTGTCATCGAACACGCCGAAGCACATCAGCCCCAAATACAGCAGGTTTGCCGTGGTGTCCGTTATCTTCGTCCTGCGAGAGAGATATTTGCCGACCCACTGCAAGCGAAGAGGAACACGATGCGAAGCAATCAGATCCAACCGGGTCGGCACCGTCTCGGCATGGAATCGGGGATTCACGTCATCTTGATTCCCGAGGTTGCCCTGGCGTTGTCCGAACATCGGCGCAACTGGTTCACCAACTTGCTCAGCCCCGCCCGTCACAGCTTCGCATCGATGCGCAAGCGTACCGGTGCAGTCGCTCAGTGGAGCCCCGCCGTCGCAGGTTGAGCCGACCGTCGAAGACGACGATGGACCCGCATTCCTCCACGGAATCGGGTCCATTCTTGTATGCGGCTGGCGCCGCCGGTGTGCGGAAAGTGTCGTTGGAACAGCACTTTTGACGCACGGGCGGCGGAGCCGCATAAAAGGGCCCCGGTTCCGAAACACGGAACCGGGGCCCTTCTGCTTCTCACACCTTTACAGGCGAGCGACTATCAAGCGTTGCCCGACAGCTTCTCACGCAGCGCAGCGAGCTGAGCGTCGCTGGCGAGTGATCCACCGGTCGATGCCGGAGCGGATGCTGCGGGAGCATCGCCTTCGGCGTCGGCGGGTGCCTGACCCGACTCGGAGGAGTAGTTGGTGTTGGCGGCCTCTGCGGCCTCGTCCTTCGCCGTCTTCTCCATCTGAGCGGTGTGCATCTTGTGGCGACGCTCTGCCTCGGCGTAGCGGCCTTCCCACTCTTCACGCTGCTTTTCGTAACCTTCGAGCCATTCGTTGGTCTCGGAGTCGAAGCCCTCGGGGAAGATGTAGTTGCCCTGCTCGTCGTACGAGTCGGCCATTCCGTACTTCGACGGATCGAACTCTTCGGCGTAATCCTCGTTGGCCTGCTTGAGGCTCAACGAAATTCGACGACGCTCGAGATCGATGTCGATGACCTTGACGAGTGCATCGTCGCCGACACCCACGACCTGGTCCGGAACCTCCACGTGGCGCTCGGCCAGCTCGGAGATGTGCACGAGGCCCTCGATGCCCTCTTCGACGCGCACGAAGGCGCCGAACGGAACCAGCTTGGTGACCTTGCCGGGAACGATCTGGCCGATCGCGTGCGTGCGAGCGAACTGACGCCACGGATCTTCCTGAGTTGCCTTGAGCGACAGCGAAACACGCTCGCGGTCCAGGTCGACGTCGAGAACCTCGACGGTGACCTCGGTGCCGACCTCGACAACCTCGGACGGGTGATCGATGTGCTTCCAGGACAGCTCGGAGACGTGCACGAGTCCGTCGACGCCACCCAGGTCCACGAAGGCACCGAAGTTGACGATGGAGGACACGACGCCCTTGCGGACCTGGCCCTTCTGGAGCTGGGTCAGGAAGCCGTGGCGAACCTCGGACTGGGTCTGCTCGAGCCAGGCACGGCGCGACAGGACCACGTTGTTGCGGTTCTTGTCGAGCTCGATGATCTTCGCCTCGAGCGTGCGGCCGACATACGGCTGCAGGTCGCGCACCCGGCGCAGCTCCACAAGGGAGGCCGGCAGGAAGCCACGGAGGCCGATGTCGAGGATGAGACCACCCTTGACGACCTCGATGACGGTGCCGGTGACGACGCCGTCCTCTTCCTTGACCTGCTCGATGGTGCCCCAGGCGCGCTCGTACTGTGCGCGCTTCTTGGACAGGATGAGCCGGCCTTCCTTGTCCTCCTTCTGGAGGACGAGGGCCTCGACGAGGTCTCCGACGGAGACGACCTCGTTGGGGTCGACGTCGTGCTTGATGCTCAGCTCGCGCGAGGGGATGACGCCCTCGGTCTTGTAGCCGATGTCGAGCAGGACCTCGTCGCGGTCGACCTTGACGATCGTGCCTTCGACGATGTCGCCGTCGTTGAAGTACTT
>NZ_JBAWFH010000007.1:0-4157 GCF_049591685.1 Rhodococcus sp. (in: high G+C Gram-positive bacteria) | reverse complement strand
ACCGCGAGGGCTTCGTCGTCGTCGAGCAGCAGTGGGGGCATCTCGGCGCCTGCTCCGAGTTGGTAGCCGCCGCCCACTCCGGCGGTGGCGTTGACGGGGTAGCCGATTCCGCGGAGCTTGTCGACGTCGCGCCGGACCGTCCGCGGTGTCACGTTCAGCCGCTCGGCCAGGTCGGCCCCTGCCCAGTCGCGTCGCGTCTGGAGCAGAGACAGCAGTTTGAGCAGTCGCGCCGATGTTTCCTGCATGCACCGATCAAAGCAGCTATTGCGGACAGGTGTGGTCCGCTGCATGGTTCTGACCACCACTCCGGTTCCACTACTGTTGATCGGGTGCTCTCAGTCGTTCACAGCCCTGTCGTTGTCAGGGCGCCGTCGAAGGTCAATCTGCACCTGTCGGTCGGCGATCAACGCGCCGACGGCTATCACGAGCTCACGACGGTGTTCCAGGCCTTATCTTTGTCCGACGGGGTATCGGTGGTCCCGGCGCAGGGTCTTCGCGTCATCGTCAAGGGTGCGGGTGCGCAGTCGGTGCCGACGGACGAACGCAATCTGGTGTGGAAGGCCGCGGTGTTGCTCGGCAATCGCGTCGGGCGTGAGCCGCTGGTGGAGATCACCATCGACAAGGGCATTCCGGTCGCGGGCGGTATGGCCGGTGGCAGTTCGGATGCAGCCGCCACGTTGGTCGCGCTCGATGCGATGTGGAAGTTGGAGCTGACGCGCGCGGAGCTCACCGATCTGGCGGCCGAGCTGGGCAGCGATGTGCCGTTCGTGTTGCACGGCGGTACCGCAGTAGGTACGGGGCGAGGGGAGAAGTTGCTTCCGGTGCTCTCGCGCAACACCTTTCACTGGGTCCTCGCTCTGGCAAAGGGCGGCTTGCAGACGCCGGCGGTGTTCGGTGAACTCGACGAGCTCCGCGCCAAGGGGGCGCCTCCTCGGCTCGGCGCGCCCGACGCGCTGATGCAGGCTCTCGTCAGCGGCGACGCCCAGGCGTTGGCGCCGCTGTTGGGCAACGATCTTCAAGTGGCGGCCGTGTCGCTGCTGCCGCAGTTGCGTCGCACACTGCGGGCGGGCGTCACTGCAGGTGCTCTTGCGGGCATCGTCTCGGGGTCCGGCCCCACCTGTGCATTTTTGTGCGCCGACGCCGACACCGCGGTGTCCGTGGGTGCCGAGTTGTCCGGTGCGGGCGTCTGCCGCACCGTGCGTGTTGCGAGCGGCCCCGTTCCGGGTGCTCGCGTGGTTACTAGCGAATCGATTGGTTCTTTCTGATGGTCAATCTCGTCAATCTCGAAAACGTCTCCAAGTCCTTCGGCGTCAAACCGCTGCTCGACGGTGTGTCCCTCGGTGTGCAGGAGGGCGAGCGTATCGGCATGGTCGGCCTCAACGGCGGCGGCAAGACGACCACCCTCGAGGTCCTCGCGGGCATCGAGCCACCGGATTCGGGTCGGGTCAGCCGCGTCGGCGGATTGCGCATGGCCGTGGTGACGCAGCGCGGCGTTCTGCCTCCCGGATCGACCGTCGGGCAGGTCGTTCTCGATCCGCTCGGTATGGCCGAGCACGAGTGGGCGGGCGACTCGCGGGTCCGCAACATTCTGACCGGCATCGGTATCGCCGACCTGGGGCCGGCAGGTAGTTCGGGGCTCGACGCGCCCATCGACAACCTGTCCGGTGGTGAACGTCGCCGGGTCGCGCTGGCGGCCGCTCTGGTGCAGGATTTGGACCTGCTGGTGCTGGACGAGCCGACCAACCATCTCGACGTCGAGGGCGTGCAGTGGCTCGCCGCGCACCTGGTTGCACGGCGCAGTGCGCTCGTCGTCGTCACCCACGATCGCTGGTTCCTCGACACCGTGGCCAACCAGACCTGGGAGGTCGTCGGCGGCGGCATCGAAACCTACGAGGGTGGCTACAACGATTGGGTCTTCGCGCGCGCCGAGCGTTCACGCCAGGCGGATGCATCCGAGGAGCGGCGTCGTAACCTTGCACGCAAGGAGCTCGCATGGTTGCGCCGCGGTGCTCCGGCTCGAACGTCGAAGCCCAAGTACCGCATCGAGGCAGCAGAAGCCCTCATCGCCGACGTGCCACCGCCGCGCGACTCGGTCGCACTGTCCTCCTTCGCTCAGCGTCGGCTGGGCAAGGTCGTCATCGAGCTCGAGGACGCCAGGCTCGAGACCCCCGACGGCCGCGAGCTGGTCAAGGACTTCACCTGGCGCCTGGCCCCGGGTGAGCGAGTCGGACTCGTCGGTGTCAACGGTTCGGGTAAGACGACGATGCTTCGCACGCTGGCGGGGGAGTTGGAACCCGCTGCGGGCAAGCGCATACAGGGGCAGACCGTCAAGATCGGTTGGCTCAAGCAGGAATTGGACGATCTGCCGAAAAAACTTCGGGTCCTCGACGCAGTCAAAGAAGTCGCCGAGCGAATCACGCTGGGCGACAAGGAAATCTCTGCCGGCCAGCTCGCCGAACGGCTGGGGTTCACCCCTGCTCGTCAGCGCACGCCCGTCGGTGATCTGTCCGGTGGCGAACGCAGGCGCCTGCAGCTGACCCGGGTTCTGATGGCCGAGCCGAACGTGTTGCTGCTCGACGAGCCGACCAACGACCTCGACATCGACACCCTGCAGCAACTCGAAGACATCTTGGATGGCTGGGCGGGAACACTCGTCGTCATCAGTCACGACCGGTACCTGATCGAACGCATCTGTGATTCGACGTGGGCGCTCTTCGGTGACGGCAAATTGACCAACCTGCCGGGCGGCATCGAGGACTACCTGCGCAGGCGCGCGATCATCGCAGCCGATGCGACCCCCGATTCGCTCACCACGGGTGTCGCTCCGAGGAGAGCAGTTCGCGATGCTGCGTCCGAACGTGCGGCGCGCAAAGAGCTGAGCAAGCTCGAGAAGCTCGTCGTCAGGTTGTCCGACCGCGAGGTCGCCCTGCATGCCGAACTGGCACAGGCAGCCACCGAGCCGAGCAAGCTGGTAGAACTCGACGCCGAACTCCAGAAGGTCGTCGCCGACAAAGATGTCGCCGAAGAGCGCTGGATGGAACTCGCCGCCGAACTCGACGGGTAGGAGCGCGCAATCTCGTTGCGCCTGAACGTCGTAGGCGGAAACGACCCGGTACCGGGCGGCGCAGGCTACTTTCGGTCGATCGACCACGTGGCGGAAATCCATCGGTTGAAGTATCGGTACGCGCGCGCTCTCGACACCAAGTCGTGGTCCGACTTCGCCGACACCGAAGATTCCCGACGCCACGGCCACCTACGGGGAGCATCTGCGGTTCGCTTCGCGGGATGCGTTGGTCGAGTTCATGCAGACGACGCTCGGGCAGAACGTGATTACCGAGCACCGGTGCGATCACCCGGAGATCGAGGTCGACGGTGATGCGGCGACGGGCATCTGGTATCTCGGAGACACAGTGATCATCCCGGAGTACCAGGTGATTCTCCGTGGCGCAGCGTTCTATCGAGATCGGTACGTACGGTGTAGTGATGGGAAGTGGCGGATCGCGCACACGGGATACGAGAGAACCTACGAGTACGTCGTGTCGACGACGGATATGCCGAGTTTCGAATTGACCGCCAACATGTGGGCCGTGCAGTGACGTCGATTGTTCGCACGATTCTGGGTTCGGCGTTCGACGACCTGCATCCCAAGGTGCAGTGGCGGTTCGGATTGTCGTCGGAGGATCAGCGGTGCCAAGAGGGTGTCGGCGTGATGGAAGAGATGACGCATTCGGCGTTGGTTCCGCCGCCGATTCTCTGGCTCGGTGGTCGCCGCGGGCTGTTCCCGGCGAGGAAGGCGAACGATGTCCCGTTCACCGTCGCCAATTACGCGTACGTCGACGCGATCGGCCGGGAGACGCTGTCGTTCGTGCGGCGGTTCTCGTTCGTGGGTAAACCGCAGGGCATGAACTCGGTGATGGCCACGCCCGCGCGTTCCCCTGCAGATCATGCCCTCGACTACCTGGGCATCCATTCGGACATGGTCGTGCACACTCGCTGCAAGGTCGACGCAGAGGGCGGGTTGATCCTCGAGAGTGGCGCGCCGCGAGTCAGGGGCGTCAAGATTCCGCAGTTGGCGTCGGCGTTGACCACCGCGCGCGAGTGGTGGGACGACGAGGAGCAGCGGCATCGCATTCAAATCGACGTCACGAGTCCGGTAG
>NZ_JBAWFH010000006.1:0-1638 GCF_049591685.1 Rhodococcus sp. (in: high G+C Gram-positive bacteria) | reverse complement strand
CGGATGACCTGGATCACCTCGTCGATGTCGAGGATTGCGATGAGCAGACCCTCGACCAGGTGAAGACGATCCCTCTTCTTCTGCAAGCGGTACTGGCTGCGCCTCGTGATCACCTGGATCCGATGATCGAGGTAAACCCGCAGCATCTCGCGCAGTCCGAGGGTCGCAGGCTGCCCGACCACCAGCGCGACGTTGTTCATGCTGAACGAATCCTCGAGCGGAGTCAGCCGGTACAGGTGGTCCAGGACCGCCTGCGGATCGAATCCGGTCTTGATGCTGATGATCAGCCGAAGGCCGTTGTGGCGATCGGTCAGGTCGGCGATGTCGGCGATGCCCTGCAGCTTCTTGGCGTTGACGGCATCCTTGATCTTCTCGATGATCCGCTCGGGACCCACGAGGTACGGCAGTTCGGTGACCACCAACCCGGTCCGTCGCGGACCGAGCGATTCGATGGACACCTTGGCTCGCGTCCGAAACGATCCGCGCCCGTTCGTGTAGGCGTCCTTGATGCCGTCGAGTCCGACGATGATCCCGCCGGACGGAAGGTCGGGTCCGGGCACGAACTCCATGAGATCTTCGACACTCGCGTCGGGATTCTCCAGCAGATGGATGGCCGCTGCGACGACTTCGACGAGGTTGTGCGGGGCCATGTTGGTGGCCATGCCCACCGCGATGCCCGACGCACCGTTGACGAGGAGGTTGGGGAACGCGGCCGGCAGCACCTCGGGCTGCTGGAACTGGCCGTCGTAGTTGGGGATGAAATCGACGACGTCTTCGTCGAGGTTCTCCGTCAGTGCCAGCGCAGACGGCGCCAGTCGCGCTTCGGTGTAGCGCGATGCCGCCGGGCCATCGTCGAGCGAGCCGAAGTTGCCGTGCCCGTCGACGAGGGGCACGCGCAGGGAGAACGGCTGGGCGAGACGCACCAGCGCGTCGTAGATCGCGCTGTCACCGTGCGGGTGCAGCTTGCCCATCACCTCGCCGACCACGCGCGCGCTCTTCACGTGGCCGCGATCGGGACGCAGACCCATATCCGCCATCTGGAACAGGATGCGTCGCTGAACCGGCTTCAGTCCGTCACGGGCATCGGGAAGCGCGCGAGAGTAGATGACCGAGTACGCGTACTCGAGGAATGATCCCTGCATCTCGATGGAGACATCGACATCCTCGATGCGTCCATGGTCAGCAGGGGAGGATGCGGCGGGGGGAGTGGGCATAGACGATGTGGCCTCGGGTGACGGCGGAACGGCGTGGGCTTTCCCGCGTGTGCGAGACTGGCCCCGATGCCCCTCAGCCTACCCGTGGACCCGCCGCACGCTCGGAGCCTCACCGGTGTCGTGACGCAGATGTCGCGCGCACTCGACGGCCGCTCCGACTGGTTCGCGCCGGCGACCAGCGCGATCGTATTCGTGATCGACGGCCTCGGCGCGGCGAATCTGGCTGCCCGCAGCGGCCACGCGCGGTTTCTCACGTCGATGTCGACGAAGAAGCACGTGGCGCGTACCGTGTTCCCCTCGACGACGGCGTCCGCGCTGACGAGCCTGCTCACCGGTTCGCTGCCGGGGGAGCACGGCATCGTCGGGTATCGGGCTCGGGTGCCGGGCACCGATCGGGTGGCCAACCAGCTGCGCGGATGGGAGC
>NZ_JBAWFH010000005.1:0-8016 GCF_049591685.1 Rhodococcus sp. (in: high G+C Gram-positive bacteria) | reverse complement strand
GATACATCGAATGCTTCACCAAAATAAATTCGGCACTGACATTCATCGACACACTGTTGAGTTCTCAAAGAACACGCACACACCACACCACCACGAAAACTTTGACCTCGCGGAGTCTGGGGCAACCGTTCCAGCCTAACCAATCTTTCAGACCGAGTCAAGACCCAATCTTCGGGACCACCCGACACGACGACCGCGTGGCCTTCGTATCGGATTTTCCGAGCGAACGCGTTCCGTCCGTCTCCATCGCCTCTCGGCGGGAGTCGGTGTCCGTGTCGCTCTGACTTGGACAAAGTTACGCCCCGGAAAACAACGCGTCAAATCCCCAGGTCGCCTAGATCCCTGGGAGGCAAACGCCGAGGTGGCGGCCCGTCGTGTCGGGCGATTACCCACCCCCGACTACAAATCACACGAATGTGACTCGCGACACTTCAGCGATCTACCGAATCACGATCCGATTCGTACGCCTGCGAAGTTCCTTTTGCCGCGACGAACCACCAACCACCGTCCATGCAGGAGTCCATCCGCGGAGGGCGTCCACTCCTCGTCGGAGACCTTCTGGTTGTTCACCGACGCACCACCCTCTTTCACTGCGCGGCGGGCCGCGCTTTTGCTTTCACACAACCCGGTCACAACAAGAAGATCGACGATGGTCGGCAACTCGCCTGCCGCAACATCGACAACGGAGGTCTCTTGCAGCGCAGCTGCCAGCGTGGCTTCGTCGAGCTCCGCCAGCTCCGCCCGCCCGAACAGGGCTTTGCTGGCCAGCTCCACCGCTCGGGTGTTGGCCTCCCCATGAACGAGCGTCGTCATCTCCGCGGCCAAACGCCTCTGCCCCTCGCGCGCGTGAGGCCGTTCGCGCGTCGCCTCCTCCAGCTCCGCCAACTCGTCCCGGCTCAGGAACGTGAACCACCGCAGGTATCTGACGACATCCGCATCACCGGTATTCACGAAGTACTGGTACCAGGCGTACGGACTGGTCATCTCGGGATCGAGCCACAAGCTCCCACCACCGGTGGACTTACCGAACTTCTTACCGTCGGCCGACGTCACCAACGGCACAGTCATACCGTGGACGGACCGGGCGTCGACGCGCCTGTTCAGCTCGATACCCGCGACGATATTCCCCCACTGATCGGAGCCGCCGATCTGAAGTGTGCATCCGTAGCTCCGGCGAAGCTGCACGTAGTCGTTCGCCTGCAGCAGCATGTAGCTGAACTCCGTGTACGACATCCCGTCTGCCGCGAGACGGGTCTTGACCGTGTCCCGCGCGAGCATCACGTTGACCGAAAAATGTTTGCCGATATCTCGCAGGAAGTCGATAGCCGTCAGTCCCGCGGTCCACTCCACATTGTTCTCGACGACCGCTCCGGTCGGACTGTCGTCGAAGTCGACGAACCGTTCGAGCTGCGCGCGGATACGGTCGGCCCAATCGCGGACCGTCTCGGAGGAGTTCATGACGCGTTCGCCGACATCCCGCGGATCGCCGATCATGCCCGTCGCCCCGCCTGCCATCACGATGGGTCGATGTCCGGCCCTTTGGAACCGACGAAGAGCCAGCAACGGAACGAGGTGACCAGCGTGAAGGCTCGGCCCTGTCGGGTCGAAACCGGCATAAAGAGTGATCGGACCACCCGACGTGGCCTTCCTCATCTCGTCCAGGTCGGTGGACTGCGCAATCAATCCGCGCCAGGTCAGTTCGTCGATGATGTTCTCGCGCGTGACCGACTGTGGTGCTGTATCTATCGATGCGTTGGGACCGCCCAGCGGTGTGTTCATGTGGTCGTCCTTATCTCGATCGAGGTGTCATTGTGCGCCTAGGTGGTGCCGCACAGCGGCCACGGTGAGTGCGCCTCGGTCCGTTGCGATGAACCGGTTCGTCGGCGGTCCGTGATCGGGTGCGAGTCGAGGGCTGGATGTACGAGTCGGTCGACGCGCTAATTCCTTTGGAAGCGGGGGTAATCCGTGTAGCCGACAGCGGTTCCCCCGTACCAGGTTTCGTGTCGGCTTGTGCTGAGGGGATATCCGCTGCGGAATCGTTCCACTAGGTCTGGGTTGGCGATGTAAGGCCGTCCGAACGCGACTGCGTCGGCCAGTCCGGTCGCGATGATGGCGGTTGCGGTCTCGCGGTTGTAGTTGTGCGCAACGATGATCGGTCCAGAAAATGCGGCACGAAGGGACTGTCGCCAGTCGTCGGTGATGTCCCAGGTGCTTGTGGCATCGACGTCGGATTCGGCGATATGGAGGTATGCGATCCCCGCCGCACACAAGCGCGATGCGGCCGTCAATGTCGTGTCCCAAATCTCCGGATCCCTGGTGTCGGGAAAGTCGACGAACGGGGACAGCCGAACGCCTACGCGGCCGGGGCCGACGACTCGGCTGACAGCATCGACAACGTCGATCAGAAATTGGGTCCGACGTTGTCGGTCGCCGCCGTAGGAGTCCGTACGGAAGTTCGTAGTGGAGCGAAGAAATTGGTCGATGAGGTATCCGTTCGCGCCGTGTAGTTCGACGCCGTCGAACCCGGCACGGAGGGCGTTGGCGGCTGCGGCCGCGTAGTCATTCACGACGCGGGTGATGTCGCCGGCGTCCATCTCGCGAGGTTCTTCGCACGCGGCCATACCCGAGGTGCCGTCCTGGCGGGCAACCCACACTGAAATACCCGGGGCTGTTATCGCGCTGGGCGCGACCGGTTGGGTTCCGGACGCTGCCCGGTTGCTGATCCGGCCCACGTGCCACAGCTGACAGAAGATGCGCCCGCCAGCGTGGTGGACAGCGTCAGTGACGACTTTCCACGCGATAGTTTGCTCATCGCTCCAGATGCCGGGTGTCAAGGAATAACCCTTGCCCTCCGGAGAGATGTTCGTTCCCTCGGTGACGATCAAGCCGGCGGAGGCCCGCTGGGCGTAGTACTCGGCGGTGTCCCGGGTCGGGGTGTCCCCGGGCTGGGCAGCCCGCGATCGCGTCATGGGAGCCATCACGACTCTGTTGAGAGCGTGGGTTGTGCCGAAGGTTAGCGGTGTGAACAGGTCTGACTGTGACGCGGACATTGTGTGTGCTTTCTGGTACGAATTCATGGTGTCACGGCTGCGGTAACGAGAGTGCCTCTGAACATCGACCACATGGCGTCGCGGCGGCGTTCGAAGCTGCGCGCGGTGCCGTACATCAATTCCACGTGCAGACTGTCCACCACGCCGAGGTACATCTCGGTCAGGTCGCCGATCCGATTGGTCGAAAGTTGCGCATGTCGCGCTTTGCCGTTCCGAACTTGTTCGTCGAACTCGTCCCCGATGGCACGATGGATGCCGACGAACTCGTCGACGATTCGATCACGGTGGGCGGCGGGTGGAACGTAGGCGCACCGCAACAGCATTCGCAGCTGCTCGGATGTTCTGTACCGCTGTTCGAGTGCCATGACGAATACTTCGCCGGGTGCCGCGTCCTCGTCGGCATTGCCGAAACACGTTGCGATGAAATCGCGTTCGGCAGCGCACGCAGCAAAAAAGGCTGCCAGGAACAATGCGTCTTTGCTCGCGAAATGGGCGTACAGGGAAGGCTTTCTCATACCGGCCGCGGTAGCGATGGTGTTGAGTGAGGAACCGTCGTAGCCGTGCTCGGCGAAGTGGGAGACGGCGACGGCGCAAATGCGTTCCGCTGACGCGGACATCGTTGTCATCGCCGCCTCCTGTGTGCTGATGGTGTGTCGGGTGAAGTCGGATCAGTGTGCGGCCATGTCCGTGATGTTGTCCGGGGCGCGACGAGCCCCGATCCAGACCACAGCAAGGGAGATTACCGAGGATCCTACGAGGAGCAGCAGCCACGGCACTGCGCCCTTTTCGGCGAGTGCGCCGGCAAGCGGGGTGGCAGCGGAGGAAATCATGAGCTGGAACGCTCCCAGTAGTGCTGCGGTAGATCCCAGAGAAATCGTCTGTGACGCCATGGTCAACGCCATCAACGTCGATTCGCCGATGCCGACGCCGATGAGAGCGAGAAACATTCCGGCGAGGATACCGGGCAGTCCGACGGCCGTGGCGCCGGATGCGAGTGCGACCGTCATACCCGCGACCAACAGAACTGCGCCGGCCAATGCCAGTCGCGCCGCGCCGTACTTTGCTACCGCCCGTCCCGCGATGATTGCGCCGACCATCACTGCGAGTCCGGTAGCGCCGAATACAAGCCCGAAAATGTCTGCGCCGAGACCGAAGCGGTCCTGGTAGACGAAGGTGGCCCCACCGATGTATCCGAAGAGCACGAAGAACACCGACGACAGCCCCAGTGCAGGAATTAGGAAATTCGCATCGCGGGCGATGCGCCAGTAGGTACCGACAACGTTCGCGGGCCGCAGTGGCGTGCGAGCCTCGTTGGGTAGGGTTTCTTTCAAGCGTATTGCGGCGGCGGCGAAGGCAACGACACCCATCGCTGCCAGCACAAGAAGCACCGCGCGCCAGCCGAATGCGGAATCGACGAACCCGCCGACGGTCGGGGCGAGCACAGGAGCCAGGCCTTCGATAGTCATCAGCAGCGCGAAGAGCTGTGCCGCCCGCACCCCGACGGCGACGTCGCGCACCATGCTGATGACGACCACCAATGTAACTGCGGCACAAAGCCCTTGCAGGAAACGCGCAGATATCAGCGCGGTCGCGCCGGACGCCGACGCTGCCCAGAGCGAGGTCAGCACGAATCCTGCGATACCTGTCAGCATCGCGCGCCGACGGCCGTATGCGTCCACGATAGGGCCGAAAATGAGCTGGCCTGCTCCCATCGCGAATAGGAAGACCGTCAGCGTGAGCTGGACGGTAGAGGCGGGAACGCTGAATTCCGAGGCAATGTCGGGTAGCGATGAAAGGTACATATCGGTGCCGGATGGCCCCAGTACCGTCACGAGGGCGAGGGCCACCGTGAAACCGACTCCGGTACGAGTCGCGGTCGAGCTGGTCACTTTCTTCTCCTGGAGGACAGGTAGAACAGACGCCGTTACGGGCGAGTCACACATCGCCAGTGAAACTTCCTAACGATAGGTAGGAAGGCTATCTGGCTATCAGCGACCGTGCAACTTCGCTCCGAATGTTCCAACTGCGGACGGCAGCGTCATGGTCCTGCGGAAAGTGGTACCGAGGACCCTTCAGGCTCGAAAGTTGATCGCGTTCAGGTCTTTACCGACATGGAATACCCCGGAATAGCCGATCTGCGCGGCCTGCCATCTTTCGACCGGAGGCTCTGCTGGCACGAGATGGTGTAGCGCTAGTTGTCGTGCACCGAGGTACTCCGCAAACTTCCCCAGCTCCGCCGAGGGACGGAATGCATACGCGTAATGAACATTGCCCTCGACGGTGATCGGCGAGAAAGTTCGTTCACTACGGGTCTGGTCAAACACATTGTCGATCCCGTCGACGAAGTGGTCAGGTGTGCCTCACCGGCGGTGGGCAGCAAGCGCGAAAGCAGGATCGTAAAGGTCGTTGGACTGCCCGGTGACGAGGTCGGCGGCGATCTCACCGAATACCGGCGCAAATTTGAACCCGCGCCCCGATAGAGCAGTGAGCAGCAGCATCCCGGTGTCCTCGTCGAGGTCGATGAGGGGTAGGTCGCTGGGGGTGCACAGTTCGTGGTGCATCGAGTAGCGCACTGGTTCGGGGTTGAGGTCCGAGAAGAACGCCGCCGCCCACTTGCCAATCCTGAGGATGTCGGCGCGGCTGAATTCTGGGATGTCGTCGGGTGAGGCAACGGCCGGCCACAGTGGTTCGGTGGCAATTTTGACGCTGTACGAATCGTGGCTCGGTGTGCCGTAAAGGTGCACCCCGTCATGGTCGCGTACGAAGACCGGGAACCGGTCCGACCGGAACTGTTCTGGGTGGCGCGGCATGAACCAGGTCAACGACAGTGGAATGATCGACAGGAATCCTGCGAGGTCGGGCCGCAGTTTGAGCGTCCACGAGCCGGTGGCCACCACGACTTTGTTGCACGTGATCTCGCCCTGAGGTGTGCTGAGCTTCAGGCGCCCGTCGACCTCGTCGAAGTCCGTGACCTCGGCGTTCGTGAGCACCCGTGCGCCTCGCTCGGTGGCGGCCTCGACCGCGGCCATCACGCTTGCCTCGGGGGAAAGGCTGCCGGCGTGGTGGTCGAGAAGCGCGACCGTGTTGTCATCGATCCGGTGCTGGGGGTAGCGGGCGCGTAGGGCTGCGGCGTCGAGGATCTCGTGCGGTAGGTCGAACTGTTCGGCCGAGGCGATCGACTTGGCCAGGCTCCCAGATCCGGCTTCGCCGATTTGTAGCGCGCCGCACTCGTCGTAAAGGTGGCGTCCGGACTCGTGTTGAAGTTCGAACCATAGCTCTCGTGATCGTTGCAGAAGCGGAACATAACGCGGTCCTTCGTGGACGGCGGTCCGGAACAGGCGCGAATCACCCGAGTACGACCCCCGAGTGTGACCGATCCCGAATTGTTCGACTCCGACAACGTCGACACCGCGCTTTGCCAGCTGCCACAACGTCATCGAACCGACACTGCCCAATCCGATGACTACTACGTCCGCATGCATGTGCAAACCTCTCTGTTGTGTGTTGTCGATCGAAGTGTGGTCACGCCAACGCGGGAGTGGACCACAGGTTCAGCGTCGTACCGATCCCCTGCGCAACGGCGTTGCGGTAGACCACGGTTCCCCACGCGACATCCTCCACTGGCATTCCGCCGACCGAGAACAGCACGATCTCGTCCTCTGTTCTCCGGCCCGGGGCTTCGCCTGCGGCGATCGCTCCGAGATCGACGAGGTCGTCTGCCCTCATCGATCCGTCCTCGATCATGTCCATGAACTTGCATCCGATGATCGGGATCGTGTTGTGCGAGGGCGATCCGGTTTCCTCTGCCCAGGCTTGGTAAAGACGGACGTTGTCGACGACCTTGCGTACGTCTCCTGCCTGCATTGCCTCGTCGATGTTGCACATCGCGGGCATGCTCAGAAAAGCACCGGGTTTGACCCATTCCCGCAACACAGTGGGGTATGTCGACGGGTCACCGGGCGTACCCGTGGTACAGAAGGTGACGATATCGCTGCCGCGGACCGTCTCTTCCACGGTGTCGACCTCGATGACAGTGCGAATGTTGGGAAACTCGTCGTCGACCCAGGCCGTGAACGCGTCCAGGCTGTCGCGTCCGCGGCCCTTGATCTTGACCGTGTCGATGTTCGGACATGCGGCGACGAACGCCGCCAGTGAGGTGCGCGCCATGACGCCGGGTCCGGCGATGCCTACTACACGCGAATCGGGACGTGCGAGCAAGCGAGCTCCGACGCCGGGCACAGCACCGGTTCGATACGCGGAGAGCAGGTTCGCGGACATGAGCGCCAAGGGGGCACCGGTTTCGGTGTCGTTGAGCATGAACATCAGAATGGAACGAGGAAGGCCCTTGGCGCGGTTGTCGGTGTTGGAGCCGTACCACTTCATGCCACTGGTACCGAAGCTTCCGCCGAGGTACGCAGGCATGGCCATGAACCGGCGGTCGGCGGCATTCTTCGGCATCGTCGGGAAGCGTGGTTCGTCGGGAAATGTGATCATCGCACCGTGCGAGTCGCTGTTGGGCCCTGCCATCCGATAGTCGCCCTTGTGCAGGAGCACGAACGTCTCCTGCATCGCGTCGACGCAAGCGGCCATGTCGGTGACGCCTGCAGCGATCATGTCGAGTTCGGACAGATACAAGAAATCGATTGCGCTATTCATTGTCACTCCTGCGATAGAACGGTGCACGGCGACTTCAGTTGTCGCCGTACAGAAAGCGAGGGTCGATCGAGGTGATCGACCACAGTCGGCCAACGGCAACGATGACTTCGAGGAACGCCACAGCCAAGGTCACCTGCATGGCTCCGGACATCGAGTGCGCCGCGGTAACGGGCGCAGCGAGAAGTTCGTGCGAGTGCGCTACCTGATCTGACGCCGACTCCATCACCAACATGTGCACCGCGATCATTCCGATAGCCATCGCCGCAGACATTGCCCACGCGGGGACACTGGGCTTGCGCACGAGGTGCAC
>NZ_JBAWFH010000004.1:0-6431 GCF_049591685.1 Rhodococcus sp. (in: high G+C Gram-positive bacteria) | reverse complement strand
ACCCGACGCCACATTGCGAAATTGTTTCCCTTCGCCCAGGGAAGATAGATACTGTCGAATCGCTCCTCTGGCGGTGGGACTGCTCTCCAGGACGCCATTTCTTTCGAATTGAGCGAATCCACTTCGCTCGGGCCCCCGAGTGCGTCGAACTCTTCCGCCGCACGGACAAGGGCGCTGAGCCAACCAGGGTGGACCGCATCGTCGTGATCCACAATGGCGAGGAACTCCCCTCGGGCAGCGTCGATGCCGACGTTCCTCGCGTGTGAGACGCCCCTGGTGCGGGATGCGTCGACGCATCGAAGCGTCAAAGTAGAGGATATGCCTTCCACATGTTCGCGGGTGCCGTCATTGGAACCGTTGTCGCTGACCACGACCTCGAAGTCGCCCGCGTAATCCTGCGCGGCGAGCGCCTCGAGTTGAACGTCCAGAAATGGGAGTCCGTTGTACACCGGTATGATGACCGAGACGAGACTTATCGGCATGTTTTGGTATGGTACGCGTCCTGCCTCGTGCCTGCGACCGGGTACCTCGGCCACGCGGTGGGCGGCTGGCTACTTGCCACGCAGTCGCTTTTCCAGCGGCGTCGGGAAGGTCGGTACGACGGGTGTGCTGCCCAGGAGGTCGGTGAGTCGGCCGGCTTCGGCTGTGATGTCGGCGGACGCGACGTTTTCGAAGAGTTCGGTCACCACGTCGCCGCGCGGGGTGACGGCCCAGCCGCCGACGATACGGCCGTCGACCCAGATGCTCGGGCCGATGTTGCCGAAGGTGTCGAACAGCGGTTTCTTGTGTTCGCCGAGGTACCAGTCGCGGTGCTTCCAGCCCATGGCAGTGGGGTCGAGTGCGGGCAGCAGCATCACCGACGGCGATGCTTCGTCGAAAGTGCTGTCGCGCAGCATGATTCCGTCACCTGCGTCGAGCTCGACGTCGACGGTGTCGAGTCCGGCGACTGCGGCGCGGGTCTGGGTCTTGTTCCATCCCGTCCACCACTGCACGTCGTCGAGCGTTGCGGGCCCGAACACCTCCAGCCAGCGTTGCGCCAACATCCCGCGGGCTTCGGCTTCTTCCAGAAGAGGAATGCCGTCGGCCCACCAGTGGTCTATCGGTGCCCACGCGTGCCGCCGCGAAGTCCAAGCCCCGCGTGGTTCGACGCGCACCAGCTTGCCTTCCGCCGCCATCATCGTCAGTACCTGCGAGGTGACGTACCGCTTGACGTCGTACGCCTTGTCGGTCGTCGGTAGGAACGCCGTCTTCAGCAGCGGGACGGCGGTCGACAGTTCCGCACCGGTGGCGGTTCCGGCGGCCCGCACCGCCTCTTCCGTTGCGCGCTCGACATCGGAGATCCATGCCTGCACGTCGTCGATGGGTGGCTCCGTCGAGCCCTTTGCCACCTGCCTGAGCAACGTCGCCCTCATCGTCCGCGCGACGCCGAGGCTCGCCCCGGCGTGGATCATGGGCACATCGTCGTGGGCGACGACGAACAGCGTACGGCGCATCGCCATGAGCCGCACCAAGGTTCGACGGTCGTACATCGCGGCCCGTACGTCGTCGATGTCGAGTGACCGGGCACGGGCCAGCGTCGACAGGTAGACCGACGCCGGGTCCGTCGCGTGCAGCGCGAGCACGTTGGACACGACGTCCTCGACGCCGGCCGCGTCTGCGAAATGGCGGGTGACGAGCCGAGTTCGTCGCTGACCGTCGGTGATCTTCACCGGGACAGTCTTGCGCATGCTGGCCAAGGCGGGTGGTTGGTGCGACGATGATCCGGTGACCTCGGCGGAGCGTGTGAAGGATCTGATTAGGCTGCGACGCGTGCGGGACCGGATGGACCGCGAGTACGCGCAACCACTGGATGTCGAGGCGCTCGCGCGCGGCGTCAACGTTTCTGCCGGTTATCTGAGTCGCCAGTTCAAACTCGCCTACGGCGAATCGCCCTACTCCTATCTGATGACCCGACGCATCGAACGCGCGATGGCTCTGCTGCGTCGAGGCGACCTGAGCGTCACCGACGTGTGCTTCGAGGTCGGGTGCAGTTCGCTCGGAACCTTCAGTACGCGGTTCACCGAACTGGTCGGCATGCCGCCGAGCACCTACCGGCGCCTGGCATCCGAGGACGCCGCAGGGATCCCGTCCTGTGTGGCCAAGCAGATCACCAGACCGATCAGGGCTGTCTCCGTGCCATGATCGAACAATGGCTCTGCCCGACGTGCACCGCGCTGTTCTAGCTGCTCTTCCGGCTCATCGCCGTGAGACGTTTGCGCTTCGGCTCGAACAATGGTGGCCGGATCTGCACGATGCCGTCACGGCGTTGTACGACAACCCCGACGAGGTTGCGACTCGCCTCGTCGCGATTGCCGCTCGCGCGTTCGCCGATCGGTCCGACGACCTTCATCGGCTGGATCAGCGTCGTCTGCTGCAGCCGGATTGGTTTCAGCGGCCGGAAATGTTCGGCTACGCCTGTTACGTCGATCGGTACGGCGCGACCCTGAAGGGCCTGGGGGAGCGGCTCGACCACCTGACCGACCTCGGCGTCACCTACCTTCATTTGATGCCGCTGTTGACGCCGCGGCCCGGGGACAACGACGGCGGATACGCCGTCATGGACTTCCGCGCTGTGCGCCCGGATCTCGGGACGAACGACGATCTACGTGCTCTCGCGACAAAACTGCGCGGCCGCGGCATCAGCACGGTCGTCGATCTGGTGCTCAATCATGTTGCCCGCGAGCACGAGTGGGCCGAGCAGGCGCGGGCCGGGGACGAGCGGTACCGCAGGTATTTCCACATCTATCCCGACCGGAACACCCCCGACGCCTACGAGCGCACCCTGCCGGAGGTGTTCCCGGATTTCGCGCCCGGAAGCTTCACTTTGGACGCCGACCTCGATGAATGGGTCTGGACGACGTTCAACACCTGGCAGTGGGACCTCAACTGGGCCAACCCCGAGGTGCTGGAAGAGTTCGCCGACATCGTGGTGCACCTGGCCAACCTCGGCGTCGAAGTGCTGCGATTGGATGCGATCGCGTTCCTGTGGAAGCGCATCGGCACCAACTGCCAGAATCAGCCCGAGGTGCATGCGATCACGCAGGCACTGCGCACCACCTGCCGGCTCGCGGCCCCTGCAACGCTGTTCAAAGCCGAGGCCATCGTCGGGCCGCGTGATCTGATGCCGTACCTCGGCCTCGGCAGGCACACCGGGCGGGTGTCCGACATCGCCTACAACAACAGCCTGATGGTGCAGATCTGGTCGATGTTGGCCTCCGGCAGCACGGACCTGGCGCGGCACGCACTGGCGTCGCTGCCGCCTACGCCGTCCACCGCTACCTGGGTGACGTACGTGCGCTGCCACGACGACATCGGTTGGGCCATCGACGACGCCGACGCCGCTGCGCTGGGCCTGACCGGCGCCGGTCACCGACACTTCCTGGCCGAGTGGTATGCGGGCCAGTTCGACGGCTCGTGGGCCGAAGGCATGGTCTTCCAACACAATCCGCAGACCGGCGACCGACGGATCAGTGGAACGGCCGCTGCGCTCAGCGGGCTCGGGCCTTCGAGGAAGGACCCCGACGGTGCGTTCGCGCGGATCTTCCTCGCCCATGCGATCGTCGCGGCCTGGGGCGGAATCCCCGTCGTCTGGAGCGGCGACGAACTGGCCTCGCCAGGCGATCCCGATTGGGCGAGCGAGCCAGGGCACGAGCGAGACAACCGGTGGGTTCACCGCCCGCGCGTCACCGACGCCGACCGCGCGCGACGATTCGAGTCCGGCTCCGATGCGGCGCGTGTGTACGACGGAATCGCGCACATCGCGCGGGTCCGCGCGGGCCTGCCGATGCTGCACGCCGAGGCGCCGGTGCAGGTTTTGGCGGACACCGACGACGGATTGCTGGTACTGGTGCGTCGCCATCCCAGCGGAACATTGGTCGCGGTCTTCAACGTCACGGCCGAGCACCGACCCTTGCCGATGTCGGAACTGCTGGAACTCGGACTCGTCGCTCCGCAGGAGGTCCTTACGGGCGACGCGCTCGTCGCCCACGAGGGTCTGGTGTGGGTTCCGCCCTACGCGGCGTGGTGGCTCGTCTGAGATCTGTGGTGCACACAACTGTTATTTCCCTGTTACCCTTCGCACCCGACAGGTCGGTCGAACCGAAGACGAAAAGGGATTGCTTGATGTTCTCTCGCGCGCGTGGCTTGGTTCTGGGATTGGTGACGGTGTTGATCGCCGCGTTCGCCGCCACATTCGTCGGTACCGGGGTAGCGCAGGCCGATTCGGCTCTGATCTACGTTCACTCGGACGCGATGAACAAGGACATTCCGGTCAAGGTCCTGACGGCGGCAGGCGAAGGCCCGGCCCCGACGATCTACCTGCTCGACGGTCTACGCGCTCCCGACGACAACAACGGCTGGCTCATCGAGACCGACGTCGAGCGGTTCTTCGCCGACAAGCACGTCAACGTGGTCATCCCGTTCGGCGGCGGCGGCACGTTCTACACCGACTGGGAGCGCCCCGACCCGAAGCTCGGCGTCGTGAAGTGGGAAACCTTCCTCACCGAAGAGTTGCCCCCGGTCATGGCCGACCGTTTCGGCAGTGACGGCGTCAACAACGCGGTCGCCGGACTGTCCATGAGCGGCACGTCGGCGCTCAACCTGGCTGCGCACCGCCCCGACTTCTACAAGGCCGTCGCCTCCTTCAGTGGATACCCGTCGGCGAGCAGCCCCGGCTACGCACAGGGAATTCAGGTTTCCGTCGGCGAGATGGGCGGCAACGCTCGCAACATGTGGGGCGCGTGGCCGTCCGCGTCGTGGCTCGCCAACGATCCGCTGCTCAACGCGGGCAAGCTGCGCGGCACGTCGGTGTTCGTCTCGGCAGGCACGGGCTCGCCGTTGACAGACCCCACCGTCAACCCGGTCAGCGGTAGCTTCGATCCGGTCAAGTTCGCCCAGATGGTCCCCCTCGAGACGGCGTCCGGGCTGAGCAGCCGCGCCTACGTCGCCGCCCTTCGCGCCACCGGTAACAACCCGCAGGTGCGGATCACCGGCACCGGTACGCACTGGTGGAACTACTGGGAAGAGCACCTGCACGACGCGTGGTTCTCGACTTTCGCCCCCGCGCTGGGTCAGTAAAAGAACCCACCGATTCAAGCGCAGCGGCTAATGTCCAGGGACATGACTGCACCCACGATCGACATGGATTACACCGTCCTCGATTGCCCGGACACCGCGGCGCTCGCCGAGTTCTACGGGCATGTTCTGGGATGGGAACTCGCCCGGAACGACGGCGACTGGGCCGTACTGCAGGGGCCGGGCGAACTACGGTTGGCGTTCCAGAAAGCTCCCGATTTCAACCCGTTGAACTGGCCGTCCGACGGCATCAAGATTCACCTCGACCTCATGGTCGACGACATGGATGCCGCTGAGCAGTTCGTCCTCGGTGTCGGTGCGACCAAGCTCGAAGGCGACCAGAACCACGAGGGCTTCCGGGTGTATCGCGACCCGGCCGGTCACGTTTTCTGTCTGTGCCGCCGCAACTGAAAATTCACGCGGCCAGTTCGTCCGCCCGCAGTTCGAAGCCCCGTAGTTCGTACGGCCGGAAGGTCACCTGCACCTGCAGCCATTGCGCGAGGATCTCGCAGCCGGTGAGTCCACTGTGATCAAGAGGTTCGCTCGCGTACGCGACGTGCCGGTCGCCGGACGGGTTGTTCACCCGTAGGCGTCCCCACGTCACTGTGCGCGGCAGATACCCGCTCAGCTCACCGGCGGCGACGCGGAGACGTCGGGCATCTCGGACCCACTGCTGTGGGGAGAGCCCGGTCTTCGCGGCATTCTGAAAGCCGTTGCTGCGCAGCAGCTGCCAGAGTTCCCGGCGCCAGATCTTCGTGGTGCGGAACGACATCCACCTGGTGATGTCGGCGATGTCCCGGATGTAGCTGTCGTCGCTCGCATTGCAGATCATGTCCTGCGGATGACCGACCCACAGTGTCTCGACGGTCGACGGGATGGCCGGGCCCTCACCGGCTACACCACGCCCCACGCAGCCGTCGACTGCGCCCGCGGGTTGCTGCGGATCCGAGATCAGGCCTGCGGCCATCACCGACGGCAGCGAGACCGTCCCTTTCGCCATCAGTCCGAGCAGTTCGCGAATGACCGAGCATCCCTGGGAGTAGCCGATCAGCGCGACTGGGCCGTCGACATCGCGGATGGCGGCAATCAACCGGCGCACACCTGCCACGGTGCTGTGGCGGTAGCTGAGTCCACCGACAGCAACCGGTCCGTACGACGCCGGGTAGCCGACCCACCGGCTGGCGAATCGCTCGTCGAGGTGTTCGGCGACGCGGCTCAACAGACCCGTCACCTCGGTCCGGCGATCGTCGGGGCGGGATTCGCCGGTACCGCCCACAGCGAGCACCGTCATCTGTGTCATGGAGACCACGGTGCCCGAC
>NZ_JBAWFH010000003.1:0-2174 GCF_049591685.1 Rhodococcus sp. (in: high G+C Gram-positive bacteria) | reverse complement strand
CAGCGTTCGCGGCGACGAGATCTGCCCGCGCAGGGTTGGAGAAGGCGCCGACGACGCCGTACGCGAACACGGCTGCGTACTCGGCGTCGAGTGCGTCGACCAAAGCCTGCTGTTCCTCGCCCAGCTCGTTCATGCCGACACCAGCATGTACTGAACGGCGCATGCCGCGCTAATGGATCCGAGCAAGCCCGCCCGATAGCCGGACTCGTTCCGCGCCGAGTCGGCTGCGCCGCGCTGTGATTCGCTCAGGAAGGTCGTGAGCTCCGTCGGCGTCGGGGGTGGCGCCGACGATGTGGTGGGCGCGGACTCCGGCGGTGCCTGCGCCGACGTGCTCGCACCGGCAACGACTCCCGCGACGCGGTCGATCTCGGCAACCAGGGCGTCGGCGTGTGCGGTGCGTTCGAACTGAACTGTGCGCAGTACATCTGCGAGCTCCGGGGCGGTTGCGATCGACGCGAGCGCCGCTGCAGCGTCACGTCGTGCAAGGCCCAGGTGCGTGGTCAACGTGTCGACCGTCTGGGCTTCGCCGTCGTCGGAAGAACACGACACGGCGCCTGCCAGCGCTATACCCGTGATCGCTGTGCCGGCACCGAGCTTGAGCGCTGCGCGGCGCGAGAATGGGCGGAGGGTTGCGGACGTCGGCACACTCGACATCGTGCCAGGTGTGTCGGCAATCTCGTGAACCCGCACCTGGTCACGGATGTGGCCGGAGGGCGTTAAGCTGTACGTTCACCGCGGGGCCGATCCGACACAACTGAACGAGGAGTTTTCACCACGATGCCTGTTCCGTCCGAGGAGAGGGTCGTCGCACTTCTCTCCGATCTCGTTCACGACAAGGGTTTCGACCTCGAAGGTGTCACCGTGGTCGCCGCAGGCAAGCACAGCGCCGTCAAGGTCATGGTCGACCGCGACGAGGGTATCGATCTCGACGCGCTTCCCGAACTCAGTCGGGATATCTCTGACGTATTCGACGGGGTGCCCGACTTCGGCGACGCGCCGTACACACTCGAGGTCACCACACCGGGCATAGACCGCCCGCTGACCGAAGATCGCCATTGGCGCCGCGCCCGCGGCCGCATGGTCCGCATCGAACTCCCCGACGAGAAGTTCGACGCCCGCGTCGGGCAGCTCGACGGTGACGTCGTCACAGTGATCACCCGCACCGGGGGAGTGCTTGCCACCCGAGCCGTCGACTCGAGGGACGTCGTCAAAGCGGTTGTGCAGGTGGAGTTCTCGCGACCCAAGGCAGACGAGATGGAACTCGCGGGTGGAGTGGTGCCGGGCAGGCCCGCGCCCGCCGACGAAGACAAGACAGTAGACGTGGAAACACCGGAAGAAGGGTCCTGACAAGTGAATATCGACATTGCGGCGCTCCGCGCCATCGAGGCCGACAAGGGTGTCTCGATCGAGACAGTGATCTCCACCATTCAGACAGCACTGTTGTCGGCATACCGGCACACCGAGGGCCATCAGCCGCACGCGTGGATCGATGTCGACCGCAAGTCGGGTTCGGTCAAGGTGATGGCCAAGGAAATCGATGCCGACGGCAACACCATCTCGCAGTGGGACGACACTCCCGAAGGTTTCGGTCGCATCGCCGCGACGACGGCAAGGCAGGTCATCCTGCAGCGCCTGCGCGACGCCGAGCACGAACGTTCCTTCGGTGAGTACTCCACCCACGAGGGCGAGATCGTCAACGGTGTGATTCAGCGCGACACACGCGCCAACGCCAAGGGCACCGTCATTGTTCGGATCGGAAGCGAGGCCAACGGGGCGGACGGTCTGTTGCCGCCCGCCGAGCAGGTTCCCGGGGAAAGCTACGAGCACGGCGAGAGAATCAAGTGCTACGTCGTCGGGGTGGCCCGGGGTCAGCGCGGCCCACAGATCACCCTGTCGCGGACGCACCCGAACCTCGTCCGCAAACTGTTCGCGCTCGAGGTGCCGGAGATCGCCGACGGTTCGGTCGAGATCATGGCCGTCGCGCGTGAATCAGGTCATCGCTCCAAGATCGCCGTCCGCTCGACCGTGTCCGGTCTCAACGCGAAGGGCGCGTGCATCGGCCCGATGGGACAGCGCGTACGCAACGTGATGAGCGAGTTGGCGGGCGAGAAGATCGACATCATCGACTTCGACGAGGATCCGTCCCGCTTCGTGGCCAATGCGCTCTCGCCGGC
>NZ_JBAWFH010000002.1:0-6791 GCF_049591685.1 Rhodococcus sp. (in: high G+C Gram-positive bacteria) | reverse complement strand
ACAGCGTGCCTCCGTCCGTCCACTCCCCTGTGGTCCGGTCCTGGCGCCGGGCGTTGCTGGCCATTCGGAAGCTCAGCACTTCCTCACCGGACGCCGTCTGTCGCTTCACCGGGTTGGTGATGACCGTTCCGATCACCGCACACTGTGCTTCGTACATGAACTTCCCCCTCGTTCGAGTGCCGATCGACATATGTCGACCCGTGGCGTCCACTGTGCAGCGCGACAGGGCCGAAAAACCGGGCGTGGTGACTTCTGTGGATGGAGGGGACGACTGTGGAGCAATGTCCGTTTCGCTCCGATATTCACGACGATCGGTCGGTGCGATGTGCTAGCGCTTCATTCTGGGATTTCGACATAGGTCGTCCCGACAAGTCGGGGTTTCGCGTTGCCCGCTGTGAGGCCGGCCAGCGACGCGAAGATCGCGTCGGGGTCGGCGACGGCCATGGTGAGCACGGCATGTGCGTGGTACTCGATGGAGACGATCTCGACTCCCCTACCGCGCATGTCGGACTCGATGCGGCCGAGGTCGGAATGATCGAGATCGACGCGCACGAGTTCTCGCCGTTCCCTGCGTAGGAACCGAGCGTGTTGCAGGGCTTCGGCGACGGCCCCGGAGTAGGCCCGGGCCAACCCTCCTGTGCCGAGCTTGATTCCCCCGAACCATCTGGTCACAACGGCGACCACGTTGGTCAGCTCGCGGCCCGTGAGCACCTCGAGCATCGGCATCCCCGCGGTACCGCTCGGTTCCCCGTCGTCGCTACTGCGGACCGTTCGATTCTCGACCCCGTCACCGACGAGGATGGCCGAACAGTAATGTCGCGCAGCACGATTGTCGGATCGCGCCGCTGCGATCACGGCACGCGCCTCTTCCTCGGATTGCGCTCGCGCTACGACTGCCAAGAATCTCGACTTCTTGATCTCGATTTCGGCTCGCGCGGTGTCCGCCACGGTGCGAAACATCGGTTCAGAATCTCCGGCTCGGCGCTGACTTCATTGTCATACAGCGCCCGCCGCAGCGCGCTCGGACGTGGGCTCATTCTCTGACGCTCGCACGAGCGAGGCGTAGGACCCGTCCGCGTTCGTCAAGTCGGCGTGGGTGCCGCTCTCGACGATGCGGCCGTGGTCCAGAACTGCAATTCGGTCGGCGGCGCGGACGGTCGAGAGCCGGTGTGCGATCAGAATCGTGGTGCGACCGTCCATGAGGTCGTCGAGAGCTGTCTGCAGCGCACGTTCGGTGCTGTTGTCCAACGCGCTGGTTGCCTCGTCGAGGACGAGAATCGGGGGGTTCCGTAGGACAGTGCGAGCGATGGCGAGACGTTGTTTTTCGCCACCGGAGAAGCGGTAGCCTCGCTCGCCGACCACGGTGTCGTAACCCTCGTCCAGCGCGGTGATGAAGTCGTGAATCTGCGCGACCCGAGCCGCCTGTTCGATCTCGTCGTCCGTGGCGTCGGGCTTCGCGAATCTGAGGTTCTCTCGAATCGATGCGTGAAAAAGGTACGTCTCCTGCGACACCACTCCGACCAGGTCGGCAATGGTGTCGGTGGTCAGATCGCGTAGATCGACGCCGTCGACGGTAACTCGACCTCCTGTCGGGTCGTGCAGCCTCGCCGCGAGATATCCGAGTGTGGTCTTACCCGAACCAGTCGATCCGACGAGCGCCAGTGTGCTCCCCGCCGGAATATCGAGGTCGACGTCACGGAGCGTCCAATCGGCCGAACCCTGATAGGTGAAGTCGACGTGCTCGAAACGAACATGACCGCGAACGTCACTGCGGCTCAACAGTTTCGGTCGATCCGGTTCGGCGATGTCGATCGGCAGGTCGAGGTACTCGAAGACTCGACCGAAGAGAGCGAGCGAGCTCTGCACCTCTACGCCCGTGTTCAACAGTTGCATGGTCGGCCGAAACAACTGCGTTTGCAATGTCGTGAACGCGACCAGGGTTCCGACCGTCAGCGCGCTACCATTTCCGATCGTGATGCCCGCGAACCAATAGACGAGGGCGGGCATGATCGCGAAGCTGATCTGAATACTCGCCATTCGCCACTTGCCTGCCATCATCGCCTTCAATTCGATGTCGGCAACCTCTTCGGACCGGCGGGTGAACTGGTCGGTCAGGACGCCGGAGGCACCCGTCGTCTTCCCGAGCAGGATCCCGCTGACCGACAGGGATTCTTCGATCTGCACCGACAGTTCGCCGAGCATCTTCTGGCGGACTGTGGAGATCTTGCGACGTTCGTTGCCGATGCGGCGCGCGACGCGCACGAACAACGGCAGGATCATCAGCGAGAACACTGCGAGTTTCCAGTCGAGAAGGAAGAGCGCCACGACGGTGGCCATCACGGTGGTCGCGTTCTGCGCAATGGAGGTCGCAGTGTTGGTGACCACGGATTGCATGCCGCCTATGTCGTTGGCGATTCGAGACTGCACTTCGCCGGTTCGGGTGCGGGCGAAGAAGCCGAGCGATTGTTTCTGCAGATGCCCGTACACGGCAACGCGCAGATCGTGCATCAGCTTCTGACCGACGCCGTTGGACATCCAGGTCTGCAGAACACCGAGGGTGTTGGTGATGACGGCGACTGCGATCATGCCGAGTGCGATCAGTGTGACCAGGGTGACGTCGCGCTCCGGTATCGCGTGATCGAGCAGTTCACGCAGCAGGAGGGGTGTGGCAAGCGCGATGATCGCACTGAAGACGATGATCGCGGTGACGACAGCGATGCGGCTGCGGTAAGGCTGGAACAGTGACAGGACGCGGCCTACAGGGGCCTGGTCGATCGGGCTCTTGTCGTGTGCTTGTCGACGTTTTTCCAAGTAGTCCTCCTAGGACAATGAAACCACAATAGAGAGGCTACCTCTTTGTGAGGTTGCAACCAACAACGGTAGGATGGGCCCATGCATTCCGGGGACAATCCGAATCTCGCCGATTCGTTCATGGCGGTGGCTCGGCGGATCCGACACACCCACATGGGCGCGTTGGAGCCGTTCGGCCTCAACCCGTCACAGAGCAGAGCGCTGCACGTTCTCGCCAGAGAGGGTCAGCCCATGCGCCTGCGAGCGTTGGCCGACCGACTCCGAATCGTGCCCCGATCGGCCACCGACATCGTCGACTCACTCGAAGCTGCCGACCTGGTGATCAGAGAAGACGACCCGGCCGATCGGCGCGCCGTCCTGGTATCGCTGACCGACGCCGGGCACGCACGACTGCGGGCAATCGATTCCGCACGCAGCAAGGTCGCCGCGGACATGTTCGACACCTTGAACCTGCAGGAACGCGCGGAGTTGGCACGCATCCTGGCCAAGATCACCTCCGACGGGTGACGAGCGGTTACGTCGACTCGCGATCTCGTCGTGCCAGTTCTGCGAACATCGCATTGTGCGCTGCGCGATCGGCGTCGTGATCACGATCGGCTGCCCGGTCGGTTCTCTTGGCGTTACGGTCGTCGCTTCTCGACCATTGGATCAGCAGGGCCAACATCACCAATACCAACGGGAGTTCGCCCGTCGCCCATGCTATTCCGCCGCCGAGCTTCTGATCGCCCATCAGATCGCCGTTCCAGTCGAGGCCGAGGGTTCGGTAGTACCACCCTCCCATGACGGAGTTCATGCTCATCAGGGCGACGCCGAAGAACGCGTGGAATGGAAGCGAGCCGAAGACCATCGCGAGCTTGGTGATCGGTTCGATGTGTCGTGGTGACGGGTCGACACCGATCACCACCCAATAGAACAGGTAGCCGCTGAGGATGAAGTGCGCATTCATCAGTAGGTGCGCGGTGTGGTTGTCGAGAATCGCTCCGAAGATGCCACCCAGGTACAGCGCGTAGAAACCACCGACGAACAGCGCGGCCGCGACGATCGGATGCGTCAGGAATCGGGAGGGGGCGCTGTGGAGTGCCTGCAGCAACCACTCGCGTGGGCCAGGCACACCGTCCTTGCCTGCGACGGGGAGCGCACGCAGCGCGAGCGTGAGTGCGCCTCCGAGCGCCAGGAGCACCGGGACCAGCATCGAGAGCACCATGTGGGCTCCCATGTGAACGCTGAACACGGCCGGCGAGTATTTGCCGACGCCGGATGACGTGGCGATCAACAGCGTCAGGCATCCGAGCAGGAAGGCCACGGTCCGTCCGACTGGCCACGAATCGCCGCGCGCTCGAAGCCGCCGTACGCCGAGGATGTACAAAACCGCCAGGACGACCGCAGCTGTTCCGAAGATCAGATCGAAACGCCAGTCCAGCGCCAATCGTGCTGTGGTGGGCGGCCCTGCGAGGTCGTAGCCGAGTGCAGCTTCGGTGAGCGAAAGGTCGGGGTCGATGTTTGCGGGCGGCGGGGTCCGCCCCAGCCCGACGGCCAGACCGATGGTCGCTGCGAACACTAGGACCTCGGCACCGGCGAAGCGAATCAGCGCAGATCGCGATTCCGGATCGGCCGCGAGTGCAGGCAGTGAGCGTCGACGTTGCACCCAGCCGAAGAATCCGAGGACCACGAGGGCAAGGATCTTGGCGAGGATCAAGCGTCCGTACAGACTGTCGAACAGGTCGGATATCGAGACCCTCACCAGTGCGTTGATGACGCCGGAGGCCGCCATCACGACGAAACACACCGTGGCAATGGTCGAGAAACGCCGTGTCGAAACGTCGGTGTGCGCACCTCTGCGGCGCGCGTGTGCGAGCACCGCAAACAACCCGCCGGCCCAGACCGTCGCCGCGACGAGGTGCAGGATCAGGCTGTTGGTGGCCACGTCGTGCGAACCACCCGACGACGAGTGCCCGGTGACCGCGATCGGCATCAAGGTTCCGATCGCGAAGACGAACAGAAGCGGCGTCCACGACCACCGCAATACGGCACGCGATGCGACCGCGAGAACGACGGCGAGGATGGCCGTCCACCGCCAGGCGCCCGCAATCTCGACCTGGTCCAGGGCGACCCAGAGATTGTCCGGCTTGATAGCTTCGGTGAAGGGCTGGCCGGACGTGTCGGACAGCGTCAGCGGGACCAAGACCAGTGCGCATGCAGCCCAGACGATCGCCGCGATCGACCCGGTACGAACCGCACGGTAGCCGCCTACGTCGAGTACTCCGCTCTTCTGAGGCGGAACGAGGAAGGCGGCAAGAAGGAAGGATCCGATTGCGATCGACACTGCGATCTCACCAGCTGCACGGACGGCAGGGAGGCCGTAGGTGGTGACCGGGCCCGGGTCGGGGATTCCAAGGAGGACGAGGGCTTCGGAGGCGGACAGACCGATGACGAGCGCCGCGACGACAGCCGCGATCAGACCGGCCGTCGCGAACACCGATGTCGATGCCGTCGACATCGGTGTTGTCGGTGACGGTTCGGCTGTCTCGGTCTGCTGTGCTGCCATGACATCCAGAGTAAGAGGTCTTTGTGGTGCATCGATAATCAGCGCCCGCGAAGTCCTACGCCCCGTCGTAGGCCCTGCCGCCCCCGCCTACCTCAATCGTGGTGGATTCGTCCTCGGCGGGACGCGAGCGGTTCACCCGATCCGCCCCACCGCTTCGCGACGATCTCCGCGGCAATGGACACGGCGGTTTCCTGCGGAGTACGCGCGCCCAGGTCAAGGCCCACGGGACTCGACAGTCGGCCCAGTTCGACGTCGGTCAGACCCACATTCTTCAGCCGTTCGACCCGGTCGTCGTGCGTCCGGCGAGACCCCATCGCACCGACGAACGCGAAATCCTCGTGCCGTAGGGCGACCTCGAGCAGTGGTACGTCGAACTTGGGGTCGTGAGTGAGAACACAGACGACCGTGCGGTCGTCGACCGCCTTTTCCTCCACCTGACGCGCGAGATAGCGATGCGGCCAATCGACGACGACCTCGGCGGCCGACGGAAACCGCTGCGGCGTCGCGAACACGGCCCGCGCATCGCACACGGTCACCCGGTAGCCGAGGAACGCACCTTGCTCCGCGACCGCTGCCGCGAAATCGATCGCACCGAAAACAAGCATTCGTGGACGCGGGGCGTAACTCGCGACGAAGACCTCCATGCCGTCACCGAGCCGTTCTCCGTCCGGGCCGTAGGTGAGCGTCGCTGATCTGCCTGCGGCGAGCAGGCCCCTCGCATCGTCCACGACGGCCGCGTCACTGCGCGCGGAACCGAGCGAACCAGCGGAAGTGGACGGACCGAGAACGAGGTGGGAACCGACACGGGTCGGATTGGGATGGTGGATCACCGTTGCAACTGCAATCGGCCGGTCCGCCGCGATCGCGTCGGCCACAGAAGCCAGTTCCGGAAACGACGACTGCGAAACGGGTTCGACGAAGACGTCGAGAATGCCCCCACACGTCAGGCCGACCGCAAACGCATCGTCGTCGGACACTCCATAGCGTTCCAACACCGGCGAATCGCCCGCCGCCACCGCGGTGGCCACCTCGTACACCGCACCTTCGACGCAGCCTCCCGACACCGATCCGCTCACAGTGCCGTCAGGCGCGACGATCATCGACGCTCCTGGGGGGCGCGGCGCAGACCGGAAGGTGCGCACCACGGTGGCCATCCCGGTGGTTCCGCCGGACCGCCAGACGTCGATCAGCTCGCCCAGGACATCGCGCATCGCATACCTTCCCGGACTTTCCACCACACTCTTGCTCGATCGGTGGTGCCCCCGGCAGGATTCGAACCTGCGACCAAGGGATTAGAAGGCCCTTGCTCTATCCCCTGAGCTACGGAGGCGTCGTGCGGGCGGGTCGGCAGACCGCGCCCGAGCACGGTTGACGAGTGTACCCGGTCGCCCGGAGCGCCTGCGAACGGCTCGAGAGCGTGCTTCGCGCGCGCTCG
>NZ_JBAWFH010000001.1:0-1644 GCF_049591685.1 Rhodococcus sp. (in: high G+C Gram-positive bacteria) | reverse complement strand
CGCCAGCACGCTCGCTCAGCTTCGTGCCTCGGAAGAAGAGTCACGCCGTGCACTGCAGACGTTGACCGACCATGTCGCGGTGCGCGATCGATCCAACACCGTTCACCAGGAACTCGTGCAGGCGGTGCTGGTCGGCGGAGGGTTCGGTCAGGTGGCCACCACTCTCGCCCGCGCTCTCGAGCGCTACGTGACCATCGTCGACGCCGACATGCGCATCCTGGCGTCGTCCGCACCGTCGGCGAACGTGTCGGCCGTGGTCAGCGTGTCGAGCGGCGCGCGTCTCGCCATCGAGCACAGTCGCGCCACCGGCCACTGCAGCTATGTCGACGCTCCTGCGCCCGATATTCAGGTGGTCGCAGCGGTGACCGCTGGCGAACTGTTCTTCGGCGCCGTGTTGCTCAGCCCTGGCGAACTCGAACTCGGCTCGGTCGATGAGCGCACCATCGAGCGTGCAGCCCAGGTAGCCGCGCTACTCACCCTGCAACACAATGCCGTCGCCGACGCCGACCAACGTGTCAGGCACGAACTCATCGCCGACGTTCTCGATTCGTCACCCGAACGACGTCGCGATCTGGATCGACGCGCACGCGTCCATGACGTGGACATCGCGACTCTCGACACCGTCCTCGTCATTGTCGTTCCGGTCCAATCACGTTCTGTCGCTGCATCACTTGTGGCCGAGCGCTATCGGCGCGGCGGTCTGGTGAGCGACTACTCCGACGTACTCGTTGCCGTAGTGCACACCTCCGACCCGATGGGTGAAGCGAAGGATCTTCGACGCATGTTGCTCGCAGGCGGCGCCTCCGAAGTCCTCGTCGTCGTCCCACCGCAGGCGCCAACGGTCGACGCCTTGTCGGTGAGCTTCGACGTCGCTCATCGCACGTCGCGTTTGATCGACGCACTCGGCATCGACGACGACGTCGTCACCACCGAGGCGTTCCATCCGTACATGGTGATGTTCGGATCGGACCCGCATGCGGTGCACGCGTTCATCGACCATGTGATCGGACCCGTCATCGAATACGACGCAGAGCACGGCACCGACCTGGTGCCGACGCTGCGCGCATTCGTGCGCAACGAGTCCAGTCCCACGAAAACCGCGCGCGCGCTCAGCTACCACACCAACACGATCCTCCAACGTCTCGAAAGGTTGCGTCTGCTGCTCGGCGACGGCTGGCGTACGGACGAAGCATTGTTCCGCATCTCGACAGCGGTGCGGCTGGATGCCTTACGCTCCGCTCGTTTCCGACAATGATGTGACGATGACACATCGAAGCCCGAATCTCGTGTGTTCATCACCCATATTCCAGGTCACACTGCCTCCGTAACGTTCCGATCGACACCAGGTGACCGCGTCCCGCGGACGGGTCACAAAAGAACACGTGGAGGAAGCAGTGCCCGTCAGCAGTCGCATTCCAGGATTCAAAGATCTGTCGCCGAGGGAAAGGCGCAGCGTCGTCGCGAACCGCACCGCACTGGCCGAGTCCGTGTTCGCTTCGCTCGACCCGAACAACGGTCTGTCCGTCGAGCAGGCCGATCACATGGTGGAGAACGTCGTCGGCGTCATAGGCATCCCCGTCGGCATCGCCACGAACGTCATGGTGAACGACAGCGAATACCTGGTGCCGATGGCCACCGAGGAGC